>DATAOR010000181.1:0-5247 GCA_036265635.1 Gemmatimonadales bacterium
ATTCGCCCAGGGCGGTCCGATAGTCGCCGTCGGCGATGGCGAGCTGTGCCATCTCGGCCGCCAGCGCATCCGGCCGGTGCAGCCGCTCACGGCCCCGCTGGTAGGCGGTCCGCGCCCCCGGCCGGTCGTGCGCCCCCAGCGCGGCCGCGCCCCACTCGCGGTAGGGCGTCTCATCGCCGGGCGACGCACCGGCCCAGCGTTCCGCCACGGCCTCGAGACTGTCCGGGAGGCCCGCCGCGGCGTAGGCGCGCAGGGCCACGCCGTACACCGCTCCACCGCCGGACGCTTTCAGCCCCGGCGGGGCCCGAAGCGCCGCCTGCACCTCGGGCAGAATCTCGGAACTCCTTCCCAACGGCATGAGGGCCCGCTCGAGGCCGAGCAGCGGGGCGATCGCGGCCGGGTCGCGGTGCAGCAGGCTCCGGTAGGCGGCCGCCGCGGCGGCATAGTTGCCCCGTCGCTCGAGCTCGAAGGCCCGCGACATGGTCGAGTCCTGCGCCGCGACCCAGGACGGGACCGCCGCGAGGAGGGCGACCGCCAGCATGGGGCGACGGGCTTGCCGCCAGGCCCATGAGGTCTCGCTGCGCGACCGGAGATCGGTCATCGGGCACCCGCCTCGCTCAAGCGGCGGAAGTAGTCCACCACCAGGCGCCGTTCCTCGGGTGAGAGCTGCTGCAGCTCCTCCCAGCTGGGAATCCGCAGGCGGTCGTCCTCGCCGGTGAGCCTGGCCCGGAGAGCGGGCGGCAGGTGCACGCTGTCGTCGGTCGCGGTAACGCTCTGCCGCTCCTTGCGCTCGTCCTCTTCCCGGCCCTGCAGGGTCCGGCCGGCGTCGAGCATCCGCCGGAACAGGCGCTCCTGCCGCTCGACTACCTGCCGGTCGAGCCGGCCGGCTTCGAGCCGCTTGGCCAGCTCCTGGGCTTCGTCCGACAGCTCCCCGGCTCCCGGCATGTTGCCCCCGCCCTTGAGCTTCTGGAGCTCTTCCGCGAGCGCCCGCTGCTGCAGGCCCAGTTGCCGGAGCTGCTCCCGGATCGCACCGCTGCCGGCCATCGGGAGAAGCCCCGCACCCTGCTGACCCAGCCCGCCCTGCTGCTTGGCCAGCTCCGCCATTCGCTCCATCGCCTCGGCAAGGCCGGAGCCCGAGGCGGCGCCCTGGACCTCGCCCCGAGCCCGAAGCAGCTGATAGGCCGCGGAGTTGAGCGCGTCGACCGCGCCGCCGGCCTGCTCGGCGCCTTCCCGGGGGTTGGGCGTGGCGTTGGCGATCGCCTCGCGGGTCCGCTGCATCTGTTGCTGAGCGCCCCCCAGCGCGGCACCGATCTCGGGCGACACCAGCGCGTTCTTGCCGGCCGCCTGGCGCATCTGCTCGGCCAGTCGCTGAACGCCTTCCTCGATCGCGCCCTGCTCCGCCCGAAGCTTGGCGCCCGCATCGCCGCCGTTCTGCAGCTGGCTCTGGACCGCCAGCTGGCGCTCGGCCAGCCGGCTGGTTTCGCTGAGGGCCTGGTCGATCGCCTGGGTCACCTCCTGCTTCCAGGCCTGTTGCATCGCCTGGCGCTCCTGCTGCAGCCGATCGCCCAGCGGGTCGAGCGCACGCTGGGCCTCCTCGCCTTTGGACCGGGCCTGCTGGCGCCGCCCCTGCTGGCTGGCCCGAGCCGCCTGCTGCATCCGTTCCCCGGCCTCCCGGGCCTGCTGCCCCGCCGCATCGAGCCGCTGCTGGCGGGCGCTGTCGCCCACAGCCTGCCCTACCCGGTCGAGCGCCGCCGCCAGCGAGTCGGCCCGCGTCGCCAGGTCCCGCTCCGCTGCCGCGGCGCGGGCGCTGTCAGCCGCGGCGATCCGCTGGTTCCACTCCCGCTGCTCGCGCGCGAGGTCCTTGGATTCCCGACTCAGGTTGGCCAGGTCGCCCTCGAGTGCGGCCCGCCGGAACAGCTCCCGGCTGCGCTCGAGCGCTTCCCGGGCCTGCTTCTGCGCCTCAGCCAGCCGGTCCAGCGCCTCGCGGGTCTGCTCGGCGTCGAGCTGCTTGAGCGCCTGCTGCAGCTGCTGCAGCCGCTCGCGCAGCTCGGGCGAGAGGGCCCGCTCGAGCTCATTCCTGATCTCCGACAGCTGTCGCTGCCAGGCAGTATCGCCGGCCCCCGCCGCTTCGGCACTCCGCCGCAGGGCGTCGAGGGACTGCTTGAGCGCGTCCGCCTGCTGCAGCAGCTGCTGCTGCGACCGGGCGACCGACTCGGCCTTCTTGGCGTCCTCGAACGCGAGCGACTCCTCCTGCCTCTGGCCGCGCGATTCGGCCCCACGGGACCGCTCCTGGGCCAGATCGTCGGTCTGACGCTCGAGCTGTTTGCTCGCGGCTGTGACCGAGTCGAGCCGGCTCGACACTGCGTCGGTAGCCTGCCGCTGCGCCGCCCGGACTTCGCTCATGGTCGGCAAGCGGAGCACGTACTCCCGTGAGCGGGCGGTCTGCCGGCCCGGCGTGTTGTCGGCGGCCACCGCCGCGTATCGGACGGTGTCGCCGGGCAACAGGCCCCGCCGGCTCAGGTCCAGGGTGAAGTTGAGGATGGCCCGATCGGGCGTCCCCTCGGGGAGGGTCACCGGTTCACGGCGGATGGAGTCGACCAGACCCAGCCGGCTGATCCGGCGGCTGTCGACCGAGACCGCGGTGAGGCCATGGTCATCCCGGGCATCGACCACCAGCGGCACCTGGAGGGAGATCGGGGCGATGGTGTCCGCCCCGGGAACCGGGACCTCGACCTGGGGGACGCTGTCGGCCACCAGGCGGATCGGCAGGCGGACCGTGTCGCCGGTGAGCGGCGCCCCATCGGTGGTGGCCAGGTCGAGCCGGTACTCGCCGGACGCACCGGGAACGAAGCCTCCGCTGAACCGACCGCCCTCGACCCGAAGGCCGATCGCCTGCCCCGCGCCCGACCAGGCCGCCCGAGCCAACGGAGCGGTGGCCTCACCGGCGGTCACCAGGCGGGTACCGGCCGGTAGCAGCAGCGTGTCTCCCCCCGTCGGCACCGGCTCGGCTTCGAGGCCGAGGTAGGCCGGGTAGTGCGCCGTGACGGTGACGGCGCCGACGAACACGGGAAGCCGCACCCGGACCAGGACGGTATCGGAGCTGCGGCTGCCGCTGGTCAGTCGGGCGTAGACGTCGCTCTGCAGCACGCCGGTGGACAAGGTGGCGTGCCCCAGTGAATCCAGGCTGACCCCGCGCGCGCGCCAGCCCTCGCCCGGCGAGCGGAGCCACAGCGTGGCGTGCCGGCGCCCGAACGCTTCCGCCTCCAGGCGGGTTGAATCGCCCCGGGCGACGACCGCCTCGACGGCGCGCAGGCGGACCGGCGCGACGGTGGCCTCCCAGGCGCGCCCGGGGTGCCACAGGGCAGCCGCCGGGCCGCCCAACGGGCCGGCCGACCCAAAGACGCCAAGTCCCGCAACCAGAACGGCCACCCCCAGCCCGGCGAGGCTCCGGACCGGCCGGGCCAGAGGCTCGATGGCCTCCGCCCCGCGGCGCGACACGTCTTCGGCCTGAACCTCATCGGCCAGGGCGAACAGGCTGTCGCTGGTTCCGCTGGCTGCACGGTCGAGCAGGGCGGTCAGGGCGCCGCGGCGCCAGGCGCCGGAAGCCTCGAGCCCGCCGGCGACCCCGGCGGCGGAGAGCCGCCGCCACCACCGCCATCCAAGGATCGCGGCCCCGGCCACCACGGCCAGTGCCCCGAACCAGGCCAGCAACACCCAGGAGGGCATATCGGCCCGGCTCCAGCGCACGGCCCAGGTGGCCGCCCCGAGCAGGAAGCTGCCGGCCCCCAGCCCGACGGCCACCCAGGCAAGGGCCGCCCGTCCCCGGAGCGGCCGCGCCAGCCGGCGGAGCGCGAGGCTGGTGGCCGGCGCAGTCATCCGCCGAACCCGACCGCGTAGGCGAACAGGTTGACGCCCATCCGGAGCGCGGCCTCGTGCTTCTGGGGCGGGTCATGGTGCACTTCGAAGTCCTCCCACCCGTCGCCCAGATCGCTCTGATAGGAGTAGAACACCGCCAGCCGGCCATCGAGAAAGATGCCGAACCCCTGCGCCGGCTTGCCGTCGTGCTGATGGATCTTGGGAATGCCCTTGGGGAAATCGAACACCAGGTGATACACCGGATGGTCCAGCGGCACCTCGACCAGCGGGTGATCGGGAAACAGGCGCAGCAGCTCGCGGCGGATCGAGGCATCCATCCCGTAGTTGTCGTCGGCGTGGAGGAATCCGCCCTGGAGCAGGTAGCGCCGGAGCGTGACCAGGTCCCGGTCGCTCCAATGCACGTTACCGTGCCCGGTCATGTAGATGTACGGCACGTTCCACAGCTCATCGTCGCTCAAGGTTACGACCTTCTCCTCAGGCGTGACGGCCAGGCCGGTCCGGCTCCGGATAGCGGCGAGCAGATTGGGGAGGCTGGAGGGGTTGGCATACCAGTCGCCGCCGCCGTCGTAGTGCAGGCGGCCGATCGTCATGACCGCCGTGCCGCGCCAGGCGGCCGGCAGCGCCTTCGCGGTCCCTGGGACCGCCTTCGCCGTCCCCTGCAGTGCGGTCTGGGCCCCGGCCGTGGCAGGCACCAGACCGGCGACCAGCAGGGCCAGCCGGGCGAATCGTGAGCACGTCATGGCAGCTCCATCACCAGACGGTAGGCATCGTTGCGGGACAGCCCATGGCTCTCGGTCAGGCGGCGGGCGGCCTCGCGCCGGCTGAGCCCCTCGGCCAGCAGTGCGGAGGCCTGCTCGCGAGCGTCTTCGGTCCGGTCCGGCGGCGCCGGCGGCGCGCCGGTACCCTCGAGCACCACCGTGAGTTCGCCCCGGGGAGGATGCTCTGAATAATATCGTACGAGCTCCTCCAGCGGGCCGAGGCGGAGCTCCTCGTGCAGCTTGGTCAGCTCGCGGGCGACCAGGGCCCGGCGCTGCCCGCCCGCAACCCGGGCCAGATCGTCCAACAGGGCCGTCAGTCTGGGTGGGGCTTCGAAGAGGACGACGCTCCACTCCTCCTCGGCCGCCCGGCCCAGCAGCCGGCTCCGCTCCGCGCCCTTTCGCGGGATGAACCCGAGGAAGAGGTACCGGTCGCCCTTGAGCCCGGCGGCCGACAGCGCCGCGGCCACCGCCGACGGGCCCGGGATCGGCACCACGACGATGCCCGCCTCGCGCGCGGCCGCCACCAGCCCGGCACCGGGGTCGCTGACGCCGGGGGTGCCGGCATCCGACACCAGCGCCACGTCCCGTCCGTCCAGCAGGATGTCGAGCAGGG
>DATAOR010000182.1:0-20537 GCA_036265635.1 Gemmatimonadales bacterium
CCCGCTCGCGGCCGGCGCCAGGGATGCGGCCCGCTGGGGGCCCGACTCGGTGGCGTTCCTGGTGGGCAACGCTATCGAGGTCCGTCCACTCGGTTCGGGGCGGGCGCGGCGGGTCGAGTGGTCGGGCCTCCCCGGGCCGGCCCGGCAGCTCACCGCCTTTGCTGGCCGCGCCGACACGATGTCGGCCGGTCCGCCCTAGGACGTCGGGCTTCAGCGGCCCGCCGGCGGTGTCAGCCAGTGGCCGCTCCGGCCGTCACCTGACTCCGGCCGTCACCTCACAAGCGGCTCCGGCCGTCACCTCACCATGCCGCTTGGCTGCCGCCCCGGCCGTCATCCCACCCGGCCGCTTGGCTGGCGCAGCTCGGGGGCCGCGATGGCGTCCCAGGCCGCCTCGAGCGCCAGCTCGACCGGAGGGGCGTCCGGGGGCCACTCCCGGGCGCCGACCCGCTCCACGATGAAGGCCACCAGGGCGAGCCACAGATCGGTCCACAGCTCCGCCGGCCCCGGCCGGACGATCCCTTCCGACCGCCCGGCGGCCACCACGCCATGGAGGGCGCTGCGGAACTCGCGCTCGGCCTCGCGGCTCCGCTCGTCCAGGTGCTGTTCGTCCCGGCGCCGCAGCAGCATCCGGGTCTGGGGCGAATCGTGCGCGGCGGTGTCGATCAGCCGCCGGGCGATCTGGCTCAGTCGGGCGGGCACGTCGCCTTCGCCCTCGGTTTCCTTCACGATCGCCGTGCCCCAGCGCTGGGCTCCCCGGAACACCTCGTTCAGCAGATGCTCCTTGCCGCTGAAGTGGCGATAGATCGTGCCTTCGGCCACGCCGGCCCGGGCGGCGATCGCCGGTGTCGTGGTGGCCCGGAACCCTACGGTGGTATAGAGCTCTAATGCTGCTCGCAGCAGCCGCTGACGGGTGGCCTCACCATCGCGGCGGGTCGGTCGGGAGGTAGTCATATCGCAAAATAGTTTGCGGCACCGTTGAACCGCGACCCCTGTCGCGGCTATGTTCGGGGGCTTTGCGCGAGCGGGTCCGGCGCGGCGGAGCCGCCGTGAGCAGTCGCGCCCTGAGTTGGGGCGGTCCCGGCGCTCATCCGCAGCGGGCCGCCGGTGCAGGAACGACCGGTCACGGGTCATCCACTCGTTGGTGGCGGGGTCGTCGATGAAGATGCTGGTTCTCGGTGCCGGCCTGCAGGGCTGCGCCTGCGCGTTCGATCTGCTCCAGAGCCCGGCGGTCGCCCGGGTCACGCTGGCCGACCTGCGGCCGGATCACCTGCCCGCCTTCCTCAGCGGTCAGGGCGATTGGGGCGGGCGGCTCCAGACGGTCCGACTCGACGTCACCGATCCGGTGGCCGTGCGGGAGACCATGCGCGGGCAGAGCTCGGTCATGAGCGCCATTCCCTACTACTACAACGAGCCGATGGCGCGGGCCGCGGTCCAAGCCGGCTGTCACTTCTCCGACCTGGGCGGCAACACCGAGATCGTGTTCGAGCAGAAGAAGCTCGACGCGGAGGCCTCGGCCCGGAACGTCTCGGTCATCCCCGACTGCGGCCTCGCGCCCGGCATGGTCAACATCCTGGCGGCGGAGGGCATCCGCCGGCTCGACCGGGCCGACTCGGTCAAGGTCTACGTCGGCGGCCTGCCGCAGCAGCCCGAGCCCCCGCTCAATTACCAGATCGTCTACTCGCTCGAAGGGGCGCTCGATTACTACACTACCCCGTCGTGGGTGCTCCGGGGTGGCAAACCGGTGCAGGTGGACGCCCTCAGCGAGCTCGAGGCGGTCGAGTTCCCCCAGCCGGTGGGCACGCTCGAGGCCTTTCACACCGGCGGCGGGATCAGCACGCTGCCGTTCGCCTACCAGGACAAGGTGGACGTCATGGAGTACAAGACGCTCCGCTATCCCGGACACGTGGCCATCATGCGGCCCATCCGGGAGCTCGGCCTGCTCGACAACGCGCCGGTCGAGGTCAAAGGCAAGAGCGTGGTGCCCCGCGACGTCTTCATCGCTACGGTGCATCCCAAGCTCCACAAGCCGCAGGGCAAGGACCTGGTGGCGCTTCGCGTCACCGTGCGGGGTACCAAGGACGGCGCCGCCCGGCAGATCACCTTCCGGCTGATCGACCGCTACGACGCCGAGCACGGCATCAGCGCGATGATGCGGACCACCGGCTATTCGCTCTCCATCACCGGCCAGATGCAGGCCGATGGGCGGGTGACGCAGAAGGGCGTCCACACGCCCGACGAGGCCATCCCATTCGGGGCTTACGTTGAGGAGCTGGGGCGGCGGGGCGTGAAGATCGAGGAACTCTGAGCCGGCCGTCGGTGTTGGGGAAGGGTACCTATCGAGCGGGGCGGCAATGCTGGATTTTCGGGCGCTGTGGGCCGAGGCGCTGAGCTACCAGACGTTTCTCGACACCAGCACCAAGCACAAGGAACTGTGGCAGGGGATCTACGCGCTCACCCGGCTGCCGCCCTGGGCCTGGACGGTGTTGCCGCCGGGCGCAACCCGGAAGCTGCTGGTGATCGCGGAGGACTGGTGCGGTGACGCCTCGAGTACCGTCCCGATCCTGGCCCGGCTGGTCGACCAGGTGCCCGGGCTCGAGCTCAAGGTCATCCGCCGGGACGAACACCTGGGGGTGATAGACCAGTATCTCACCAACGGATCGCGTTCGATTCCGATCGTGATCGCGCTCGACGACCAGTTCCAGGAGCTGGGCCACTGGGGCCCGCGGCCGCGCGAGCTGCAGGCCTGGGTCATGGCCAACCGGCCGACCATCCCGAAGGCCGAGCTGTACCCCCAGGTGCGCCGCTGGTATGCCAGGGACCGGGGCGTCTCGACCCTGCGCGAAGTGCTGGCGGCCGCGGGCCTCACCCCACCGGGGATTCCCGGCACGGAGCAGGCCCGACCCGCCTGATCGGCTTCGCCTCCGCTCAGAACATCCAGCCGCTGCCGACCGAGAAGTTCCCGCCGTCGGGGCCCCGGGCGTAGTTGAAGACGAAGATGCTCGAGCGCAGGACCCGGAGCGCGATTCCGCCCCCGCCGCCCACCTTCATGTGCTCGGTGGTGAGCTGGAAGTCCTCGCCTTCGAACACCCGCCCCGCGTCCACGAACGCCAGCAGCGTGATGGCACCCAGGTCGCCGAACGGCAGCAGGTCGTGCCGGATCTCCAGGTTGCCGAACAGCGTGCCGGTCCCGGTGAGCCGCCCGTAGTCGAGGCCTCGATGGGAGTACTCCCCGCCCAGGACCGGGACCTCGCGCTCCCAGCCCGGCAGGTTGAACCGGGCGTCGAGCGTGGGCGTACCTCCCATGCCGGCCCCGGCGATCCGGGCCGCCACCACCGTGCCCTCGCGCAGCGGCAGCCAGCCCCGCAGGATGGCGTACTGCCGGGTGTAGCCGTTGCCCGGTCCGCCGCTGCCCACCTGCGATCCCGCCTCCAGCAGCAGACCCTGGTGGGTGTTGTACTCATTGTCCCGGGTATCGTAAACCAGCGCCAGCCGGCCGGTGACGTCGTCCTGCTCGAGCTCGCCGGCGGGGAAGTCGGCCACGAAGACCGACGGCCCCGGCAGCGAGGTGAACCGGACATGGGCGTAACCGGCCAGGAAGGCCACCTCGAGCGGGCCCCGGATTCGCCGGGTGAGCTCGACCGAGGCGCGGTAGCGGGTCCGCCGCAGCCGGTACAGGAACGGGTCGTCGTCGCCGACCGCGTCGGGGTCGAACGGCGTGTCGTTGCCCAGGCCGAAATACCCGTAGCGCGCCTGGCGCTCCAGGACACCGATCGCGCTCAGGCGCCAGTCCCGCCACAGGCCGGGCGCTTTAAACGAAGCCGCGATGTACCGGCTGCCCCGCGGGGCGATGCCGGCATCGGCGTTGAAGGCGGCGGTGTAGGTGGTCGGCGCCTCGTAGTCGGCGGGCTGCCAGTGGCGAACCCGGAACGAGAGCACCGGGCTGTCGTTGGCTCCGCCGGTCATGTAGGGAAACCAGCTGGTGCGCCACCGCGGCGCCCGGGCCTCGGGCACCGTGTCGTCGGCCACACCGGTCACCTCGGCTCCGGGCTCCGCCGCCGGCGGCCGGGCCGGCGCAGTCGGTGCCGCCTGAATGGTGTCCGCGGTGCGGCCGGTGTCGGGCACCTGGGCGGCTGCGGGGACGGCCAGGAGCGCCACGAGCGAGAACAATGGCCAGGGAAGCAACCCACGCATCGGCTGGGGCCCTTCTCAGAGGGGGAGTGCGGGCCTCGCCGCCGCGCCAGACCGGCGGACGGTCGTGAGGCGGTAACGGTGGCGAGCGGCGTTCCAGATCGCTAGTCGGCCGTCGGCGTTGGCGGCGAGACGGCGCCGGTCCGCCGATCCTGCCGGGCTCGGCCGGTGGGTGCGCGGCTAGCGGGATTTAGGGTTGCCTCTGCCGGATGTCAACCGGACCGAGGCCGCCCCCGACCGGGTTGGAGCAGGCGCCCCGGCATGTGATCCACCGCACAGCATCGCACACCGACCGCTCTATCTTCGCATGCAGTGAGCGCAAGACCGGGCGACATTTGCGAGACGTCCGAGATCGCCCTGAGTTCCCTGCTCTGAGGCCGGGCGCGTCGTTCGATCCTCTTGCTCTCGCTGTTATTCCCTTCACACACCCCTCTGAAACACCTTCTCGCGGGAACGGGCATGCGTGCCCGTTCCACCCACCTTTGGCCGCAGCCGCGGAAGTCACCGCGTGTGACCCCAGCCACGGTCGAAGCCCCGCCACGCCCAGATGTTGCCGGGAGCACTTCAACCCGGGAGCACATCATGCCGCGAGGCGACAAATCATCATACACGGCTAAGCAGAAGCGTCAGGCCCGGCATATCGAAGAGGGTTACGAACGCCGCGGGGTCCCGCGCAAGGAAGCCGAGCGCCGGGCCTGGGCCACCGAGAACGCGATGTCGGGCGGCGGGCGGAAGTCCGGCTCGGGCAAGGGCCGGAAGACCAACCTGAAACCGGCCAAGAAGGGCGGCAAGGCGGGCGGCCGCGCATCGGCGGCTCGGCCCAAGGCGGCTCGATCGGCTTCGGCCAAGAAGGCGGCCGCCACCCGGGCGCGGCGGGCTGGGGCGCGGAAGCGGAGCAGCTCGACCCGGGCCAGGCGCAGCACCAGTCGAAGCCGCTGACCGTGGCGGGACGGGTGCGCCCGGGGCGCGCCCGTCCGTCCAGGTGTTCGGCGTGAGCTTCGCTGCAAGTAGTTGATAGTGCCCCACCTACGACCCCGATGGTACCGTGGGTCCGTGACTCATCACACCGGTTCGACCACTTGGGCTTCACAGCGGCCTAGGCCTGCCGCCGCCAATTTCGCAGGGTCGGGTCTGCGCCCGACCCTCGCCGTCCGGTGGACGCGAGCACCCGTCTTTTCCCTTGGAGAGCGTATGTCGATCCTCAAGCATGTCCAGCTACCCGCCGTCCTCGCCGCCGTCGCGCTGACCGCCGCAGCCCCGGCGCGCGCCGTGGCCCAGGGCGTGGATCTGGTGCCGTGGGCCGGCGCCTATATTCCGACCCGCAACTCGATCTCGGACGTGGACAACGCACTCAGCCGCGACGTCAGCGTCATCGGTGGTGCCCGGCTGACCTTCTGGGGCTCGGGCCACCTCGGGTTCGAGGCCGTCGGCGGCTACGCGCCGGCCAAGATCTCGGGCGAGACGATCAACGAGACCAACACCAACCTGCTGGTAGCCTCCGCCCGGTTGATGCTGGCCTTGAGTCCGACCACCAACCGGGTCGGCTTCTACATCGCCGGCGGCCCGGCGCTGCTGGCCCGCGGCCGGAATACCTTCGACGACGACAAGAGCAGCACCGACTTCGGTGCCAACGTCGGGCTCGGGTTCCGCTTCGGACTGGGCCAGAGCAACAACGCCGCCATCCGGCTGGACCTCGAGGACTACCTCTACAACGGCGACTTCGGCGGCGGGAACGACTTCCAGAACGACCTGGTGGCGTCGCTGGGCCTGGCCATTCCGATCGGGGGTCGCCCGGGCGGGAACGGCGGCAGCTGACCTCGACCGACCAGCGGGCCGGCTTGCAAGGACGACGGGGACGTCCCCAGTGGGCGTCCCCGTTGTCGTTCCTCACCCGCACTGATCCACTCGCCTTGTCCGAATCGAGCACGGCAACCGCACCAGGGCCGTCAGCGGACGGGGCGGGCCGCAATCCCCACGAGACTGCCGGCGTAATTGCTCCAGCCAGTCGTGTCCCAGCCACATTCTACCTGGCTTCGGCGTGCGTGTCACGTTCGCAGATTCGTGCTGATTGTGTAATCCGGTCGCCCTTATATGGCAAACTTGCCTCGTAAGACCGCATTTGGTCGTCTCCATCTGCCAAATGTGCTGAAAATTGGTTACACTGTGGGAGACAACCCAGCTTCCTCGCCGCCCTGAGCGTCCATGGCCTCCCCATCCCGCAAGATCGTATTCCACATGCCCTCGCTCGTCAGCGAGGAGCGGCACGCCACCCGTGAGGATTCTGCGGCCGGCCTGCCGGTGTCCACACCGGTCTCCCCACCGAAGTCTCCACCCGCTGCGGCGGTCCCCTCGCCACTGCCTGCCGAGGCGAGCTACCCGGGGCCGATGGACGAGGGCGACCTCCGCAAGCTGGCCACCTTGCTCGAGGTCAGTCAGGCGCTGGCCGGAAGCCTCAGCCTGCAGACAGGTCTGTATGGCGTGCTCGAAGTGCTCGAGCGGCGGTGTGGCGCCCGCCGCGGGGCCATCACGCTCATGGAGGAGGCCAGCGGTCTGCTGGTAGTCGAGGCCGCGCTGGGGTATCCCCGGACAGCGAGTCGGGTGCGCTATCGGGTCGGGGAAGGGATCACCGGTCGAGTCGCCCAGCGAGGTGCTCCGGAGGTGGTGCCCAACCTCGGTCAGGAGCCGGATTTCCTCCACCGGGCTGCGCCCCGGGAAGGCCGGGGCACGGAGGACGCCAGCTTCCTCTGCGTCCCGATCCTGATGGAGGGGGCCAGTGCGGGTACCCTGGCGGTCGAAATGCCGCTCATGGCCCAGGTCGATGCCGAGCGGATGATCCAGGCCCTTCGCATCACTGCTGCCCTGGTGTCCCAGGCGGTGCGGATCCACCGCCTGGTCGAGGGCGAACGCCAGCGGCTGGTCGAGGAGAATACCCAGCTCCGGGAGGAGCTCCGGGAGCGCTACGAGTTCACCAACCTGATCGGCAACAGCGGGCCGATGCGGCGGGTCTACCAGCAGGTCCACCAGGTAGTCGGCACCGCGGCCACGGTGATGATCCGGGGAGAGAGCGGGACGGGCAAGGAGCTGATCGCCCACGCGCTCCACCACCACTCGCCCCGGGCGGGCAAGCCGTTCGTGCGGGTCAACTGCGCCGCCCTGCCCGAGACGCTGGTCGAGACCGAGCTGTTCGGCCACGAGCGGGGCGCGTTCACCGGCGCGCAGGCCCGGCGCAAGGGCAAGTTCGAGCACGCCGACGGCGGCACCCTGTTCCTCGACGAGATCGGCGAGCTGAGCCCGTCCACCCAGGCCAAGCTGCTCCGGGTGCTCCAGGGCCGGGAGTTCGAGCGGCTGGGCGGCAACGAGATCGTCCGGGTGGACGTCCGCCTCATCACGGCCACCAACAAGGACCTGGAGCAGGCGGTGGCGGGCGGCACGTTCCGGGAAGACCTCTACTACCGGCTCAATGTGTTCACCATCTGCCTCCCGCCGCTGCGGGAGCGGAAGTCCGACGTGCTCCTGCTGGCCGATCACTTCGTGGAGCGCTACGCCCGGGTTCACGGCCGCCTGATCAAGCGGATCTCGACGCCCGCGATCGACATGCTCATGGCCTACCACTGGCCGGGCAACGTCCGCGAGCTGGAGAACACCATCGAGCGTGCCGTCCTGGTGGCCGATGGCGACGTGATTCACGGCCACCACCTGTCGCCCACGCTGCAGACGGCGGAAGCCTCGGGTACGGTGGTTTCCCGCTCGCTCGGCGAGGCCGTGGCGGTGTTCGAGAGCAACCTGATTCAGGACGCGCTCAAGAGCTCACGGGGCAACCGGGCCAAGGCGGCCCGGCTGCTCAACACCACCGAGCGGATCCTGAGCTACAAGGTCCGCCGGTACGGCATCGATCCCCGGCGGTTCCGGGCCTGATCCTCCCGAGGCCGCGCCGCAGGGTGAGCCTCCGACATCGCAGGCTGCTCCCCCGATCACTCCGGACGAATTTGTCGCCCACTCCCGGGCCGGCCTGCCAGGGCCGGCCCGGTCTCGTTTCGCAAGCTGTGGGGGGAACGCGACTTGATGGGCTCTGCCCAGGGGCAGGCCCAGCGGGCCTCCCAGGCACGCGACTTGTCTGTCTCGCCACCGTCGCGTGACGATCACGCGCCGTCCCGCTCATCGCCCCGATGTGCGTTCGGCGGAGGTTTCATCTCGCCGCGCGCGACACCGCCGCGGGAGCATCCACCATCGAGAGGAGCATGACATGTCGTTCCGCTATTCCCCCCTGGTTGCCGTCCTCGGCCTGGCCCTGGGACACCGGGCGGCCGTCGGCCAGGCGTCGTCCCCGGTGGCCGCGGCGGCGGCCGTTCGCGCGGCGGCACCACCCTTGTTCGCCGGCAGCGGCAGGCCCGAGCCTACCCCGCCGCAGGCCGGAGCCGCGCTCAAGCTCAGCTATCGCCTGCGGCTCACCAGCGTCTGGCCGCAGGAGTCGGCCGGCGGCTGCCGGAACGGAGGAGAGGAGACGATCGAAGGGGACCTCGACCGCCGGCCCGATGGGACCTACGCGGGCATGCTGGCGCGGCACACGATCCTGCTGTTCTGCGGCGCCCACGGTGCCGCGGGGGCGGCCTGCTCGCTGACCTTGACCGGAGCGGGACCGGTCGCGATGACCGGCATGGTGCTGGGCGACCAGCATGCGCCCAGCGGCCGCGCCCTGCGGGTCACCTGGCTGCCGGCGCCCGGCCAGGACGCCTGGGTGACCGGCGCGTGCGCCGAGGGGTTCAAGCGCGCGATGCGGGAGATGTACCTCACGACCCCGCACGCGGCCGAGTTTCCGGCCACGACGCTTGGAGCCGGGCCGGTCCGTGCGGCACTGGACAGTTACGCCTGGAAGGTTGAGCTGAACTAGAAAGCTGGGAGAGCCGTGCCGGCCGAGGCCGGCGGGAAGGCGGCGGCTAGCCTTCCCGCCGAACCTCGGCTGCCGTCTTGTCCTCGCGCAGGCCCAGGTAGCGCGGGTGGCGCAGCAGGCCTGCCGGCGTCCATTCCCCAAAGCCGATCTCGACCACCAGCCGCGGCGTCACCCACTGCACTTCACCCGCGGGCGACGGGCCGGGCGCGAAGGGCGAGGTCCGCCGGTGAAGCGGCCCGAGGCGGCGGCCGAGCAGCTCCAGCGTGTCGCGGTCGTACCCGGTGCCCACCTTGCCGGCGTAGCGCAGCTGGCCGTGCTCGTAGTAGCCCACGAGGAGGGCGCCAAGATTCTCCCGCGACCCTTTGGGGGCGGTGTAGCCCCCGACCACGAATTCCTGCTGGTGGACGCACTTGATCTTGAGCCAGTCGCCCGACCGCGCGCTGACGTAGCGGCTGTCGGCCCGCTTGGCGATGATCCCTTCGGCCCCCTTGGCGCAGGCCTCCCGAAACATCGCGGCCGAGCCGGTGGTCTTGAACGGGGTGAACCGGATCGGGTCGTCGTACCACACCACGTCGCGCAGCACCGACTTCCGGTCCACTAGCGGCAGCCCGGTGAGATCGATCCCCTCGTAGAACAGGCAATCGAACAGGTACAGCTCGACCGGCACGTCGCTGGCGCGGGCCCGGATCTCGTCCCGGAGCTGCATCCGCCGCTGCAGCCGCGAGAAGCTGCTCTGCCCCGTGGCAGGGTCGACCGCCACCACCTCGCCGTCCAGCACGGCGTCGCCCCGGACGGCGAACGAGAGGGCGTCCACCAGCTCGGGATAGGCCCCGTCGAGCGGCTTGTGGTTGCGGGAGAACAGCCGGACCTCACCCCCGTTGGTGTAGATCAGCACCCGGACGCCGTCGAGCTTGGGCTCGTACAGCCAGTCGCCGGCTCGGGGCGGGGTCTCGACCAGGGTGGCCAGCATCGGCGGGATCCAGCCCGCCTGCGCCCGGTAGCGGAGCCGCGCGTTGGCCGACTTGGCCAGGGTATCCAGCCGGCGGCTCACGTCACCGCCGCCGCGCCGACGGTAGCGGCGAGGTTCTGTCGTGCGTCCAGAATGCCCGCCCATGCGTCCCCCTCAGCCTCGAGCCGGTCCGGCACCGAGTGCAGCGTGAAGTCCGTGGGATAGACCCGCTCGAGCTCGTCCCACGCGAGCGGCATCGAGACCGTGGCAGCCGGGTGGCGGCGCGGCGAATACGGCACCGCCAGCGACTTCCCCCGGCTGTTCTGGTTGTAGTCGAAGAAGATCTTGCCCGTTCGCAGCCGGACCGACCACTCGACCGTCACATCCTTCGGCCGCTCCCGCTGGACGTGGCGGGCGATGGTCTCGGCCACGCCGCGGGCGGCGTCGAAGTCGAGGTCGCGGACGATCGGCAGGTAGAGGTGGAGCCCCGTCCGTCCCGACGTCTTGACGAAGGTGGTGAGGCCGAACTGGTCGAGGATCTCACGGATCCGCAGCGCCAGCGACCGGGTCCGGGTGAAGGCCTTCCGGTTGAGCTCGGGTTCGTCGCCCCGGCCCTCTTTCCCCGAGTAGAGATAGGGATCGAGGTCGAACACGATGAAGTCGGGGTAGTTGAGGATCGACCGCTCGAGCGCCGCCTCCGACCCGGTGAACCGCCGGCTCCGGCCCGGCGCATCGGGCAGCGGATTGGTCCGCGAGAACCAGGCGTGCATCTCGAGCCCGGCCATCTGTCCCAGGTAGAGCAGCGTGGCCAGGTTGGCGCAGATCAGGTAGCCGCCGTCCCGCTCGTTGTGGGACGAGTGGATCTCGACCGTCTGGGCGAACGGCGGTGGCGGCTCCCAATGCTTCTGGAAGAAGCTCTTGCCGGTCACCCCGTCGGGGAACCGGGTGACGAACAACGGCCGATCGGCCAGGTGCGGCAGCAGGTAGGGCGACACCCGGGTCAGATAGCGCAGCAGGTCGCGCTTGGTGGCGCCCTTTCGCCGGCCCTGTCCGGGCCAGAGCGGCTTGTCGAGGCTGGTGACCGCGACCTCGTGCCCCTCGGTCACCAGGGTCGTCTGGTCGCCGGCCTCGGCCAGCGCGTCCAGCACCGCGGCGAGGTCCTTGGCCCGGGCCCCCGCCGCACCCCCCTTCGCGCGTCGCGGCGCCATCCGACGCCGGCCTCAGCTCACCTTGCGGGTGCGGCGCGCGGGCCGGCTCGGCCGCGCCGTCCGGCGGGCAGCCGCGGGCTTGGCGGCCGGCCGGGGCTTGCCGCCCTTCCGGGCCGCTTCCACGCTCCGGCGGAGCGCGTCGGCCAGATCGATGACCTTGGTTTCCGCCCCGACGGGCGCGGTCACCACTTCCTTGCCCTCCAGCTTGGCCTCGATCAGCTGCTCCAGCGCCTCGCGATAGCGATCGTGATACTCCTCCGGCTCGAACGGCTTCTGCAGCAGCTCGATCAGGGTGAACGCCATGTCGAGCTCCTTCTCGCTCACCTTGACCTGATCAAGATCGGCCCCGATATCCTTCCGCACCTCGTCGGGGTAGTACAGCGTCTCCAGCATGACCACGCCGCTCCGGGCCCGGATGGCGCAAAGCTGCTCCTTGTTGCGCATCGTGATCGTGGCGATGGCCGTGAGCCCCTTCTTCTCCAGTGCCTTGAGCAGCAGGGCGTAGGGCTTCTCGGCCCGCTCACCCGGCTCGAGGTAGTAACTCTTCTCGAAGAACACGGGGTCGATCTCGGATTCGGTGACGAAGGCACTGATGTCGATGGTGTGCCGGCTGGGCAGGGGAAGCTGCTCGAAGTCTTCCTCGGTCAGCACCACGTACTGCCCTTTGGCGTACTCGTAGCCCCGGGCCGTCTCGTTCCAGGGCACTTCGACTTCGTCGGTGGGGCACCAGCGGACCTGCTTGAGCCGGCTGCCACAGGTCTTGTGCAGCAGGTTGAACCGGAGGTCCTTGCTCTCCGTCGCGCCGTACAGCTTCACCGGAATGCTGACCATCCCGAAACTGATGGATCCACTCCAGATCGCTCTCGCCATGTGGCCTCCAGAGGGGCCGCCGTGGGTTTTCCACACGGCGCGCAGGATTTCCACAGGATTATCAACATAAGTTGTTGATAAATAACAACTTACAGTTAGCGATAATCTAGCATGCGGGAGGCTGGTGCGGTGGGATGAATCACAAGCGGCAGGGGCCCGGCTTCAGGGCCGGGCGGGCGGCTCCTTCCCGCCGTTGACGGCGCGCAGGATCTTCCGCAGCGTCGAATCGCCCTGCCGGCGGTCCACTCGCGCGAGCGACTCGCTGTCGAGCACGACCGGCGCCGGGATGGACAGGTCGATCGGGGCCGGCGCCAAGCCTGGGAGCGAGTCGCCCAAGGTCGCGGTCGTGCTGTCGGCCCGGGGTCGCGGCTTGACGATGGCTCGCGAGTCGAGCGCCGGCGCGAAGCCCGACGAGGCCGGCGGCATCGGCTCGTCGGCCAGGGTGGGGCGGGCCGGCTTGCCCGCCGCCGGCGCCGCCAGCGACCTGGCGACCGGCGCGGCGTTCGCCGGTGGAGCGCTCAAGGTCGGGGCCGGGCCGGCGGGCGGCTGGGCCGGCGCGGCCTCGACCGATTCAGGCCTGACGGCCGCCTCCGAGGTTCGCCCCGGCGCGAGCACCCAGGTTGCGCCGTATCCGCCGACGGCGAGCAACCCCAGCGCCAGCGCGATCTGCACCGGGCGCCGACGTCGCCCGCCGGCCGACGGGGGCTCGGCCACCGGGGCATCGGCCGGGGTGAACTCGGGATAGGCGATCATCGGGAGATCGACCACCGGCGAGCGGCTCACCGGGGGGAGCTCGGCGGAGCCAGCGGGCGAATGGCCCGGAGTGCCGTAGCCCGCCTTGCGCTCGACCGCAACGCCGTGGGCCGCGTGACCGTGGGCCGCATGACCGTGGGCCGCATGACCGTGGGTCGCACGACCGTGGGCCGCGTGACCGTGGGTCGCATGGCCGAGGCCCGCGTCGGCCTGGCCCGCATCGGCCTGGCCCGCGTCGGCGTGCGCCGTGGCCGCTTCACTAGCCCGGATGGCCGCGATCGCGGCCGGGACGCCCCGGCCCGCCGGGACCGGCGGCAGCGCCGGCTCGACGATGACCGGCTCCGGCCGCTCGCGCTCGACCACCGACGCGGGGCGAGGGCGGGCGGGCGGAGGCGGCGTGGCATAGTCGCGATCGATCGTCAGGTGCTCGCCGGCGTCCTCGGGCGACACCAGGTAAGGCAGATTCGCTGGAGCGTGCCGGGCCGCGGCGCGTTGGTCGCCCCGGTCGGCCTGGCGCTCGTTCGCTCGTCGCTCGGGTCGCGGATGGCGCGGTGGCGGAGCGGCCGGAGTTGGCGCCGCCGCGCGCTCGGACGCGCTGAGCTCCGCCGGGGAGCCTCCGGGCGGAGAGAGCTCCGCCGGCGAGCCCGTGGGCGGCGAGAGCTCCACCGGCGAGCCTGTGGGCGGGGAGAGCTCCACCGGCGAGCGTCCGGACGGGGAGAGTCCCACCGGCGAGCGCTCCGCCGATGGGAGCTCGGCGGGAGCGAGTTGCGAGGTGGCGGGCTTGGGGCTGACCGGGGTGGCCGGCCTCGACTGAGCGACGGCGGTTCCGGCGCTCGGCTCTGACGTCTTGAGGGTCGCTACCGCCCCGCTGCCCGCCCGGCCGGCCCTGCCCCCGGCGGCCGGCTCGGGCGCGGAAGGCGAAGCAGCGGCCGCCGGGGGGGCCGCCCCGCCAGGTGCCGGCTGAAGAAAGCTGAGCTTGTCGAAGCTGGGCCGCTCCTGGGGTCTAGGGGCGGGCAGCGGGACGGCAGGCGCCGTGCCCGAGAGCAGCGCCAGCGCCGCCTTGTAGTGCGGATGGAACTCGATCGGCAGCCACTTCTGGGTGGCCCCGTGGAAGATCCGCGCCCGGGACGAGATGACACCGTTGCGGACGCCGGTGGCCAGCTCTTCGATCGTCCGGAAGACGGTGACCTCGCCGGGCGACAGCTCGATCCGGTACATGCTCCATCCTCTGCACGATAGACGTAGGGTGCACGCCAGGATGCCAAATTCATGCTCGGGTCGGCTGCAGGATCATGCAGCCGGAATGACGGCAACGCAGCATCGTTCGCTCAGCTCCGCCGAGCCTGGGAGGGCTGGGCGGAGATCGATCAATGCGCGGGCGCCGAACAGGTTAGCGAATCCGGGCCGGCCGGCGATGCCGCTCGGGCGCACGGCGGCGCGCCCGGACGGCAGGATCCGCTCCGGCTGTCGTCTGCCAGTGCAGGATGATGCGCGGGCAGCTTGCCAGAACGGTCGCGCCCGACGAGGGCGCGGCGTCGCGGCACCGGTATGCCTAAGTTGACCCGATGACCGCGCCCCCCGACGGCATCGCCCTCGCCGCCCGTAGCGTCTCCAAGCAGTTCGGGAACCTCACCGCGCTCGATGCTGTCTCGCTCGAGGTCCGCCGAGGCGAATGCGTCGCCCTGATCGGCGAGAGCGGGTCGGGCAAGACCACGCTGCTCCGCTGCTTCAACCGCCTGACCGATCCCGATGCCGGCCTGGTGCTGGTGGACGGGACCGATGTCGGCCGGATGGATCCGGTGGCCCTGCGCCGGCGGGTCGGCTACGTCCCCCAGGAGAGCGGCCTGCTGCCGCACTGGCGGGTGCAGCGGAACGCGGCGCTGGTCCCCTGGCTCCGCGGTGCGCCCGACGCCGAAGCCCAGGGCGAGCGGGCGCTGGCCCTGGTGGGCCTCGACCCGGCGGCGATCGGGCCCCGCTGGCCGAGAGACCTGTCCGGCGGGCAGCGGCAGCGGGTGGCGGTCGCGCGGGCCCTGGCGGGCCAGCCGGACATCGTCCTGCTGGACGAGCCATTCGGGGCGCTCGATGCCATCACCAGGGCCGACCTGCAAGGGACCGTGATCGAGCTCCGCCGCCGGCTCGGTTTCACCGCACTGCTGGTCACCCACGACCTGGCCGAGGCTTTTCTCCTGGCGGACCGGGTCGGCGTCATGCACAGCGGCCGGCTCGAGCAAGTCGCGAGTCCGGACGAGCTGCGCCGCTCGCCCGCTACCGGGTACGTCCGAACGCTCCTGGCCCGCGCCCGGGTGGCCCAGTGAGGGCCGGCCGGTGGATTCTGGTCGGGCTGGCCGCCCTGGCCGGTGGCGCGCCTACCCCGGCCGGCGGGCAGGACGGGCCGGGCGGGCCGCCGGTCGTCGTCGCCTCCAAGCCGTTCGGCGAATCATTCCTGCTGGCCGAGATGTTCGCCCAGCTGCTCGAGGCCCGCGGCCTCCGGGTGGACCGCAGGCCGGGGCTTGGCGCCACTGAGATCGCCTTTGCCGCCCTCCGGCGCGGGGCCATCGACGTCTACCCTGAGTACACCGGCACCGGCCTCCTGGCCATCCTGCACCAACGACCCGATCCCGATCCGGCTGCGGTCTACCGCCGAGTGTCGGCCGAATTTCTGGCTCGCTACGGGGTCCGCTGGCTGCCTCCGCTGGGGTTCCAGAACACCTATGCCATCGCCGTGCGTCGCGCGACCGCCGACAGCCTGGGACTCCGGACGCTGAGCGATCTGGCCCGGGCCGGCCCCAGGCTCCGCGCCGGGCTGACCGCGGACTTCATCGGGCGGGATGACGGCCTCCCCGGGCTGGCCCGGGCGTACGGCCTCCGGTTCCGCGAGGTCCGCGCGCTCCTGCCGGCGGTCAAGTATCAGGCGCTGGCGGCGGGCGGGGTGGATGTGATCGACGGCTACAGCACCGACGGTCTGATCCTCAAGTACGACCTGACGGTCCTGCGTGACGACCGAAGCTTCTTCCCGCCGTACGAGGCGGCGGCCGTGGTGGCGCCCGGCCTCGCGCGAAGGCAACCCGAGGCCGTCGCCGCCCTCACCGAGCTGAGCGGCCGGCTGAGCGACGCCGCCATGCGGGCCCTCAACCGACGGGTCGAGGTGGACGGAGAGCCGATCCCGCGGGTCGCCGCCGCTGCCCTGGCGGCGTTGGGGCTGACGACGCACGCCGGCGCCGAGGCCGCCGCCGGCCGAGGCCTGTCCGCCGGCCCGCCGGTGCGCGACGGGCTGATGGCCTACCTCTGGGCCGAGCGGCGCACGCTCGCGGCGCTCACGGCCCGCCACCTGTTGCTGGTGGCGGTCTCCCTCGCCGCCGCGATTCTGGTGGCCGTGCCGCTCGGGCTGGCGCTCGAGCGGCTGAAGCGAGGCGCCGAGGGCGTGATCCGCGGCGTGGGTGTGCTCCAGACCATACCGGGGATCGCCCTGCTCGCCTTCATGCTGCCCCTGCTCGGCATCGGGGTGGTGCCGGCGCTGGTGGCGCTGTTCCTCTATTCGCTCTACCCCATCCTGCGCAACACCTACACCGGGGTCCGCACGGCCGCGCCGGACGCGGTCGCCGCCGCGCTGGCCCTGGGGATGACCCCCCGACAGATCCTCCGCCACGTCCGACTCCCCCTGGCCGCGCCGCTGGTCATGGCCGGGATCCGGACGGCGGCCGTGATCGACGTGGGCACGGCCACCCTGGCGGCGTTCATCGGGGCGGGGGGCCTGGGCGAACCGATCGCGTCCGGGCTGGCGCTGAACGACACCCGGATGATCCTGTCCGGGGCCCTGCCCGCGGCCCTGCTGGCGTTGGCGGTGGATGCCCTGCTCGGCGCGGGAGAGCGGCTGCTCAAAGCGGGCGGCTGAGGCGAGGCCCGGCATTCCCTTGCGTCCGCTCTCACACAGCCGCTAGGATGCCGCCGCTGGGATGCCGCTGGTTCAACCGCCACCGTCCGCCGGGTTCCCCATGCGCCTCCATCCGTTCCGTGCGCTCCGTCCCGCGCCCGCGCTCGCCGAGCAGGTCGCGTCGGTGCCGTACGACGTCGTCAACCGGGCCGAGGCGGCCGAGCTGGCCGCCGGCAATCCGCACAGCTTCCTCCATGTCGGCCGGTCGGATATCGACCTGCCCCCGGAGGTAGACCCCCACGATTCGCGGATCTATGCCCTGGCCCGCCAGGCCCTCGACCGGTTCCAGGCCGACGGCACGCTGCTCCAGGAGGAGCAGCCCTCGCTGTATCTCTATCGGCAGATCATGAACGGGCAGGCCCAGACCGGCGTGGTCGGCTGCGTCCACATCGACGACTATGAGCAGGACATCATCCGGAAACATGAGAAGACCCGGCAGGACAAGGAGGACGACCGCACCCGGCACGTGCTCACCCTGCGGGCCAACGCCGAGCCGGTCTTTCTGACCTACCGGGGCCGGCCCGAGATCCAGGCGCTCGAGGCCCGGGGGGCGGCGGGGCCGCCGCTGTACGACTTCACTGCCCCGGACGGCGTCCGGCACACGGTCTGGCGGATCACCGACCCGGCGCCCTATGTCGAGGCCTTCCGGGCCGTGCCGCTGGCCTACGTGGCCGACGGCCACCACCGCTCCGCCAGCGCCTGGCGGGCGGGCAAGGAGCTGCGCAGTGTCCCGGCCCAGCACCGCGGGGAGGGCGAGTACAACTGGTTCCTGGCGGTGCTGTTCCCGGCGGACCAGCTGCGGATCCTGCCGTACAACCGGCTGGTCCGCGACCTGGCCGGGCTCTCGGCCAGCGGCATCCTGGCCCGTTTGGCCCGGATCGGGCACGTCAGCGTGACCGACGACCCGGCGCCGCCGGCGCCCGGCACGTTCTGCTTCTTCCTGGCCAACGCCTGGTATCGGCTGGCACTGGACGAGGCCACCATCGACCGGAGCGATCCGATCGCCTCGCTCGACGTGTCGCTGCTGCAGGACCGGGTGCTTGGGCCGGTCCTGAAGATCGGCGATCCCCGGACCGACAAGCGGATCGACTTCGTCGGCGGCAGCCGGGGCGCGGCCGAGCTCGAGCGCCGGGTCCGCTCAGGCGAGATGGCCATCGCCTTCTCGCTCTACCCGACGACCGTGGAGCAGCTGATGGCGGTGGCCGACGCGGGCCAGGTCATGCCGCCCAAGAGCACCTGGTTCGAGCCCAAGCTGCGAAGCGGGCTCTTCGTGCATACCTTGTAGGCTCGCCGGAACGGGTCACGCACTGCGGGGTGTCGTCGCATGAAGGTGTTGATCGCGGACAAGTTTGAGAAGGTGGGGATCGACGGGCTGAAGGAGCTCGGCTGCACCGTGCTGTCCCAGCCCGACGTCAAGGCGGACGCGCTGCCGGCGGCGATCGCGGCCGCCGATCCGCAGGTGCTGATCGTCCGGGGCAAGAAGGTCACCGCCGAGGCCCTCAAGGCGGGCACGGGGCTGGCGCTGGTGATCCGGGCCGGGGCCGGGATCGATACCATCGACGTGGCCACCGCCTCGAGTCTCGGGGTGTTCGTCTCCAACTGCCCCGGCAAGAACTCCATCGCCGTGGCCGAGCTGGTGCTGGGTCTGCTGCTGTCGTGCGACCGGCGGATCCCCGACCAGGTGGCCGAGCTCCGGGCCGGCAGCTGGAACAAGGGCGAGTACAGCAAGGCGCGCGGGCTGCACGGCCGCACGCTCGGGATCGTCGGCCTGGGACAGATCGGCCGCGAGATCGCGGGGCGGGCCCGAGCGTTCGGGATGCGGGTGGTGGCCTGGTCGCGGAACCTGACCCACGCCGAGGCCGACCGGCTCGGGGTGGCCTACGCCCAGACGCCGCTCGAGGTGGCCCGCCT
This sequence comes from Gemmatimonadales bacterium, assembly GCA_036265635.1. Lineage (GTDB taxonomy): Bacteria > Gemmatimonadota > Gemmatimonadetes > Gemmatimonadales > GWC2-71-9 > CAVVWJ01. Next base: position 18,699 of record DATAOR010000182.1, read on the forward strand.
GTCGGATGCGGTCTCGATCAACGTCGCCGCCAACGCCGACACCAGGCAGCTGGTGAATGCCGAGTTCCTGGCGGCCATGCGGCCCGGCGCCTACCTCATCAACACCTCCCGAGGCTCGGTGGTGGACGAGGCGGCCCTGGAGCAGGCGGTGCGGGACAAGGGCATCCGGGCCGGGCTCGACGTCTTCGCCGACGAGCCGGCGGGGAGCACCGGGTCGTTCGGCAACACCATCGTGCGAGCGCCGGGCGTCTACGGCACCCATCACGTGGGAGCCTCGACCGACCAGGCCCAGGTGGCCATCGCCCACGAGGTGATCCGGGTCGTCCAGACGTTCAAGGAGACCGGCGAGGTTCCCAACGTGGTCAACCGGCTGGCCCGGAGCTCGGCCACGCACGTCCTCTCGATCCGTCACCGCAACCGGCCCGGGGTACTGGCCCACGTGTTCGGCGTGCTGGCCAGCGGAGCGATCAACGTGGAAGAGGTCGAGAACATCATCTATCACGGCGCCCAGGCCACCCTGGCGCGGATCCATCTCGACGGCGTGCCGGACGAGGGCGCGCTGGACCGGATCCGGAGCGGCAACGAGGACATCCTCAGCGTGGCCTTGACGGCGGTGGACGGGAAGGCCAAGTAGCGGCAGGGCAGGGACCACGGCGCGACATCTCACCAGGAAGGCAGCCATGAGCGACCGCATCCACAACTTCAGCGCCGGCCCGGCCGCGCTGCCCGAGTCCGTGCTCCGGAAGGCGCAGGAGGCCGTCTGGAACGTCGCCGGCAGCGGCATCGGCATCATGGAGCACAGCCACCGCGGCAAGGTGTTCGACCGGATTCTGGCCGACGCCGAAGCCAACTGCCGCGCGCTGGCCGGGATCCCGGACGAGTACGCCATCCTGTTCCTGCAGGGCGGCGCGTCGCTCCAGTTCTCCATGGTGCCGATGAACCTGCTGCCGGCGGGCCGCACCGCCGACTATCTCAACACCGGCGTCTGGTCGCAGAAGGCGATCAAGGAAGCCAAGATCCTCGGCGCCACCGTGCACGTCGCGGCCAGCAGCGAGGGCTCCAGCTTCGACCGGATTCCCCAGCCCGACCAGATCAAGTACTCCGCCAGCCCGGCCTACGTTCACCTCACCACCAACAACACGATCTACGGCACCCAGTGGAAGAGCGAACCGGCCGTCCCCGCCGGCGTGCCCCTGGTGGCCGACACCTCGAGCGACATGTACAGCCGGCCGATCGACGTCCGGAAGTACGGCCTGATCTACGCCGGCGCCCAGAAGAACCTGGGGCCCTCCGGCACGGTGCTGGTCATCATCCGCAAGGACCTGGCCGAGACCGCGCCCAAGACGCTGCCGACGATGCTGCAGTACCGCACCTTCGTCGCGGAGCACTCGCTGTACAACACCCCGCCGACGCTGGGGATCTACCTGGTAGGCGAGGTCTTCAAGTGGATCCAGTCCCAGGGCGGTCTGGCGGCCATGGCCGAGCACAACCTGGCCAAGGCCAGGCTGCTGTACGACTATATCGACGCCAGCGAGTTCTTCCGGGGCACGGTGCAGCCGGACAGCCGCTCGCTGATGAACGTCTGCTTCCGCGCTCCCACCGAGGAGCTGGAGGCCAAGTTCATCGCCGAGGCCACCAAGCGGGGGCTGGACGGGCTCAAGGGCCACCGGAGCGTAGGCGGCATGCGGGCCAGCATCTACAACGCCTGCCCTCGGCCGGCGGTCGAGGCCCTGGTCGGCTTCATGAAGGAGTTCGAACAGGCGAACAAGGGCGCGGCGGCGGCGGCGCGGGCGTAGATCGGGGAGCGGGTGCGAGGGCGGGGGTGCGAGGGCGACGAGC
>DATAOR010000183.1:0-14561 GCA_036265635.1 Gemmatimonadales bacterium
TCCGGCGCCGAGGTCAGCACCAGGCGCTGGGCGTCCCGGCAGTCCTGCATCAGCGGGGCTACGACGGCCTCGTCTTCCCACCCCTCGGGCCAGGCGAGCACCACGGCGGCCAGCCCATCGGCGTGGAGCGCCGCCCGTCGCTGCAGGGCAACCGCCGTCTCGGGCGTGGCCACGAGGAGGTCGACCGCGTCACCCCGGAGCCGCCGGGTCGCCCGCGAGGTGCCGTGCGCCACCTGGATCCGGAGCCCGGCCGCGGCGCCCAGGGCGTGCGCGATCCGCCCCCACTCGTCGAGCTGGGCCGCCGGCGTGAGCAGCAGCCCCAGCCGGGCTTGGCCCAGGCGCGCCACCACGCCGGCCAGGGCGGGAGTGGCGGCCGCAGGCGACGGCGGCAGCACCAGCACCATGTTGGTGCCGCGGGCCGCGCCCGGCAGCGCGTCCCGGACCAGCGGGTGCTCCGCGCTCCAGCCCAGTCGGTCCAGCGCGGCGGCGATCGACGGGGTCAGCGGCAGTGCGGCGGAAGCAGTCACGCGGGTCCTCGATCGGAAGGGAGAGTCGGCCCGTCAAGGTGGAGTCGGCCCGTCAAGGTGGAATCGGCCCGCCAAGGGGGAGTCGGCCCGCCAAGGTGGTGGCCGCCTGCCAAGGTGGAGTCGGCCTGCCAAGGTGGAGTCGGCCCGCCAAGGTGGAGTCGGCCCCGCCAAGGTAAGAGCGCCAGGCGACGCCGGCAACGTGGTCCGTCCGGCTTCCGGGCGTTGACATCGCTTGGCCGTGGCCTGACCTTTCCCCCGTAATTCCTCGACGATTGCGACGACCGCTTCTCTTCTTCCGGACCCAGCATGCCCGACCCGCTGTCCCCCAATGTGCAGTATCTCAAGGCCTCCGAGACCGTGGCCATCAGCAACGAGGCCAAGCGGCGGAAGGCGGCGGGCGAGGACGTCCTCGACCTGGGGGTAGGCGAGCCGGACTTCGACACGCCGGCGCCGGCGACCCAGGCCGGCATCCAGGCCATCCAGAAGGCCTTGACCCGCTATCCGCCCAACGTGGGGATCGCCGAGCTGCGCAAGGCCATGGCGCAGAACCTGAGCCGGATGTCGGGCGGCCGCACCATCGACCCCGACCAGATCATCGTGAGCTCGGGGTCGAAACAGTCGATCTTCAACGCCTGCTTCACCCTGTTCGGACCCAAGGACCGGGTGCTCATTCCTGCGCCCGCCTGGGTGTCGTACCCTCAGATCGTCCACCTCGCCCGGGCCGAGCCGGTCCTGGTGCCTGGCGATCTCGAATGGGGCCTCAAGGTCAGCGCCCGCGATCTCGACCGGGCCAGCAACAAGCTCACCCGCGGCCTGATTCTCTGCTCGCCGTGCAATCCCACCGGCGCCGTCTACACCCTGGCCGAGCTGCGCTCGATCGCGGAGTGGGCCAAGGCCAACGGCGTCTGGATCATCTCGGACGAGATCTACCGGCGGATCAACTACGGCCCCGGCCCGGCGCCGTCCCTGCTCGACCTGCCCGACGAGCTGCTCGAGCGGACGGTCATCATTTACGGCGCCAGCAAGGCGTACGCCATGACCGGCTGGCGGATCGGCGCCGCGCTGGCGCCGCCCCACCTGACCAAGGCGATGGCGGCGCTGCAGTCGCACACCACCACCGGGGCCAATCAGCCGGCCATGTGGGCCGCCGCTGCGGCCTTCGCCGACGAGAAGGTCGACGCCGAGGTCACCCGGATGGTGGCTGCCTTCCGTCGGCGCCGCGATACCCTGGTGGAGCGGTTCCGGCGCGAGGCGCCCGGGGTCGAGTTCGTCGAGCCCCACGGCGCGTTCTACTTCTTCTTTCGGGTGGACGGCATCCGGGACAAGGAGCCCCTGACCGGGAGTGCCTTCTGCGAACAACTGATGAAGCAGGAAGGTGTCGCCCTGGTACCGGGCGGCGCCTTCGCGGACGACCGCTGGGTCCGCCTGAGCTACGCCGTATCGGACACCGAACTGGAGCGCGCGCTGGACAAGATCTTCGGCTTGATCCAGCGGCTGGCGGCCGCGCGTGCTGCCTGAGGCCGCGGGCGTGAACGTCGACGCGCGGGTCGAGCCCCTCACCGGGTCGCTGCCGTCCATCGGCTGGCGGTGGGACCCCGAGACCGACATCCTGTCCGGCTCGTTCAAGGGCAACCGGAAGAGCGGCGGTCTGACCGGCACGGTCGAGCTGACCGACGCCGAAGGTTCCATTGCCGTGCTGGACGTGAATAACGGGGTGATCTGCGGACTCGACGTGGTGGTCTGGCCCGAGGTCACCACCAGTCCGGCACTCCAGATCCCCGCCCGGCTGACCGACGGCCGGGTAGTGCTGCCGTCCCGGCCGTCCCGTCCGGGCGTCGCCAGCATGGAGGTCGACACGACTTTGTCGGTGGAGACCAACGGGACCGAGAGCCTGTTCCACCTGCGGATCGGCCCCCGGCGCGCCGTCGAGGTCGTGCGGGTGGCGGACAACTTCTACGTCGAGGTGGATCAGCAGGGCGCGCTGGCCGGCTTCTGGCTGGCCAACGTGCCGCCGTTCACCGCCTTCGAAGAGGAGATGTAGCGGGCCGCCCGAGCCGGCCGCGGCGCTACGCCGCCCGGCCGGCCTCGGGCTCCGCCAGGAAGCCCAGCCGCTGCCGCTCCACCATCGACGCGTAGTATCCCCCCTGCACGCAGAGCTCCTCGTGGGTCCCGGTCTCCCGGATCAGGCCGCCGTCGATCACCACGATGCGATCCGCTTCGCGCACCGTCGAGAGCCGGTGGGCGATCACCAGCGCGGTCCGGCCGTGCAGCAGGCGCTTGAGCGCCAGCTGGATCAGGTGCTCGGACTCGCCGTCCAGCGCCGCGGTGGCTTCGTCGAGCACCAGGATCGGCGGGTTCTTGAGCAGGGCCCGGGCGATGGCGATGCGCTGCCGCTGGCCGCCGGAGAGCCGGCTGCCCCGCTCCCCCACGATGGTGTCGTAGCCCTCCGGCAGTGTCCGGATGAACTCGTGGGCCTGGGCGGCCGCGGCGGCGGCCTCGATCTGGTCGGCGGTGGCGTCGGGCCGCCCGTAGGCGAGGTTGGCCCGCACCGTATCGTTGAACAGGTGCGAGTCCTGGAACACCACGCCGACCTGGCTTCGGAGCGAGCGCTGCGTCATCGCCCGGACGTCGATCCCGTCGATCAGGATGGCCCCGCTGGTCACCGGATGCAGGCGCTGCAGCAGCGTCACCAGGGTGGTCTTGCCGCTGCCACTCGGGCCGACCAGGGCCACGGTCTCGCCCGGCCGGATGGCCAGATCGATCCCGCGGAGCACCGGTGAGCCGGCGTGGTAGGCGAAGCCGACCTGGCGGAACTGGACCTCGCCCCGGAGCGGCGGCAGGTGGGCGGCATCGGGCAGATCGGCCACCGTGTCCTCGGTGTCCAGGATGCCGTACAGACTCTCCAGGGAGACGGTCGCCCGGCGGAACGTCTGATAGGTGTTGGTCAGGCCCTGAACCGGACCGAACAGGCCGCCGATGTACCCGAGGAAGGCCACCAGGGTCCCCAGACCGATCTGACCTTCGAAGGCGAGGTAGCCGCCCAGCCCGAGTGCCGCCAGGCGGGCGGCCGTGGTCCCGAGATTTCTGAGGGCGCCGTTTCGGCCATCGGTTCGGACGCCCCGGCGCACCACCTCGTTCCCCTCCCGGACGCCTCCCAGGAAGCGCTCCTTTTCGGCCAGCTCCATGTCGAAGCCCTTGACCGTCATCATCCCGGCGAGCACCTCGTTGAGCCGGCCGTAGATCGAGCTCCACCGCTCGACCAGCCGCCGCTCCCGCTGGATCTGCTCGGGAGCCGCCCGGGCCCCGACCAGGGCCGGCAGCGGGGTGAAGACGAGGACCGTCGTCGCCAGCCGCCAATCGAGCTTGAACATGGCCACGACCGACAGGCTCAGGTACAGCAGGGTGGGCAGCAGGTTGAAGGCGAGATCGCTGAACGCCGCCACGTACCCGCTGATGCCCTGGTTCATCCGGTTCATGAGCCCGCCCACGGCCTCGCGCTGGTGGAAGGCCAGCGGCAGGGTGTTGAGCCGGCCGACCACCCGCTCCCGGACGGTGTACTCCACCCCGAGGCGGACATCCCAGCTCTTGATCCCGAGCCACCACTGGAGGACCGCTCGAGCCAGCTCGAGTCCCAGCAGCCCCGTGAGGGCGACCGCGAAGGCGTGGGCGCCGTCCGGCTGGCCCAGCTGGTCGAACAGGTACTTCATGATGAGCGGATCGAGCGCGCTCAGGGTGGCGAGGATCAGGGCCAGCCCGAGGACGACCGCCAGCGAGCCACGGTAGGGGCGGATGAACTCCAGGGAGCGGAGGGCCAGGGCGCTGCGCTGCGGCATCGAGGCGGAGTGGGAGAAAGCCGGTCCGCGGGGGTGCGGCTCAGGCGACCGGCTTGGAAGCGCAAGTTGAGTGCCGACACCTGCATCGGCCCCTGGCGCCTTGGGCGGCGACCAACGGCCGGCAGGAGCCGCTCAACCCGCCGGGCCGGCTGCACTTTGCCCGACCTCGCCTGACCCGGTGCCTCCGCGGTGGCCGGATCAGCGGGATGCGGCCGAGCCCGCTCCCACGGTCAGCGGGCCAGCTTGGCGGCCGCTTCGGCCCGGGAGTGAACGCCCAGCTTGGCCAGCACTCGCTGGGTGTGGTGGCGGGCGGTGTGCGGGCTGATCCGGAGCCGGCCGGCGACGCCCACGTTCGACAGGCCCAGGGCGAGCAATTCCGCCACCTCGACCTCGCGGGGCGTCATGCCGTACTCCCCTCGCAGGCGCTCCTCCCGCGTGGGCGGGACGACCGGGGGCGCGGGTCGCTGCTGCCACTCCTCGCCCAGTCGTTCGTCTTGCGACACGGTGTCGTGCACCAGGGTGCGCAGGTCGGACATCAGCGAGCGGCCTTGGTCGCTCGGTTGCTCCAGGCGGAGCTGAAGCTGGGACAGCTGGTCGGACGTGATCGCCCCGGTCGGTCCCGTGGAAGCCGGTTGCCCTTCGTCCTGATCGATCACTGTGACCTCCCCTTCGGCCTTGCTACAATTGTCCTCATGCCGTCACCAATAGTCAATTTGGGCCATCTCCGTCGCTCGCTTGCTCTGCGAGGGCTCACGCCGGCCTCGCTGGTGCCGGAGGCGAGCGGCGGCCGGGTGGAGGAGGCCTGCATCCGGCCTGCCCGACTGGTCGAGGACGAACGCGTCGCGTGGCACACCGTCGGTCCGGCCGAGCCCTGGACCGAGCCCGTGGCCTTCCTCGATGGCGTCCAGCGAGCCGAGCTGGTGGCCTATGCCGGCGCCTCGCCCTTGCTGGTGGCCGATGTCGCCGCCGCGGTGCGGGAACGGCGAGACCGGCGGTTTGCCACCGTCGCGCGCGAGCGGCGTCGGATCCTGTTCGGCCGGCCGGAGGCCTTGGCGGCTGCCGGGCCGCTGCCCGAAGGGCTGGCCACGATCGCCTTGCCCACCGACGAGCCGCCCCACCCGGTCCGCGACCTGGCCAACGCCGGCCGGGCGCTCGACCGGGCCCGCGCCGGCTTGGAGCGGCAGGTCGGCGAGCAATTTCGTGAGCGGTCGGACGGCTGGCTGGTGGTGGACGGCACGCTGACCGAAAGTCCCCGCTGGGCGGCCGACGGCCGCATGCTGGCGGTGTCGAAGAGCCATGCCACCCTGCCGTTCGACGGGCCCGACCTGGAACGGTTCCTCCGCCTGCCGGCCGGCTGCCGGTCCTCGATCTATACCCCCGAGACCCGGAGCGTGACCCCGATCGCCGCCTGGGCCCTGCGGCTGTGGCCGTGGGAAGGGAAGGACGTGTTCTACGGGCTGGTCCGGATCGAGGTGGCGCCGGCCAACGGCCGGCCCGACCTGGCCGACCTGGTCTCGCGCCGGCTGTTGGCGGAACGGGCGCCGCTCAGCACGCCCGATCCGCGCTGGGATCGCCTGCTCTACGGCATCCACGCCGTCGAGCGTCACCTCCGTGCCCTGGCCTGAGGCCCGATGATCCGCAACCTCTCCGCGCTGACCGAGCGCGAGTTCGACCTCGTCGTGGTGGGCGGCGGCATCTGCGGCGCGGCCGTGGCGTGGGACGCCGCCCAGCGCGGCCTTGCCGTCGCCCTGCTGGAGCGGGCCGACTTCAGCGGCGCCACCTCGGCCGACTCGCTCAAGGTGGTCCATGGCGGGATCCGCTATCTCCAACATCTCGACGTCGCCCGGGTCCGCCAGTCGGCCCGCGAGCGGTCTGCCCTCCTCCGGGTGGCGCCGCACCTGGTCCACCCCCTCCCGATCGCGGTGCCGACCTACGGCCACGGCATGGCCGGCGGCGAGGTGCTCTGGGCCGGTTTCCGGCTGCTCAGTCTGCTCACGGCCGACCGGAACCGGGGGATCGCCGATCCCGATCGCCACATTCCCGGGGCCCGGCTCATCTCTCGCCGCGAGGCCCTGGAATGGTTTCCGGGCCTCGAGCCGAAGCGGCTGACCGGGGCGGGGGTCTTCTGGGACGGGCAGATGTACAACCCGCCCCGGCTGGTCTGGGCCTTCGTCCGATCCGCCATCTCGGCCGGCGCGACGGCGGCCAACTGGTGTGAGGTCGAGTCGATTCGGCATGCCGGCGGTCGGGTCTCCGGCGTGGTCGCGCGTGACGCCCTGACGGATGACCGGTTCGACGTTCGCGGCCGGGTGATCGTGAACGCCGCGGGTCCCTACGCCGAGAAGCTGCTGGCGCGGTCGGGTCTCTCGACCGGCGAGCCGGTGCACTTCTCCCGCGACATGGCCGTGGTCCTCCGGCGTCCGATCGTCAACGGGCGCGGCCTGGCGGCCCAGACCAAGTATCGTGACCCCGACGCCGTCCTCAGCCGGGGCAACCGGCACGTCTTCGTCTGTCCCTGGCGGGGGCGCACCCTGGTCGGGGTCTACAGCGTCATCTGGCGCGACGATCCCGACGCGTTGACCGTGAGCGACCAGGATGTGGCGACCTTCGTCGGCGAGATCGACGAGGCCATGCCCCAGGCAGGGGTCACCCGCGACGACGTGGCCCTGGTCATGGCCGGCCTGCTCCCGATCGCCCAGGGCGAGCTGGTAGGCGAAAACGTCAGCTTCGGCAAGCGGCCGCTGGTGTTCGACCACGCCGGCGACGGCATCGCCGGGCTGGTCAGCGCCATCACCAACCGCTATACCGTGGCCCGCGGCGTGGCGGAGCAGGCGGTGGACCTGGCTTTCGAGAAGCTGGGGCGGAAGGCGCCACCCTGCCGGACCCTCAGTGAGCCCGTCGCCGGCGGGCGGGTGCCGTCCTTTGCTCGACTGGTGCAGCAGGTGGCCGCCGCCGGGCCATTTCAGCCGGCGGTCGCCGAACGGTTGGCCCACGACCACGGCAGCGACTACGGGGAGGTGGTGGCCATCGCCCGCGAGCAGCCGGGCTGGGATGTCCCCCTCCCGGGAACCGACGTCCTCCCCGCCGACGTGATTCAGGCCGTACGGCGCGAGATGGCCGTCCACCTGGGCGACGTGGTCTTTCGGCGGACCGGGCTCGGCACCGGCGGACACCCCGGCGAGCCCGCCTTGACGGCGGCCGCCGCGCTGATGGCCGCCGAGCTCGAGTGGACGACCGAACAGACCGGGCGCGAGCTGGCCGAGGTGCGGGCGCGGTTCGGCCGTTGGGGTGCCGCGCCCCCCAAGCCATGACTGCCCCCCTGCCGCTCGGCCGCGTCGTCGCCACCGAGCTCAAACCGTCCACCCCGCACCAGTTCCACTTCTGGACCGCCCGGGACACGCCGATCGGCATCGGCGCCATCGTCCGGGTGGAAGAGGCGGGACGGGTGGTGTTCGGCGTGGTCACCGACGGGTTCGCCTACTCCGACCTGCTGACCCCGATGCACGCCGTGATCGGGGCCGAGGGCGACCCCGTGGCCGCCGGCCTCGAGCCGAGTGAGCGGAGCGAGATCCGGTTGTTCACCGCCGCGGTGCTGCGCCAGATGCCGGAGGAGCCGCTCCAGCCGGTTCCACTGGGGCCGGTCTGGCTGGCCTCCGACGAGGATGTGGTCCTCGCGCTCCGGATGGACAGCTACACCACCGGCGAGCGGGCTACCGGCGTCCCCGTCGGGCTCTACGCCGCCGGCGGTCTCGAGGCGCCGGTCTATCTCGATTGCGATTTCCTGCTCGGACCCGAAGCCGCCCACCTCAACATCACCGGCGTGTCGGGGCTCGCCACCAAGACCAGCGCGGTCGAGTTCCTCCTGGGCAGCATCTTCCAGACCTTTCCGGGGCATAAGGGCACGGTCGCGGCGCTCTGCTTCAACGTGAAGGGTCCCGATCTCTGCTTCCTCGATCAGCCGGCGGCACTCTCGGAGGAGGACCTGCGCCGCTACGCCCGGCTCGGTCTCCGGCCTGAGCCGTTCGGTGACGTGCACTACTACGCCCCGTTCAAGGCCGATGGAGTCAATCTCAACACGCTGCGCACCAACGAGGCCCTCGCCGCCAACACCCAGCCGCTGGTCTGGGGCCTCCGCGAGGTGCTGGACTACGCCGAGGTGCTGCTCAACCGCGACGACGTGGACGCCAAGGCGGACGCCTTCATCGACTTCCTGGGCGACCGGGTAGTCGGCCGCGAGTACCAGGACGAGATGCTCCGGGGCAAGCCGTTCCAGGTCCAGAGCTTCGCCGATCTGGAAGTGTTCTTCCGCGCCATCTTCGATTTCATGGAGGTGCTGGGAAAGGGCGGGGAGGTGTGGAAGACTCACCACCTGGCCACCATCCGGAAGATCCGGAACCGGCTGAGCAACATCTCGACCCGGTCCAAGGGCCTGGTGACCGACGACGGCCTGGCCCATGACCTGCCCTGGGGCGCCTTTGCCGATCGCAGCATCCACGTGGTCGATGTGGCCGGACTGGATCCGCTGGCCCAGGACCTGGTATTCGCCCGGATCGTGTCCAAGCTCCGCGAGCATCTCGAGCGGCGGGATCTCGGAGTGGACCACGTGGTCGTGTTCGTGGACGAGCTGAACAAGTACGCCCCCGCCGAAGGGGCCGATACCTACGTGCGGAAGATGCTGCTCGATCTGTCGGAGCGGGGACGCTACCTCGGGCTGGTGCTGTTCTCGGCCCAGCAGTTCCGCTCGCAGGTCCAGCGGCGGGTGGTCGGCAACGCCGGCACCGGGGTCTTCGGCCGGATGGACATGGACGAGCTGTCGACGCCCAACTACGCCACCCTCTCGCCGGCCACCAGGATCAAGCTGGCGACCCTGCCCAAAGGCGAGCTCATGGTCCGCCATCCCCACTTCACCCAGCCGATCTTCGTCCGGTTTCCGCGCCCGGCGGTGCTCGGGGGCCGGGAAGGCATCGAGCGGTTCCCCCCGGCGCACGAGCTGCCCTTCCCCGACGCGGTCGCCCGGCAGCTCAAGGCGCTCGACCGGCGGGTCAGCGCCGACGCGGTCCGGGCTCTGATCGAGGGCCGGCGCGAGGACGAGGTGCGGCGCGCTCTGGGCGCGACCCGCCGCGAGCGCCCGGCCGACGTGCTGGCCTTCTTCACGGCCTGCCTGGGACGCCGGGTCAACGGCGAGGTGGTGGCGGCCCGCCGCGGTGTGCCCGCCGTACGACGGGCCGAAGACGACTACGGGTTCTGAAGGGGGCCGGCGCCGGCGCCGGCGGTGGGCTCCTCGGCCGGGCTCGATTCCGACAGCACCCGGCGCACCTTGCGCCGGAACAGCCGGGTCCGGCTCGTGATCCAGCCGGCGTCGCGGATCTGGTCTTCCTCCCGCAGGCCTTCCCACGCCTCGGCGATGCCTTTGCGGCCGAGGTAGCCGAGCAGCCTGGTGGGGTGCTCCCGCGACACGACCGGCAGCCGCCCCACGCCGTGGCTGATCATCCGGTCCACGGCTTCCTCCAGCAACTCGTCGGGAAAGGCCGTAATCGGGGGCGAGCCCCCCGCCGCTAGGACGCTCGGCATCGGATCCGCCGGCCGCTCCATGGCGCGGACCACGTCCCCGCGTGTGATCATCCCGACCAGGGCTCCCTTGCGGTCCACGATGGGCCAGGCGTAGTGGGACGCCAGCGCCGGATCGTGCGCGGCCAGCCGGCCGAACAGGGCGTCCACCGTGGTCTCGGCCGAGACGGTGGGGACGTCGTGCTGCATCACGTCTTCCACCCGCACCCGCGACAGCGGATTGACGATGTACTCCCGCATTACGTGATAGCCCCGGCGGGCCACCTTCTCGGTCAGGATCGAGCGCCGCATCAGCAGCACCGTGACGGCCTGGGCGCCCACGCAGGCGATGAACAGGGCCGGCAGCACGCGGATGTCGTCGGTCAGCTCGAGCATGAAGGCCACCGCCGTGAGTGGCGACCGCATGGTGCCGCCCATGATCGCGGCCATGCTGATCATCGCCCACAGCCCGGTATCGCCGGCGTGGATCCAGTGGGCCTCGATCGCGCCGAGCGAGCCGCCCATGATCAGCAGCGGAGCGAGCACGCCGCCCGAGGTGCCCGAGCCGAGGGCGATGGCCCAGATCAGCGCCTTGGTGATGGCCAGCCCCAGCAGGGACGACCCGACCAGCCGCCCGTTGAGCAGGTCGGCGATCGTGTCGTATCCCACCCCAAGGGCGCGGGGGAAGACGAGGCCGCCCAGCCCGATGGCCAGGCCACCGATGAGCGGCCACCACATGTAATGGAGCGGCAGCTTGGCGAACAGGTCCTCGAACGCGTACACCAGCCAGGTCAGGCCGCCCGAGGCGAACCCGGCGGCGATCCCGATGGCGAGGGCGAGCAGCAGCTCCTCCCACGCCAGCGCCAGGTGCGGCGTCACCGGAAAGATCGGTCCCGGCCCCAGGAGCGGGACCCGGACGGCCCCGGCGACCGCGGCGGCGGCCGCTACGGGGATGAAGCTCCGCGGCTTCCATTCGAACAGCAGCAGCTCGACCGCGAGGAGCACCGCCGCCAGCGGGGTGGCGAAGATGGCGGCCATGCCGCCGGACGCGCCGGCCACGAGCAGCGTCTTCCGCTCCGAGGCCGAGAGGTGGAACGCCTGGGCGAACAGCGAGCCGAAGGCCCCGCCAGTCATGATGATCGGGCCCTCCGCCCCGAACGGCCCGCCGCTGCCGATCGCGATCGCCGAGGACAGCGGCTTCAGGAGGGCGACCTTGGCGCTCATCCGGCTCCGGCCGATCAGGATCGCTTCCATGGCCTCCGGAATGCCGTGGCCCCGGATCTTCTCCGATCCGTACCTGGCCATCAGGCCGACCGCGAGGCCGCCCACCATGGGGACCAGCACCGCCCACAGGCCCAGCTGATTCGCCGCCGGCGACACCAGCTCGGAGCTGAGGCGGTGATAGTAGAAGAGGTTGGTCAGGCTGCCGATGAGCCAGACTAGGGCTACCGCGACGAACGCGCTGATGACCCCGACCAGGGCCGCCATCGGCGTGATGATCAGGAGCCTGGCGTTGGCGGTGAAGTCACCGAGGCGTTCGTCGAGACGGGGGAGAGTGGGTTCAGTCGAGGGGACGGCGGGCTCACCCGCCGTCGATGTGTCCGAGGAAGGGTTCATGAGTCAACGTAACGGCGGCCCAAGCCGACCGGCAAGCACCGCCGGGGGGCTCCGGCCCGGCCGACGAGGCCTTGATTTAGCAACGGCTTACGAGACATTAGTGGGGTGAGACTCGCCCATATCGCCGACTCGCACCTCGGCATCCGGCAGTACCATCGCCAAACCCCGTCGGGCATCAATCAGCGCGAGGCCGATGTCGCCCACGCCTTCCGGGCCGCGATGGAGGGCGCCGCGGCCCTCCGGCCGGACGCCGTCGTCATCGCGGGCGATCTGTTTCACGCCGTCCGGCCGACCAACGCCGCCATCGTCTTCGCCTTCCGTCAGGTGCAGCGGCTGCGTGAAGCGCTGCCCGAGGCGCCGATCGTCATCATTGCCGGCAACCACGACACGCCCCGCTCGACCGAGACCGGCTCGATCCTTCGGCTGTTCGAGGAGCTGGGCGTGGACGTCGCCACCGACGAGCCGCGGCGGTTCGTCTATCCCCGGCTCGACCTGGCGGTGCTGGCGGTGCCGCACCAGGCGCTGATGGCGTCGCCTCGGCCCGCGCTGCGGCCGGAGGGGGACGAGCGGCGCCAGGTGATGGTGCTGCACGGCGAGATCGAGGGGGTCTTCCCGTTCGATCGGAGCGCCGCCGAGTACGGCGGGGCGCTGGTGCCGCTGACCGAGCTGGCGCCCGACCAGTGGAGCTACGTCGCCCTGGGGCACTACCACGTCCAGCACCAGGTGGCGCCGAGGGTGTGGTACGCCGGATCGCTCGAGTACGTCAGCCCCAACCTGTGGGGCGAGCTGGTCGACGAAGCCGATCACGGGACCTACGGCAAGGCCTGGCTGCTGGCCGACCTGGACCGCGGCACGGTCGAGCGGCAGCCGATTCCCCTGGCCCGGGCGCTGGTCGATCTCGAGCCGATCGACGCCGACGGCGTCTCGGCGTCGGCGATCGATGCCAGGATCGCCGAGCGGGTGGCCGCGGTGCCCGGGGGCATCGCCGACAAGATCGTCCGCCAGCTGGTCCGCGACGTGCCCCGCCATGTCGCCCGCGAGCTCGACCACACCGCCATCCGGGCGCTCAAGGCGCAGGCGCTTCACTTCCATCTCGATCTGCGGCGGCCCGAGACCCACCGGCTCACGGGGGTGGGAGCGCCCGGGCGGCGACAGACCCTGCCCGAACTGGTGCGGAGCTACCTCGAGGGCCGTCCGTTGCCCGCCGAGCTCGATCGGGAGGCGTTCGTGGGCCTGGGAACGTCCCTGATGGACTCGGTCGAGCGCGACTTGGGCGGCACCTGATGCAGATCCACCGCCTGCGGCTGGCCAACTTCCGTCAGCACGAGCACACCGACCTCGAGCTCGGCCCCGGCCTCACCGGCATCATCGGTCCCAACGGGGCGGGGAAGACCACCCTGCTCGAGGCGATCGCCTGGGCGATGTACGGCATGCCCGCGGCCCGGGGCAGTCGGGACACCATCCGGCGGCGCGGCGCGCCGCCCCGCTCGCGGGTCGAGGTCGAGCTCGAGTTCAGCCTGGGCGCGCACCAATACCGGATCCTCCGCACCCTGAACGGCGCCGAGCTGTATCAGGACGCCGACCCGGCCCCCATCGCCAACTCGATCGGCGCCGTGACCGATCGGGTCACCCGGCTGCTGGGCATGACCCGTGAGGAGTTCTTCAACACGTATTTCACCGGCCAGAAGGAGCTGGCGGTGATGGCCGCGATGTCGGCGCCCGAGCGGGCCCAGTTTCTCTCCCGCGTGCTCGGGTACGAGCGGATCCGGGCGGCCCAGGACCGGCTGAAGGAGCGGCGCTCCGCCCTGCGGGCCCGGGTCGACGCGCTCCGCGCCGCCCTGGGCGACCTGGCGGAGATCGAGGCGGCCGAGGCGCGGGCCCGTGAGCGCCTTGCCGTCGCGGAGGCGGCCGAGCAGACCGCGGCTGGCCGGCTCGAGGCCGCCGACCGCACCCTGGCCCAGCTCCGGCCGCAGGCCGAGCGGCTGCAGCGGCTCCGCGAGGCGGCCCTGGCGCTCGAGGCCGAAGTCCGGGTGGCGCAGCACCGGGCCCGGGCCGCCGCCGAGCGGGCCGAGCGACTCGAGCGGGAGGCGTCCGAGGCCGCCAAGGCGTCGCAGGCCCTGGCGGAAGTTCAGCGACAGCTCGGTCCTCTGGCCGAGCTCCGGGGCGAGCGCGAGACCCTGCAGCGGCAGGCCGACGCCGACGCGACCCGCCGCGGCCTGTTGGCCCAGCTCGACGACGTCCGGCGCCACTTCGCGTCGGTCGAGGAACGGTTGGGCCAGCTGCCCACCCGCCAGCAGCTCGAGGCGGCCCTGGAGCGGGTCAGCGACGTGCGGGCCACGCTCGCCGGCATCACCCTCGACGCCGAGAACCTCCGCACGGCTTGGGTCCGGGACGCGCAGGACGCCCGCACCAAGCGGCAGGGACTGCTCGACCAGTATCAGGAGCTTAAGGAACAGCGCCAGCGGATCGTCAAGGCCGGTCCGGCCGGTGACTGCCCGACCTGCGCCCGCCCGCTGGGCGAGGAGTACGACAAGGTGCTGGGGCTGCTGGACCGCCAGATGGAGGATGTGATCGCCAACGGCAACTTCTACAAGCAGCGGATCGAGCAGCTGCAGCTCGAGCCCAAGGAGCTGGACGACGTCGACCGCCGGCGGGTCGACCTGGAGCGGGAGCTGTCCGAGGCCACCGGCGAAGGCGGCAGGCTGCTGGCGCTGGCCCAGCAGGGCGATCCGCTCCAGCAGGAGCGTGAGCTGCTGGTCCGCCGGGTAGCGGAGCTGGAGACGTCGTTGGGCCGGACCGAGACCGCCTACGATGCCCGGCGTCATGAGCTGGTGGTGGCCGAGATCCGGCGGCTCGAGCCGCTCTCACTCCAGGCCGAGCGGCTCCGCGTGGCGGTCGAGCGGGGCGGCGCCGTCGCGGCCGAGCTCGAGACGGTCCGGGCCGAGCACGCCGCGGCCACGACTGCCGCTGGCGAGCTGGCGGCTCGACTCGCCGGTTTGGAGTACACCGAGCAGATCTGGCGCCAGACGCGCGAGGC
>DATAOR010000184.1:0-9382 GCA_036265635.1 Gemmatimonadales bacterium
CGGGCGTCCGGTCCGGGCGTCGAAGGCGGCCATCAGTCCCGGACGGCCATACTGCCCGGACATCCCGACCACCGCGAGGCCGGAGTCCGGATGGAGCCCATAGCCCACGCCGGCAATGCCGACGAACACCTTGCCGTCGAAGACCAGTGGGGCGGCGCTGATACCGATACCGGTGGAGCCCCTGTCCCCGACCAGGGACAGCGGGTCGTCCCGACCGAGCTGGCTGGACGCCTCGGTGGTGCCATGGTATTCCGCCACCGTCACGTCCCAGCGCAGCCGGCCCGTCGCGGCATCGAGGGCCAGCAGTCGACCGTCGACGGTCCCCAGGTACACCCGCCCGGCGGAGACGGCCACCCCGCGGTTGGCGGGCCCGCAGCACAGCTTCGCCGTGCGGGGCCGGTGCAGGTAGCGCCAGCGCTCCCGGCCCGTGGCGGGATCGAGCGCCACCACCCCGCTCATTGGCAGCGAGACGTACATGGTGCCGCCCACCACGATCGGGGTAGCCTGGAAGGTGGCGACGACGCCGGTGTGAAAGGTCCAGGCGGGCGACAGCCGCGCGACGGTCGCGGTATCGATAGCCGCCAGCGGCGAGAACCGCTGGCCGCCGAGATCGTGGCCGTGGAGGGTCCAGCCGTCGGCCTGGGCCGACGCGACGGATACCACCACCGTGCACAGGCCCAGCACGGTCATCAGCGGGCGCGGGCGCAGTCCCGGTGTGCGACGGAGGGTGGACGGGGTAGGCAAGGCGGGCGGGGTGGCGAAGGCTATCGCCGGCCGAAGGTCCACTGGGTGAACAGTCCGACCCAGATCATGGCCGCCGCCACGGCGAGGTACAGTCCGGCCGTCGGCTCGTCCCCGATCAGGTTCCGCAACCACCGGGCCCGGTAGTTGTCCCAGAACCACCACGGCCGCAGCAGGGTGAGGAGCCCCAGCGCGCCGCCGAGGCCGACCCACAAGGTGCGATCGCGGGGCCAGCCGAAGGTGCTGGAGAAACCGTACAGCAATCCGACCGACAGGCCCGCCACCAGCAGCAGGATCAGCGCGCCGGCGAACCCGCTGCGATCCGACCCACCCCGATCGGTGGGCGGGGCCGAGTCACTCCACTCGTTCCCCGCCAGGACCGCGAACACCAGTCCCAGCAGGGCGAAGCCGATAGCGGCGGAGTGCAGCTCAGGGCTCCGCGCCGGCGCCGGCCGGGAGATTGACGGGGCGGCTCATATGGATCACGGGCACCTCGATGCCGTCTGGCAAACTCAGGGTGGTGCGCTGGTCCGCCGTGAAGCCGAGCGCCCGGTAGAGCGGCTCACCTGGAAGGGTGGCCACCAGCGCCAACCGCTCGAAGCCCGCCGCGCGGGCAGCCGTGAGACAGGCCGCGAACAGCCGGCGGCCGAAGCCCTGCCGGGCACGGCGGGGATCGACGAAGAACGCCCGGATCCGGGCCGCCTCACGGGCAGGATCCAGCGGCGGATCGTCGCCCGTCTTGGCCCGGTCACCGCCGTACAGCGTTCGCCGCCGGCCCCACCCGCCGGCCGCCGCGAGGCCGCCGTCGGCGGCCTGGATCACGTAGTAGGTGCCATCGCGGATGAGCTGGGTGTCCACGCCGAACACGTGGCGCGTCAGACCGGCCACCTGGCGCTCGGTATAGTATCCGAGGCTCAGGTCCCGGGCTGACCGCGCGATCAGCCGTTCGACGTCGGCCAGGTCGTCCATCCGCGCCGGCCTCAGGGTCAGCCCGTCGTCGGCAGGCATTGGCTCCATGGCGCTCTTTGACCAGCCCGCACGGGTCCAGCGACGGCGGGTGCACGAAGGTACCCCCAAGTCACCGCGGCGCCAGAGGGCGGCCGCGGTGCGCCGTTCAGCCCTCGACCACGTGAAGGTGGAGGATCTCGATCGGGAGCCGCTCGGCCAGCGCGTCGGCCACCAGCGTGCGGTGGCAGTGGGCCGGGTCGGCCTCGAAGCACAGCAGGCAGACCCGGCGCCCAGCCCGGACGAGCTCCTC
Organism: Gemmatimonadales bacterium; assembly: GCA_036265635.1. Taxonomy (GTDB): domain Bacteria; phylum Gemmatimonadota; class Gemmatimonadetes; order Gemmatimonadales; family GWC2-71-9; genus CAVVWJ01. Next base: position 2,000 of record DATAOR010000184.1, read on the forward strand.
GAGCTCTGCCAGCCCGGCCTGGGCCTCGTGAGTGGCCAGGTGACCCCGGAAAATGGCGCGCATCCGGGCGTGCGCGCCGGCCCGTGCGGCCGCCCGGCCGGCGGCCGGCGTTCCCAGCTCGCGCAGATGGACATAGCCGATGTCGCTCTCGGCCAGATTGCCGGCCAGCCGGGACTTGCTGAATCCCGGCCGGCGTGAGCTGGCGACGGCGCGCACGTCGACCAGCAGCTCGACCCCGGACTGCCGGAGGGTCCGCAGGAACTCGGCTACCGTGGCGGCCTGGTAGCCCACGGTAGTGACCGTCGCCCGCCTCAGCGCTCGGGGCGTGGGCACGGCACTCGGGCCTGTGCTTCGGCGTCCAGCAACGCCAGCTCGGCCCGGTAGACACTGCGGAGGAATCGCGGGGCCAGCACCCGCTCGACCCAGCCGCCGACCCCGCGCGCCCGCCACCGGGTCTCGAAGGTGACCCGCGAGGCCCGGCCGTCGCTGGCGGGCTCCACCAGAAAGCGGGTGACCGTGCCGGTGACCACGTCGGTTTCGACCAGTTCGCGCCCCGGCACCGGCTCCGTCACCGCCGCGCGGAAGGTTCGGGCGGCGCCGAACGTCCGCATCCGGAACCGGATGCGGGTACCCTCGCCCAGGCCACCGCTCTCGACCTCGAGACCGTCGAAATAGCGGCGAGGCAGAATGGCGCGATGGCCCTCGTGGTAATCCGCGATGATGCCGTACACCACCGGGGCCGGCGCCTGCACCACGGCGGATTGGGAGACCGTGATCTCGGGCACGGGGAGCCGGGCCTAGCCGTCCATCTCGGTGGACCGCTCGATGATGCGACCCACCAGCCCGTATCGCTGAGCCGCCTCGGCCCCGAGCCAGAAGTTGCGGTGCGTGTCCTCCTCGATCCGTTCGAGCGGCTGGCCCGTCTCGCGGGCGAAGATCCGGTTGAGCCGGTCGCGCATCCGGAGAATCTCGCGGGCCTCGATGTCGATGTCGCTGGCCGTGCCGCCCGCCCCGCCGGCGGGCTGGTGGAGCAGGAACCGAGTGTTGGGCAGGCAGAACCGCCGCTCCCGCGGCACCGCGACATAGATCAGCGCGCCGGCGCTGGCCACCCAGCCGGTGCCGATCATCCTCACCGGGGCCCGGATGAACCGGATCAGATCGTGGATGGTGTCACCGGCCTCGACGTGACCACCCTGGCTATTGATGAACATGGTGATGTCGGCGTCGGATTCGGCGGCCAGCGCCAGCAGCTGGCTGGATATACACGAGGCCAGCCGCTGGGTGATTTCGCCGCTGATGATCACGGTGCGCGCCCGCAGCAGGCGCTCGGTGACCTGATCGTAGGCCGCGACCGGCACGGTCTCGGGCTCGGACTGGTGCAGCATGATCTCTCCTGGGAAACGATAGACCGACACGACGGATCCGCCCCAAAATACTCGCATGGCCGGAGAGGCGTCAGCGCCGCCCTGCCACCACGCTACTCGAACCTCGCGCAGGCCGGGAGTCGCTCGCGCAGCACCGCTTCCTGCCGGAACCGCCGCTTGTACTCGGCGGCGATCTCCGCCACCTTCTGGCGGTCGGGCTCGGCGCCGGAATGCAGCAAGGTGAGCAGCTCGGTCTGCTCCCGCTCGACCTGGCCGCCGCGGCCGCGCCAATGCCCGGCCGCAGCTACCACGGTGTACCCGTTCGGAAACCGCGGCGTGACCACCTCCTCCAGGAACCGGTTCCACTCCTGGTCTCCCACCTCGCCACCCCCGGGCCGGTTGCGTCCGAAGTAGACGACATCCCGGATCATGGCGCGGTCGCCGGCCGGGCAGGCCGGCCCGCCGGCCAGCACAGGCGCCTCGGCCGGTGGCGGATTCGGGGCACAGGCGGCCGCCGCCAGCATCGCCGTGAGCCTCGCCCCCCGTCCGACACGAGGCCAGGAGAGCATCACCGCGCCCGGCTTCGCTCGATGGAGAGCATCACCGCGCCCGGATTCGCTCGATGGAGAGTATCACCGCGCCCGGATTCGCTCGACGTCCACCAGGGTGCCGACCTGCCGGACGCTGAGGGCATTCTTCCTGGGCCGGACCACCGCCTCGACCGCGAGCCCGTCCTTCTGGAACTCGGTCGGGAGGTTGGTCGGGTCGTAGGTGACGCTGTCGTCACCGCGGATGGCATAGAAGCCACCCTCAAGCTCGAAGTGGTGGACCACGCCCGTGATCGTCATGGCCGCACCGCTGGCGTCGGCAGGCGGCGTCGGGGTGACCCAGTCGTTGTCCGCCTTGCCGCACGCGGCCAGCAGCAGGGAAAGCCACACCGCTCGGTGCATGGTGCCTCCATTCGGTCGAGCGACCAGCGGGGCCGGCCGGGTTTCGCTCACCCGGCCTCGAGCTGCCACAGGCCGGGATATCGCCGGACGATGCCGTCGGGATCGATCTCGAGCTCCACGGCGGTCTCGTCGTTGCCGGCCCGGTACTGGTAGGTGGCCGCTCCCGTCCTCCGATACACCTGGTCCAGCGGCGCCAGCGTAAGCGCCGGGAAGGAGAGCCACGCGGCGCGGACGGCCGCCTCCTCGCCCACTGCCAGGCCCAGCCGACGGACCGGAAGCAGGTTGGTGGAGGGCGTGAAGCTCAGGTCCACATCGGGACAGCCGTCCACCGCCGGACAGGCCCGGCCGTCGAGCCGCCAGCGTCGGTCGGTCAGGGCCAGCAGGTCGACCCTGACGTGCCGAGGCCCGACCCAGCCGGTCACCCAGGCGTGGCGGGTGAGCCAGCCGGCGTCACACGCCACCGCGTATTCCAGCCGGCAGACCGTGCCGTCGTGCGACCACACCGCGGTGCCGCTGAGCTGCCAGAACGGCTGGTGCCACACCAGCCGGGCCGACTCATGTCCGGGCCGGTCCAGCCGGCGCCAGAGCAGCGTCCGCACAGCCATCACACCGGCCTCGTCGCGGGACATGGTTGATCATACTCCCTTGGCCCGGCGGCCGGCGGAGTCTCCGCCCGGGAGGCGGCCGCCGGGCCTAGAAGAACGCCTCCCGGACACCGCTGAAGACGAACTGGACCGCGACCGCGGCCAGGATCAATCCCATGATCCGGGTCACGACCCTGATGCCCGTCTTGCCGAGCCGACCGAGCAACGGCTCGCCCAGGCGGAGGGACAGGTAGGACAGCAGGCCGGTGAGGACGATGGCGCCGTAGACTACGGCGTTCTGGACCCACCCTTGGGCCTGGCCGGCGACCACGATCACCGTCGAGATGGCGCCGGGCCCCGCCAGCATCGGAATGGCCAACGGGGTCAGGGCCACGTCCTCCTTGATCTAGCCTTCGTAGACCTCGTCCTTCCCCTCCTGCGTCCGCCGCTCGCCGTGCAGCATGTCCATCGCCACGAACCAGAGGACCAGGCCGCCCGCAGTCCGGAACGCCGGCAGGGTGATGCCGAAGGCGCGTCAGCTCGGTCATGCCGATCAGGCCAGCCTCTCAGCCCGGCCCGGCCCGACGGCCGGCCAGCCGCGCCGTCTCGGCGTCGAGCTGGGCGCGAAGGGCCTCGAGCAGCGGATGGCCGCTGGTGTACTGCCGGCCGTACTCGAGATTGAAAGCGTAGTCGAAATCGGCGGGGTTCATGCCCTGGGTGTGCTGGAGGATGGTCTCCACCTTGTCGAGTCCCTTGGCCAGCCGGGCCTCGGCCGTCGCCGCGGTCTCGTAGTCGTCCCACAGCTCGACGATTTCCTGGCGGAGCGCCGGCGGCAGCGGGGTGGTCAGCGCCAGCAGGTCGGCCCGTTCCTGTCCCGCCTTCGGGACGCCGGCCTGCTGGAGCGGGGCCGGCACGTCGCCGTTCAGCGCTTCGCCCAGATCGTGGATCAGGCACATCCGCAACAGCCGGGCGAGGTCCACGCCCGGCTCGCGTCCGCCCAGCAGCATGGCCATGAGGCAGAGACGCCAGGTGTGCTCGGCCACACTCTCGGGGGTTCCGCCGGAGGTCCAGGCGCTCCGGGTGACCGTCTTGAGCCGCTCGGCCTCCCGAAGGAAGCGGAGCACCCCGGCGAGTTCCTCGGCGGTCAGCGTCATCCCGGGATAGTGGGGCCGCTCGCGCGGCGGCGCCAGTCCGCCGCCACCCGATCATTTCGGGCGCCGGCCCTCCTCCGCCCTGGCGAATCGGCGCAGGGCACCGAAGGCGCGGGCCAGGTCGGCCGGCTGATGATGGGCGTTCAGACCGCTGGGATTGGGCAGCAGCCAGACCGCCGCGCCGGCCATCAGCTCGACCTGCAGACCATACCCGGCCCGGGGCCGCTCGAACGCCGTCCGGTAGGCACCGATGCCGAGCACGGCCAGGCAGCGCGGCCGCCACCGCCGCAGCTTGGCCGCGAGCCGGCGGCGGCCCAGCCGCAGCTCGTCCGGCGCGAGCTCGGCGGCTGTTGCCGTGGCGCGCCCCACCAGATTGGTGATGCCCAGCCCGTACCCGAGCAGCTCCGCCTCGTCCCAGGGCGCCAGCAACCGGTCGGTGAAGCCGGCATCCCGAAGTGCCGGCCAGAAGCGGTTGCCGGGCCGGGCGAAGTGGTGACCGGTGGCGCCCGAGTAGAGTCCGGGGTTGATACCGCAGAAGAGCACCGACAGCCCGGGCGCGGCCAGGTCGGGGACGGTGCACCCGGCGGCCGCGGCCACTTCCGCCGGAGTCGGTCGCCGCGGCCGGCTCCCGCTCACCCGGCCCGTTCGAACGACCGTGGGTAGATGGCGGAGCTGCCATCGAGATCGCCGGTCTCGTCGTAGCGGAGCGGCCTGGCGCCCGGATGGTGGACGGCGCCATCCGTCACCCGAGCCACCACCAGTCGATGGTCGCCGGCCGCGATGCCGTCCACCACTCGGCACTCGAGATGGGCCGCGGCATCCAGCAGCACCGGGCCGCTCGCGCCGAGCCGCCAGCGGACTCCCGCGAGCTTGTCCGCTTCCCGGCCGGAGCGGGTGCCGAAACCGGCCGCCAGGGCCAGGCCGTCGTGGGCCAGCACGTTGACGACGAAGGCACCGCTGGCCACCAGCAGGGGATAGGAGGCGTGCGCGGGATTGATGCTCAGCGCGAGCATGAGGGGCTCGAAGGAGACCTGGGTTACCCAGGCCGCGGTAAACGCGTTGCTGCGGCCCTGGTGCGACACTCCGATGACGTAGACGCCGTTGGTCAGACGTCGGAAGACGGCCAGTGGGGCCTCGGTCGGTTGGTCGGTCATAGCGGGTGGGATCGTCGGTGAGGGGTGGCTGAAACCGCCGCCTGGCAGTTTCGTTGGGAATGCTGCGGTGGTTGCCCGCCAGCCCATGGCGGCACCGCTGCCCTTCCCCGGAATCCGGAGTCGCCATGCCGTGGTCGTTCTCTGCTCGCCATCTCGCGCCCGCTCTGGTCGCAACAGCGTTGCTGGCCCAAGGCGTCGACCCCGAACGCCAGCCGATGACCGACGCCGCCCGGGCGGGGGTTCCCGGTGAATTCATCCGGCTGCCCGACGGCGTCACCCATGCGGAGGTCGCCGGTCCCCGGCGCGGGCCGGTCGTGGTCATGGCGGCAGGGTTCTCGGTGCCGGCCTACATCTGGGACTCGCTCTACCAGCGCCTGGCCGATTCCGGCTTCCGGGTAATCCGCTATGACTATTACGGGCGGGGCTGGTCCGATCGGCCCGACGCACGCTACGACCAGGACCTGTACGTCCGCCAGCTCGCCGGCCTGCTCGACGCGCTCGGAGTTCGCCAGCCGATCAACCTGGCGGGCCTTTCGTTCGGCGGCACCATCGTGACCAGCTTCGCCGCGGCCCATCCGGAGCGGGTGCGCCGGCTGATCTACCTGGATCCGGTGTTCAATGCCAACCGGCCGCTCCCGCCCCAGGAACGGACCGCCGAGGCATGGACCCGCTACATGGTACAGGGGGCCGGCACCGAGGCCATGGCTACGAGCCAGCTGGCGGACTTCCTTCACCCCGAGCGGCATCCGGAATGGGTGTCGCGGTACCGGGTGCAGCAGCGATTCATCGGGACCCGGGAAAGTCTGCGCCGGACCCGAGCCGAGATCGCCGTCGCGCCGCCGCAGGCCCCGGTGCTGCGCCGGCTGGGGGGCACCACCTTGCCGGTACTGGTGGTGTGGGGCCGCCAGGATCAAAGCGTCCCGTTCAGCAATAGCGCCGCCCTGCTGGCGGCGATGCCTCGGGCTACCATGATCGCGGTGGATTCGGCCGGGCACCTGCCCCACATCGAGCAGCCGGCCGTCGTGGCCGGCGCGGTGGTGCGGTTTCTGCGCGGAGGATAGCGACGTGGAACACCCTGCTCAGGCCGCTCCTTCGACGAACCGCACGTCGCGCTCCACCGCCCCCTCGAGCACCCGAAGCGCCGCCTGGTAAGCCGGCCCTTCATAGGTGGCCAGGGCCTGCTCCACCGAATCGAACTCGATGATGACCGTCCGTTGCGCCACTCCGGCCTCGAAGGCACGGGTCGGCAGGCCTCGTACCAGGAACCGGCCTCCCCCTGCCTGAATCGGCGGCACGGCCAATCGGGCGTATTCGGCCAGGACCCCCGGGTCGGAGATCGAGCGGTAGCAGGTGATCCAGTACCCTTTGGCCATGCGCACCCTCCCGGGCGACTCAGCTGTCGGCGTGTCCGGCGGCGTGGTGATCCTGGCGCTGAAACGCCAGGAATGCGTGGATGGCGGCGACGGCCGCCGGGTCGCTGCTGGTCAGGCGGAGCGCGGCACCCCGCGGGAGCAGCTCGACGGTGTAGCGGATACCGGCCCGTCGAGCCGCCATCACGTCGGTACCGGGCACGGACCGGGCGTGGACGATCCCGGGCAGCCGAAAGTCGCCGCCCGCGAATCGCCCGGCGATGTCGTCCATGTGCCGCCGAATCCGGCCGATCCCGGCGGAGTCCGCCTCGTTCCGCTGCAGCGAGATGCGGCCACCGTCCGCCAGCGGCTCGAAGACGTGGGTGGAGGTGTACTGGTCAACGCCCATGACCATCGCCCCCCGCCGCTGCACACCGGCAAAGCCGCTGTCGGCCGGCGGGACGCCTCCGTGGGCCCCTTCCCCACCGCAGGCCACGACCAACAGCGCGAGAATGGCCGCGGCGCCGGGACCGACCCCCATCCTCGGCTTCACGTCGGTTCGGCCAGGCGGAAGGTGAACATCACCGGCGGATCGGCCAGGTCCACCCCGCCGACCGACTCGTACAGCCGGACGGCCGGTCCGTTGGCGGGGCTGGTCAGCACCCAGGCCTCGCGGCAGCCCAGCTCCCGTCCTCGCGCGAATAGCGCCTCGAGCAGCCGCTTGCCCAGCCCCTGCCGCTGATGGGACGGCGCCACGCCCACCTCGTTGATCCACAGCTCGGCCGGCTTGTCGGGGTGGACATAGTGGACGCCTGACGCGAACCCCACCAC
>DATAOR010000185.1:0-16159 GCA_036265635.1 Gemmatimonadales bacterium
CCCACCGCCGTCGCCACCAGCTCGGCCATGTACTGCGGCATCCCGTCGAGCTTCAGTCCGGCGAGCGCCTTCCGGGGATCGTCCCCCGCCCGCAGGCCGGTGAACCGGTCCATCAGCCCCGAGGCGATCGCCTGCTGGACCCAGGGCTTGGTCTCGACCGTGGCGGTGGTGACGTTGGTGTGGGCGATCCGGCCGTCCGGTCCGAACGCCAGGCCGACCTCGAGCGGACCGTGCGGCGAGTCGATCTGCTGGAACAGCACCACGCCGATGGTGGCGCCCCCATCCCCCTGGCCCAGGTAGAACTGGACGTCGGGGTCGTCTGGGGTGAAGTCGCTGCTCTGGCGAATGGCGGCGAGGTCTTCCCTGCCGATATCCACCGTACGGACGAAGTACTGCTTGGCCCCGCTGACCGACTGGCGGATGAAGTCGGCGTGCTTGACCAGCACGACCTTGGGGGTCGGATGGGCGACGGGGGGCGAGGCGGGGTGGGCCAGCAGCAGGGCCACGCCCAGGGCAGTCAGGATGGTCACGAGCGCCTCTCGGTGGACCGGCCGGACCAGAGGGCCCGCCCGGTCGAGTACAGGACGATGAGATAGACCAGGGACATCCCCCAGCCCGACAGGAGGGTGAGCCAGGCGAACCCGCCGAGCCCGAACTTCATCAGCCACTGGCCGGCAAAGTCGAGCGCGCCGAAGCCGAACGCGGCCGTGATCACGGTGTCCCGCCACCAGGCGGGCCATTCGAGCCCCAGGATGATGAGGGTGAGCAGCCCCGCGACCAGGGCGTAGATCAGGATGTGGATGTGGCTGTCCTGGATCAGCTGGTCGGTGTCCACCGTGTGCTGCATGTCGGGCATCCGGCCCAGATCGAGCGGCTCGGTGGTGGTGTGCGAGTGCATCTGCAGGTGCATCTCGTCCACTCCGGCGGCCGGCACGTAGGTGGCCGCGACCTTGGCCGGGGTGAGCCCCGACCAGGTCCTCACCATGAGGAAGGCGAAGAGATAGGCGTAGCCCAGCACCAGCAGGAACAGCAGCGCGGCCAGCTTCACCGATCGGTCGGCGCGGCGCAGACTGTAGAGTGCCATGGCGGCCGCCTAGAAGGTGGTGACCAGCTGGAGGGTGTACTGCACCCCCCACCGGCTCGGCTCGTCCGAGGTCTCGAAGAAGGGGACGTCGGAGTGGTTGACCCGGACCTCGCCCCGGAGCTGAAACCGGGGGATCCGGTAGGTCGTGTGCTGGACGTTGGCAAAGATCCCCTCGCGGCCGACGCCGAGGGAGTAGATCGGCCCCAGGCTGTAGGAGGTGAGGGTCTGGCGCAGGCCGGTCCGAGCCCCGTCCGGATCGTCCAGCAGCTCGGCCCGCGCCACCACGCCCCAGTGGCGGACCAGCTGGCGGTGGACCAGCAGCATCGCGCCGGACCAGCGGGCGTCTCCGCCGCCGTCCGGCAGGTCGAGGTCCTTGCCGTAGTTGGCCTCGCCCGCCACGATCCAGCCGCGCCCCGGCTGCCAGGCGTAGTCGGCGTTGAGCAGCAGGCGGTCGTTGCTCTCACCGGCATCGCCCTCCGAGCCGTACAGCACGCTCAGCCCCAGGCTGGTCCGCTCGGCCGGCAGCAGGCCCAGCCGGGCGCCGACCGTCTTGCCGTGGTTGGGGTCGAGCGGCGAGTCCCAGCCGTTGGCCACCAGGGCGGTGAGGTCCACCCGCCGGCTCAGGGTGTAGGTCCCGAACAGGCCGGTCAGCTTGGCCGGCCGGGCCAGCTCGAAGTTGAACGAGGTGGTCGGCGTCAGCAGCAGCACCTCGTCGTCCCGCTCGAAGCCGAGCGGCGCGTCGAGGGTGCCGAAGGTGAGGCTGAGATCGGGCAGCCCGCGCGGGGTGAAGCTGACCAGCAGGTTATCGATCTCGATCTCGGTGGCCGGCTCCCCGTCGCCCTCGTCGGACAGCGAGGTGGTGAGCTGGCCGAAGACGTAGAGCTGGTCGGTCAGCTCGCGGAACAGCCCCACCGCGATCTTGCCTGCGGCCGCCGAGTTGTCGCCGGTCCGTCCGTCGTAGCTGTACCCGCCCACCCCGAAGCCGGTGATCGACAGCGGGTGGTCCGCCTCGCCGCTCACGGCCTCGACGTCGCCGCCCGCGCCGAGGGTGACCGGCTGGTCGCCCTTGTCCTGGGCGGCGGCCCGGCCCGGCGCCGCCGCGTTGGCGGCAGCCATGCCGGCGAGCGCGAGCCCGGCGATCCAGGCGAATGGCGCCTGTCTGCTCATTGGAGTCGCTCCCCTGATCGGTGATCTGGCCGCGGCCGCCGGATGCGGCGCGCGCCGCGCCGGCAACGCGGTCGCCGGCGCCTGCTGGCTCGAGTGGGGTGGAGCTAGGCCAGGCGGGGGGGCGGGGGCTCGAGGGCCGGCGCGGCCGGGTGGAGCGCCGCCGGCTGGGAGCGGGGCGGCTCGCTCCGGCGGGCCGGCAGGTTCGGCAGGACGGGCGCCCGCGAGGTGTCGACCGGAGCCGGCACATGGATGGCCAGCCGCTGCACCGCGCCGGCGGCGCCGGCATGGCAGGCGGCGCCGGTCATGGCCATCGCCCCGCCGGCCTCGGCGTGCCCGGCGGTCAGGTGGTGCTCGAACAGACAGAGGGCGACGCACCCGGCCACCGGCTGGGCCACCAGAAACACGGCCAAGGCCAGCAGCGGAATCCGACAGGACCGGAGGGCGCGGAGCATCGTGGGGGAAAAGCTAATGCCGGATCAGACGATACGCACCGCGGGCCAGGCGGCTGGTGCGTGAAGGGAAGCTCAAGCCGGATTGGCAGCCGCTTCAGGGGTCGGGCGTTAACGTGAGGCGCCGGCTCGCTCCCTGAGTCGGCGGTCATCAACAGGAGGCGGGATATGCGCGCGTTTGCCAGAGTGTGTGCCGTCGTCGCCTTGTTGAGCGGGGTGGCCTCGGCCAGTCTGCCCGCCCAGGTCAGGGGGGTGGTCGGCGCCGGGCTCTCGTTCCCCATGGGCGACTTCGCCGCCGATGCCGGCGGCCAGGCCCAGTCGGGCGGCGGAACGGCGATGCTGGGCGCGGAGTGGCTGCCGGCCGGGGAGGAATTCGGTGTCCGGCTGGATGGCAACTGGGCTCAGTTCTGCACCAGCGCCTGCGACGCGTCGGGCGGCAGTCTCGACGTCAAGTGGCAGGTGCTCAACGCCAACCTGAACGGGGTGCTGCAGTTTCCGATGCGCGAAGGGGCCAGGCTCCATCCCTACGTTCTGGCCGGCGTCGGCGTCTACAACTACAAGCTGCGGGGCAACGACGTTCCCACCGCGGTCTCGGATGCCGACAAGACCAAGTTCGGTCTCAATGGCGGTCTCGGCCTGAACTTCGAGCTCGGCCAGCTGGGCCTGTTCGTCGAGGGTCGGTTCCACACCATACTGACGGATGCGAAGGACATCCAGTACCTGCCCATGATGGTGGGCCTCCGGTTCGGCAGGTAGCCGACGGGGGCGGCGGCGTTCGTCGCTACGCCGCCCGCCCGGTCGAATACACCACTGGGCGCCGGTGCCGCACCGCGGCCACCGGCGCTCTCTCTCTGCCGAGCCCTTTACCGGCTCTGCCGAGCCCCTCTACCGGGCGACGTCGGCCGTAGGCCCGTAGACCGACGGCAGCGGTACGTCGCGCAGCCGGAGGTAGACCGAGAGCTGGCCCCGGTGATGGATGATGTGGTTGAGCAGGAACCCGCGCAGCACCGCCGTGCGGGGGAGGGAGAAGACCGTGGCCGGGCCGTTCCTGAGGGTCCAGGTCACTTCCATGTCCGCGTCCGGCGCGGCGGCCAAGGCGGCCCGGGCCTGGGCCACGTTGCGGTCGAAGGTCTCGAGCAGCTCGCGGGTCGAGCTGAACCTGGGCTTGGCCGAGGCGCCGCCGGCCGGCCCGCCGAGGTCGAGCTCGGTCACCTCGAAAATGGACCGCCCCCACGAGGCCAGCCGGGAGATGTGGACGGCAAGGTCGCCCAGGGTGGTGGACTTGGGATGCGGCCGCCAGTCGGCGTCGGCCTCGGGCACCACCGCCAGCATCCGGCGGGTCACCGCCATCTCGTGATCGAACTCGGGCAGCAGCGTCTGGGCAATCGGCATCGGGCGCGGGCTCCGGTGGAAGACTTCGGGAAAGGAGGGCGCAGGCACGGCAGGCGGGGCGCAACCCTCGAGTCTCGACCCGCCTGAGCACAGGCAAATATGGCCCGCCCGGTGCCTCGGGCTAGAGCCTGCGTGGCCGACTGAGCGGACTAAATGGCCGGCCACGCCCCGGCCGTCACCCCGCCTTGCCGGTCGCCGCCCGGGCCTGCAGTTTGGAGCGTTTCCCGATTTCATCTCTCACGGAGCGCTCCATGAAACGGCTCGCAGTCGTGGCGGCCCTGGCGCTGGTCGCGTCGCCGCTGATGGCAGGATCACTGGTCGGACAAAGCAATCCCTTCAAGCTGCCCAAGAACAAGATCAACAACATCGAGGTCAGCTACGCCTACGCCGGGGACATGCAGGGCACCGCCTCGCGGGCCATCTCCAAGGACCGGATCGTCTCCCGGGAGCAGACCACGTCCAAGTTCTTCGGCAAGACCACCACGACCGATTCGTGGCACCTGTTCACGCCCGAGGCCACCTATTCCGCCGACCTGGTGAAGAAGACCGGGGTCAAGCAACCCAACATGCTGCCGTACATGGAAAAGGCGTACGACAACCTGGACGGGACGTCGAAGCAGCGGCTGCACCAGAACATGAAGGACATGGCCCAGATGATCAGCCAGGCCTTCGGGACCCAGGCGCTGTCGGCGGCCGAGAAGGGGGAAATCAAGACCTACGCGGGCGAGAAGTGCGAGGAGCACTCGTTCGGCGGGTTCTCGGTCTGCTCGATGCAGGACGCCCCGGCCGTCCCGCTCCACATGCAGGGCAACCTCCTCTGCGTCAACTTCGAGCAGACCGCCACCTCGGTGAAGAAGGCCGAGCCGCCGGCCTCGGACTTCGAGCCCCCGGCCGGCATCACCTTCGCCGAGGACACCAACCTGGCCAGCCCCGACTCGATGGCGCGCGGCTTCGTCAGCTACCTCGCCAGCCAGCAGCTGGCCGACTCGATCGCCAAGGCCAAGGCGGAGATGGCCAAGCAGCAGCAGCAGTCACAGGCGTCCGCCACCGACGCCGGCGGGGAGAAGCCGCGCGAGCTCACCCCCGAAGAGAAGGAGCAGCAGCGCCAGGCCTGCGAGGCGCTCAAGAACTTCGACCTCGGCAAGACGATGGCCAACGCCGGGAAGTCGGTGGTGAACGAGGCCGTGAACGAGGCGGTGCAGGAGAAGAAGGCGGAGGTCAGGAATGACGCCAAGAACAAGATCAAGGGCCTGATCAAGAAGCCGCACTTCTAGTCCGCGGGCGCCGCTCGGCGGCGCCCGCTGCTACCGGCCGCGCCGGGTGGGCTTGTCACTCGCGGCGCGGCCGCGCCCTTGCCGCCCGGCAGGCCGCTGCACCAGCACGGGCACATCGGCGCCCCGGACCAGCTTGTCCGCCACGCTGCCGAGTGCCAGGCGGGTGAGCCCGCCGCGCCCGTGGCTGGCGATCACGATCATCGAGGCCTGCTCCGGGCGGGCGGCCGCGAGAATGGCCTCCGCCGCGTTCCAGCCGACCACCGCCGCGCAGCTGGCCTGGAGCCCGCGCCGCCGGAGGCCCTCGGTCAGGTCTTCCAGGTAGTCCCTCGCCTGGCGGAGGCCGGCGCTGGTCAGCTCCTGATCGTAGCTCGACGGGGTGGCGAACATCGGGTCGGGCACTGTCAGCACCGGCAGCACCACCTGGAGCAGGGAGACTTCGGCCTGCCACAGCCGGGCCAGCTCGGCGGCGTGGTCGAGGGCGCTTTCCGCCAGGGCCGACCCGTCCAGCGGCACCAGGATCCGGGCGGCCTTCGCCACCGTGGGGGCGGGCTCGCCGTCCCTCGGCCGGACCAGCAGGACCGGGACCTCGAGGTTCCGGACCAGGTAGTCGGCCACGCTCCCCAGCCAGGCCCGCCGAAGGCCGCCCCGCCCGTGTGTCGCCATGACCACCAGGTCGAGCCCCAGCTCGCGGACGTGGCGAGCCAGGGTCGGCCCCACCGGCCCCTTCATGGTCACCGCTGAGGACAGCCGGATGCCGCCCTCCTTGAGCTTCGCCTGGATGCCCCGCAGGTAGGCTCGCTCGGACTTGCGGGTGGCCAGCTCCACCGCGGTGAAGACCCGGGCGGCGGCCGGGTCGAGCGGCGGCGGCGGCACCTGGTGCACCAGCGCCAGCCGCAGCTTGCCGCCGGACCGGGCGGCCAGGTCGGTCGCCAGCGGCAGGGCCTGTTCCGCCAGGGACGAGCCGTCGAGCGGCAGCAGCAGGGACCGGAACGGCGAGACGACGGGAGCCACGCGACCTCCCCGGGTGTAAGTGATCGGCAGTACGGAGTCTACCCTGCCGGACCCCATCATGCCCCCCGCCACGTGAAGTCCGGCTGAATCCACTGCGAAACCTGGGTTTGCCGGAGGCGCCGCCCTGGCCCGCCGGGGCATGCCTTTACTCGAAAACTCAGCCTCCCTTCATGAGCCCGGCGACATCGTTGGAGGAACGCTGGACCAGGAGGCCACGATGTCCGTCCGATTCAAGGATCGCCATGACGCCGGCCGGCGGCTGGCGCTCCGGCTGCGGCGGTATGCCGCCGAGCCGAACCTCGTCGTACTGGCGCTGCCCCGCGGCGGGGTGCCCGTGGGCGGGAAAGTAGCCGCGGCGCTCGGCGCGCCGCTGGACGTGTTCGTGGTGCGAAAGATAGGGGTACCCGGCCGGGAGGAGCTGGCCATGGGCGCGGTGGCGTCGGACGGGGTCCCGGTGATGCATGAGGCGGTGGTGCGGGAGTTCGGCATCTCGCGCGAGGTGTTCGACCGGGGCGTGGCTCGCGAGATGGCGGAGATCGAGCGGCGGGAGCAGGCGTACCTGGCCGAGCGAACCTTCCCGCCGATCGAGGGCGCCACCGTGATCCTGGTGGACGACGGCGTCGCTACCGGCTCGACCATGGAGGCGGCCGTGCGGGCGCTGCGTCACCTGGGGCCGGCCGCCGTGATCGCCGCCGCGCCGGTCATGTCCCGGGAGGCGCACGACCGCCTCGACCGGCTGGCGGACGGGTGCGAGTGCCTCGACCTGCCCGAGCCGTTCTACGGCGTCGGGGTCTACTATCTCGATTTCGCCCAGGTCAGCGCCGGCGAGGTCCGGGCCGAGCTCCGGCGCTGTGCCCAGGGGTGCAACGGGCACGAGCCCCAGCTGGCGGGAGGCCTGCCATGACGCTCGCGAACAGCGTGTGGAACGTGTCGGAGCAGAGCTTCCCCGGCACGGCCCCGATCGAGACCCAGCTCCGTTTCCTGCTCCGCTACGCCGTCCTGGCGCCGTCGGTCCGCAACACCCAGCCGTGGGCCTTCGCGATCGAGGGCAACAGCGTGCTGCTCTACGCCGATTGGGCCCGCGGCCAGCCGGTGGCCGACGCCGACGACCGCGAGCTCTACCTCAGTCTCGGCTGCGCCCTGGAGAACCTGCTGGTCGCGGCCGAGCACTACGGGTTCGGCCACGACACCGAGTATCTGCCGTTGCCGGCGGGGCACCCCCTGACGGCCCGGATCGAGTTCCATCCCGGCGGGACCCCGACGCCGGCACGGGCCGGCCTTGGGCCCGGTACCCTGGTGTCGCGGCACAACGACTATGGGGTGTTCCGGGCAGTCCCGGTGCCCGAGCCGGTCCGGCAGGAGCTGGAGGGCTGCCGGCTGGAGGGCGAGCCCCGGCTCGATCTCACCGAGGATTGGCTGTTTCGCCGCTGGCTCGACGCGCTCACGGCCGAAGCCGACCACCTGGACTACGCCGACCCGCGGTTCCGCCGCGAGCTGGCGGCGTGGATCGGCCGGGGCGTGTTCCGTACCCCGTTCCCCCGGCTCGGGGCGCTGGCGGTGTCGCGGCTCGACCTGGGCGACTCGGTGGCCCGGCAGGACCACAAGCTGGTGGACAGCACCGGCCTGTTCGGCGTGCTCAGCGCGGCAGGGGACGATCACCTCACCCATCTTCGGGCCGGCCAGCTGTTCGAGCGGATCTGGCTCAGGGCGACCGCGGCGGGCGTGAGCCTGCATCCCATGAGCCAGACGATGCGCCACCGCGAGCTGCGGGCCGCCGTCGCCGAGCTGCTGCCGGAGCCCGGCTCGACGCCGGTGCATCTGTTCCGGCTCGGCTACGGCTACCATGAGGCGGAGAGCCACCACCGCACCCCGCGCTGGCCGGCCGAGGAGGTCGTCCTCCGGCGGCCGGACCCGCCGGATGACCCGGACTGAGGGCCGCGCCCTAAGCGCCGTTCCGCCCCGACCGTCCCGTCCGCCAAGCGGGACTCCAGGGGCGGGGCCGAACCTCGCCCCTCACCGGTCCCGGCCGCCCACCCCTTGCGGCGGCTCGGGTCGCTCGGCGCTGCCGGCCATGAGGTGGAGCGCCAGCGCTTTCCTGGTATGGAGGCCGAGCCGGTCGAGCACCCGCTCGAGATAGTGCCGAACGGTATGGGCGCTCAGGCGGAGCCGGGCGGCGATGGCCGCGTTCGACAGTCCTTCGGCCGCCAGCAGGGCGACCTGCGGCTCCCGGCCCCGGAGGCCGAAGGCGAGCCGGAGCTCCCGGGTGGTGGGCAGCCGGGCGCTCATCCGGTCCACCAGCACCAGGGTGGCCTGCTCGGCCAGCAGGCTGCCGGCCGGGGCCATGCCGGCGGCCAGGCGGTAGACCCCGCCGGCCAGCTCCAGCACTTCGCTCTGGTCCGGGGGCTGCCCGGGTTCCGCGGCCGCGCGGGCGAACCTCCCCGTCAGCTCGAGCAGCCGTGCCGCCTCGGGCTCGTCGTCCAGCAGCTCGGCCAGATAGGCGTTCCGCGCTACCGGCGCGGCGCCGTCGGGTGTGAACACGGCCAGCCCGGTCTCGACCGCGTCGAGCGCCCGTCCCAGCGAGCCCAGCCAGACCTGGCCGGACCCTCCCTCCAGTTCGATCGCATCGGCCATGACCAGCCTCCGTCGCCCCACTACGGCAGGGTGGGCGAATGAAGTTTCCCGGTCGCGCATAATCATGGGACGAACGTCCCCTGCGGCCGGCCGGTCCGGGATCCAGCTTGTCGGTGAAGCTCGCACCAGTAGCCGATCGAACCCGTCCCCGGAGTGCCCGATGACCCCGACATCCCCCGGCCGCCTGTCCGGCCTTGCGCTCGCCGGCGCGCTACTCGTCACCTTCGTCCTGCCCGCGCCCGCGGCGGCGCAGTATCGCCTTCCCGCCCTGGTCAGCACGGCCAAGGCCGACAGCCTGCACGACGCCGCCGCCGCGCTGGCGGCCGCCCACCGCTGGCGGGACGCCGCGGCGCTCCACCGCCGGTCGGCCGAGCTCCGGGGCGACGACGATCCGCTCGGCTTCCGCTGCCTGACCGAGGCGGCCGCGCTGGCCTATGCCACCGGCGACCGCTCACGGGCCCGGTCCGACATGGCCACCGCCGCCGAGCACGCCCTGGCGCGGGGCGAGCTCAAGGCCGCGGCGCTGGCCTATCTCGACGCGGCCTGGATCGCGCAGGAACAGGCCAACCGGCGGCAGGTCTGGGAGCTGGGCCATCGGGCCGAGCTGCTGGCCGACTCGCCGCTGCTGGCCTCGCCCGACCGGGCAGCCATCCTCCGGCGGATCGACCGGGCGCCCGAGGCGATGAAGCTGGCGATGCGGCAGCAGCCGTAGCGTCGACCGAGCGAAGCGAACGGGGAGACGACCGAGGCGGGGGGCCGCCTGGCCTACGGGCCGGGCCCGCCTCGGCCGTTCGCCGTTGCCTCCCGCAGCGCCTGCCATCCCCGGCATCGTCCCCGCTATCCCTCCTGCGCAATCCGCTACGGGATTCACTTACTGGCCTGCCAGAGCCCTCACCGTGTCCAGCAGCAGGTCATTCTCGAAGGGCTTCGTGAGCGTGGGGACGTCGGCGGGAAAATCTTCTCCATAGGGGTGGGATTGGTCATCCAGGTGGAGCACCGGCAACGCGGGATACCGTCGTCGCAGTTGAGCGACGAGGGCGGACCCCGCCGGTCCCTGCATCACGCTGTTGGTGATGACCAGGGCGTAATAGCCGTCCCGGATAGCTTCCAGGGCCGTGAGCGGGTCGGTCAGCACGTCCACGACATAGCCGGCCTCGCCCAAGAGGCGGCTCACGAACGCCTGGATCGCGGGCTCATCGTCGAGCAGTAGGACACGGACGGACATTCAGCCTCAAGTCAGCGACTCGACATGAGGCGCAGGCACCACCATACCACCTTTCAGCCAGGATTGCGGGCCAGATGGCCCGAGCCTCGCCCCCGGTCCAAACCACTGTCCCACAAGTCGTATGCATGACCAGGGCGGCTGGCCGTCTCCCTATGATCCTCACGGCCACGATGAGGCGCCGATGGCCCTCCCGGGCAGCCACGAACGGGACTCCATGTTGAAACCCTGGTGCCGGTGAAGGTCCGGGGAGACAGGTATCGCGTGTCACTTTCAGCGTCTTACCACCACACGCCGAGCGTCCTGACTCGGGCCGTCGCTTTCGCCGCGATGGGGGCACTCGCCGCGTGCGGCGGCGGCGACGCCAGTGGTCCCAGCCCCTCGCTCACCCCGTCGGTCCTCGCCCTGGGCGATCGGCACGCCTGCCAGGCCCGGCCGGCGGGCACCGTCTGCTGGGGCACGGGCACCAGCGGGCAACTCGGCATCGGCGCCACGCCGGCCGACACCACCCCGGTCGCCATCGCAGGCGATCCCGGCTTCGTGTCGCTGGCCGCGGGCCAGGCCCACACCTGCGGCCTGGACGCCGAAGGCGGGGCCTGGTGCTGGGGCTCGGACCGCGACGGCCAGCTCGGGCTCGGCGCGCCGGCGGACGAGCTGTGCGGGGTGTTTCCCTGCGCCACCCGCCCCCGGCGGGTGGCCGGCGGCCACGTCTTCCGGCTGCTCACCGCCGGGCAGCGCTTCACCTGCGGGCTCACCACCGACCGCCTGGTGTACTGCTGGGGGCTGAACGACACCGGCCAGCTCGGCACCGCGGCGGACACCGACCACTGCGAGGACGGCCGCTGCACCCGGACCCCGCTGGCCGAAGCGAGCGGCCGCGCCTTCGCCACCGTCAGCGCCGGACTGTCGCACGCCTGCGCCCTCGACGCCGGCGGCACGGCCTACTGCTGGGGCTGGTACGGCCTGGTGGTCGCGGGCGAGCACACCAACGCCACCTTCGATCCCGAGGCCACCGCCGCGCCCGGCGCCAGGTTCACCCAGTTGAGCGCCGGCGGCCTCCACACCTGCGGTCTCACCGACGCGGGCCGGGCCTGGTGCTGGGGACTGGACGCGGTCGGCGCGGGGCCGACGGTGCTCGAGGCCGACCACCCGGTGGAGGTATTGGGGGGGCCCAGCTTCCGCGCCATCGCCTCGGCCCGCTACACCAGCTGCGGGCTCGACGCCGACGGGATGCGGTGGTGCTGGGGGCCCAACGGCAGCGGCGAGGTCGGCCGCGAGCCGGTGGGGACGTCGGTCCGGTTCGACCAGCCGGCCGCGGCCACCGGGGGGATGCGGTTCACCACCATCGAGCCCGGCGCCAGCAGCTACTGCGGCCAGCTCGAGGATGGGCGCACGGCCTGCTGGGGCAGCGGCGAGTTCGGGGAGCTCGGCTCGGGCACGAGCAACAGCGTGACGCCCGTCCTGGTGGAGCTGCCCTAACAAATCGCGGACTGCGAGAGCACCACGGAGGCACGGAGGACACGGAGAACAACCGGGCCTGCCACGGTAAGTCTGTTCTTCTCCGTGTGCTCCGTGCCTCCGTGGTGATCGTGTTGTTGCGTTCCGATCGCCGTCCCCTCACGACCTTAGTCGATACCCCGCCTTGGCCACCGTCACGATATATCCCGGCTCCGCCGACTCGTGGCCAAGCTTGCGGCGGAGCACCGCGACGTGGGTGTCCACCGTCCGGCTGCTGACCCCCTCCCGGTATCCCCACACCTCGGCCAGCAGCTCGCGGCGGGTGACCAGCTCGCCTTGCCGCCGCATCAGCGCCAGCAGCAGGTCGTACTCCCTGGGGCGGAGGGCGACGGGCACACCGGCCCGGCGGACGTCGCGGGTGGCCGGGTCCACCTCGAGGTCGGCGAACCGCACGGGCATGGCCGGCGCGCGCAGCCGGTCGAGCTCGGCCAGGGGCGTCTCCGAGAGCTCCCGGAGGATGGCCATCAGGTGCTCGTGCGACCGCCGCGCCCGCGCCGCCTCGGCGTAGGCCCGGACCCGCTCGAGCGTCGCGGTGAAGCGGGCCTCGTCGAACGGCTTGAGCAGGTAGTCGAGGGCCCGGACCTCGAACGCCTCGAGGGCGTGCTCGGCATGGGCGGTGACGAACACCACCGCCGGCCGCGGGTCCGCCACCAGCGCCGTGGCCACGTCGAGCCCGCTGGTCTCGGTCATCTGGATGTCGAGGAACACCACCTCCGGCCGGAGCCGCTCGATCGCGGCGATCGCCTCGGCGCCTTCGGCGCACTCGCCTACCAGGCGCACGTCGGCGTGCCGGGCCAGCAGCCCCCGGAGCCGGGCCCGACCCAGGGGCTCGTCGTCCACCAGCAGCGCGCGAATCCTCGGGTCGGTCATGACAAGACCGACGCGGCCGACGCGGTGGACGCGGTGGACGCCCCGGCATGGCCGGCCGGCGACGCGTCCACCATTGGGAACAGCGACATTGCCCCCTGGTCTGCCGCGCCGCTGGCCGTGCCGCTGGCCGTGCCCGTGGTGGTGCCGGTGGCCGTGTCGGTGGCCGTGCCGGTCCGGTGCGGCAGGCTGAGCCGAGCGATCGCGCCCCGCTCGGCGCCCGGCTCCAGCACGAACCGCTGCTCGCGGCCGTAGAGCTGCGTCAGGCGCGCCCGAGTGATGGACAGCCCGACTCCTTCGCGCACGGCCTCGCCCAGGCCGACCCCATCGTCCTCCACCGCCAGATGAAGCCGGCCCTCGCCCGCCCAGGCCCGGACCCGCACCGTGCCCGGGCTGATCCGCCGAGTGATCCCGTGTCGGATGGCGTTCTCGACCAGCGGCTGCAGGATCAGCCGTGGCACCAGGGCCGACTCCACCCGTGGGTCGATCTCGAAGCCGACGCTCAGCCGGTCGCCATAGCGCGCCTCCTGGATCTCGGCGTACCGCCGGAGCAGGGCCAGCTCCTCGGCCAGCGTGGTCTCGACCCGGGTGTTGCTGCTGAGGGTGAGCCGGAGCAGCTCGCTCAACCGGGCCAGCAGCCGGTCGGCCCGGGCCTGGTCCTCCCAGACCAGGGCGGAGATGGCATGCAGCGCGTTGAACAGGAAGTGCGGCTGGAGCTGGGCGCCGAGCACGTGCAACCTCGCTTCGGCCAGCTGGCGGGCGTAGACAGCCGCAGTCAGCGCCCGCCGGCGCGACTCCCAGGCGTGCGCCGCGGCCTCGGTCCCGGCCACGATCAGCACGTAGAACAGCAGGTTGAAGCCGAGGTAGCCGAGCAGGGCCCACCAGGCGGCGTGCAGCAGGCCGCCGCGGTCGGGCTCCCAGGGGATGGCGTGCTCGGCCAGACCCATCAGCGAGCCGGCGAGCGAGGCGAAGAGGACGGCGCCCGCCAGATGAATCGAGGCGATCCGGCGGGTCGAGCGCCGGAGCCGGCGGACCCGCAGCGTCAGCACCACGACCGGCGGGGTCAGCAGCGCACAGGGCGACCAGCTCGCCAGCTGCTCGGCCAGAATCCGGAGGAAGGGTCCGCCCAGCTCGGGGCGGCCGCTGATCGCCGCCATGGCCGCGTGCTGCAGGGCGAACACCACCGCGGTGACGGTCCAGAAGCCTGCCGCGAGCAGGACCAGCGGCCCCAGGCCGATGAGGTCGGCGAGGGTGGCTCGGGGCTCGGGCGCCGGGGCGTCGGGGTCGGGCGTGGGATGCGTCGGCGGCTCCTGGTGAGTGGCTCCTGGCAGGTGGCTCCTGGCAGGTGGCTCCTGCCGACAGGTGACGCCCGAGCGCCAGGCAGCGGCACTCGGACGTCAGCGACCTGTCAGCGGCGGGCGCTCAGGGTGCCGGCCGGCTGCTGCCGAAGTCGGCCACGTACTTCCAGCCGCCCGGCTCCAGCTTCTGCCAGACGGTCAGGTACTTGGAGTAGAAGGTCCCGAACTGCACCAGCTGGAAGGTGGCCTCGCCGACGGTGAAGCCGAGGTCGCCGCTGCCGGCCACGTCGGACAGCCGGGGGATCCAGCTGATCACGTCGCCGGGCTCGCTGGCGAAGGCGGCACCGAGGTCGTGGGGCCCGAACACGAAGGTCCCGCTCACCCCGATGGCGTTGGGGGCGGCGAACCGCTCGAAGGCCGGGCCGCTGCCGCGAATGACGGACGCGGTCGAGAACGCCCGGTCGCGCGACAGCAGCCGCTCGCGCTGCTCGGCCGGGTCGCTGTTGGGGAAGCTCAGGCCGGTCCTGGTATCCGGGGTGCCGAACCCGGCCGGGATCGGGGCGGTCTGGGGACCGCCGGCGTTGATGTTGATGGCCGCGATCTTCCAGGCGTCGTTCAGCCGGCGCCAGTAGATCAGCACGAAGCTGGGCCGGGGCGCGGCACCGGTGCCGAAATCGTAGGTCGAGCTGCCCTCGCCCCAGGTGAAGCCCTGGCTGCCGTCGCTGGAGACGTCGGCCACGATGATGTGCCAGTCGAGCGCCCGGGGCCGGAGCGGATCGGACGCCAGGAAGGCCGCCGCGGCCGGCTTGCCCTGGATGATGTTGACCCGGGGCGAGAGCAGGATCGCCTTGGGCGCGAGGGCGGCGCCGAGCCCGGCGGCGACGCCGCGGGAGGCGATCGCATCGGAGACGGCGTTGCCGGCCGCGATCAGGGCGGTACGCTCGTGCCGCAGGTCGAGCCGGGCGGCCTGGGTGGCGAGCGCGGCGGCGTGGTCGTCGCGGGGGGCGGCGGCGTCCTGGCAGGCGGCGGCTGCGCCGGCGAGGAGGACGGGAAGGAGGAGCTGTCGCATGGTCGGTCTCCGGTGAGTGGAACGAACGGACGCGACCGTCGCGCCCGGCTCATCCAAGGACGCCGGAGACCCGGAGGGAAACCGCCAACCGATGTTAGAGGAGTGTGAGAAGCGCCGTCATTCGCCGAGGATCACCAGCAGCCGGCGGCCTTCGGCGGTGCAGCGGGCCACCGCGCTGACGACTTCTTCGCCGGTCTCGACCCCCGACTGCGCAGCCACGGCGAGCTGCAGCCCGATCCAGCCGACCCGGTGCAGGCTCTTGAGGGCGGTCAGGGTGCGGGCGAACCGCGGGTCGGGGTAGGCCGGGTCCTTCGGCGCCAGCTCGAGCGTGCCGCGAGCGCTGACGGTCTTGAGCAGCTCGAGCTCTTCGGGCGTCATCAACCGCAGCTTGGGATTGCTCAGGCGGAGGCGCACGGTGCCTTCGGGCGTTCTGTCATCGTTCGGTCGAACGTATCCTATGGTGGTTGCGGGTACGGCCCTGGCACTCGTGAGTGCCGGCGGCCGTCGCCCATTCCTCGCCTGTGCCTGCCCCCGGCCGGGTCGCGGCGGCACGCGAGCGTACGCCGGCCGCGAGGGGCAACCTGGATGTCGGAACCCGATATGGGGGTGGCCCGGCGAATGTGCATCGCAAGCGGCGGGCTGTCCAGCCGTCCGGCGGATCGCGGCGGGCAATTTATGCCGGGCAGCCCGGGTGTAAAGAGCGCCTACCGTACGCAGTCCTGGCTGGCCTAGCCGATCTCCTCGGCACCGGCCGGCGTTGACCGGAAGCCAGGCATGGCTCCGCGTGCCGCGGCGAGACCAAGGTCGGGCGCCGCGCGAGACCAGGGTCGGGCGCCGCGCGAAACTAGGCTCGAGCGCCGCGCGAGAACCAGGATCGGGCGCCGCGCGAGACTAGGGTCGGGCGCCGCCGGCCGGCGCGGTGCCGGCGCGGCAGGCTGCCTGGGCCCGGGCGCTGTCCGCCGGCACGAAGACCGGCACCGCCCGGCGGCGGACGGTGCGGATGCCATAGTCGGGGCTGGCCTCCTGGGTCACCACGAGGCCGGTGGCGCCGATGCTGCCGGCCCGGCGGTTGACCTCCCGCTCGGCGGCCGCCTCCTCGTCGGGGTTGGACACCCGGATGGGCGGCAAGCCCCTGGGCATGGCCAGGCTGTCGAACGGCGCCGGCACCTCGGCCATG
>DATAOR010000186.1:0-10805 GCA_036265635.1 Gemmatimonadales bacterium
CTCGTCGCGGCGTTTCCACCTCCACTTCTCCATCGGGGCCACGTTCTGAGCCCCGGGGCGCGCAGCCCGCGGGACAGGTGACCCCGACCACCGCAGGCGCCGCCGGTGCCAGCACATTGTCCGACATGCTCTCCGCGACGCAGGCGCCCCGGGTCTTTCTGCTCTCGCCCGCCAACCTGGGCGGCCGCCGGGCCGAGCTGCTGCTCGGCGGGCGCGGCCGGTTTGCGCTGGCCGCGAGGCTCCGGGAGGGCGAGGCGGTACCGATCGGTGAAGCGTTCAGCTTCCTGAGCGGCCTGTATTTCCGGGGCAAGCTGGCCTACGCCACGCAGTTCGGGGGTCCGGTCGGAGTCTGGCCGGGTGCGGTGGTGATCACCAGCAACCGTGGCCTCCTAGCGCCCGACACACCCGTGACCACGCCCGAGCTCCGTGCCATGGGCGACACCGACATCAAGTCCGACGATCCGCGCTACCGGGAGCCGCTGGCTCGCGACCTCGCCGCGCTCGATGCCGCAGTGCCGGCCGGCTCCGCCCTGCCAGATCTGGTACTGCTCGGGAGTGTGGCCACCGGCAAATACGTGGACGTGCTGCTCGCGGCGGCCGGCGATCGTCTGCTGTTTCCCCGCGACTTCGTCGGTCGGGGAGACATGAGCCGCGGCGCCCTGCTGCTGCGGGCGGCCCGCGCGGGTCGCGAGCTGGACTATGTCCCCGTGGCCAGCACGGTCCGCCGTGGGCCGCGTCCCCCTCGACTGGAGTCCCGCGATGGCCGCGACGATCGCAGCCCCGCGCCTGCCGGCCGACGGTAGCCGGGTTCGGGTACGGGCCGGCCGCCGGACGGTCGAGCTCACCAACCTGGGGAAAGTGTTCTGGCCCGAGGCCGGCCACACCAAGGCCGACCTGCTCCGCTATTACGCGGCCGTCGCGCCCGTCCTGCTGCCCCACCTGCGTGACCGCGCCATGGTGATGAAGCGTTACCCCAACGGGATCCACGGGAAGTGCTTCTTCATGAAGCGGACCCCGCCCGGGCATCCCGACTGGCTGGTGACCTGCACCATCCGGCACGCGTCGGCCAGCCTGATCGCCTTTCCCATGGTGCAGGACTTGGCCTCGCTGCTCTGGGTCGTCAACCTCGGCTGCATCGACCTGAATCAGTGGTATGCCCGGTGCGATGATACCGACCGGCCGGACTATCTCCATTTCGATCTCGACCCGGGCCCCGGCGTTCCCTTCAGTCGAGTTCGCGAGACCGCGCTGCTGGTGCGCCAGGCGCTCGAGGGCGAGGGCATGCCGGTCCTGGCCAAGACCAGCGGGGCGACCGGCATGCACCTCTACGTCCCGATCGTCCGCGGCCCGAGGCAGAAGCAGGTCTGGACCGTGGCCAAGCGCATGGCCAAGGCCCTGGCGCAACGGCATCCCCGGCTGATGACCGCCGAGTACCGGATCGCCGATCGGCCGCGGGGTCGAGTGCTGGTGGACTACAACCAGAACGCCTGGGGCCGGACGCTGGCCTCGGTGTACTCGGTCCGGCCCACGGAACGGGCCACGGTCTCGGCGCCGGTCACCTGGCGCGAAGTCGAGCGCGGCTTCGAGCCGGACGCCTTCCGGCTCGACACCATGCCGGCCCGGATTCGGCACCTGGGCGATCTCTGGCAGCCGCTGCTGGCCGCTCGGGGACGCTACCGGCTCGAGGTCGGCGAGTGAGCCTCCCGGTGAAGTTCCCGTACCCGCCCATGGAGGCCAGCACCGCCCCCGAGCTGCCACGGGGCCGCGGCTGGCAATACGAGCCCAAATGGGATGGTTTCCGCTGCCTTGCCTTCCGCGACGGGGACACGGTCCGGCTGCAGAGCAAGGCCGGTAAGCCGCTGAGCCGGTATTTCCCGGACGTGGTCGAGTCACTGGCGGCGCTGCGGGCCACCCGATTCGTGCTCGACGGCGAGATCGTCATCCCGGTCGATGGCAGGCTGTCGTTCGACGAGCTCCTGCTCCGGGTCCATCCGGCGGCCAGCCGCGTCCGGACCCTGGTGGCCGCCCACCGGGCGCGACTGGTCGTGTTCGACCTGCTGGTGGATGGGCGCGGCCGGTCCCTGGTCGGGCTCCCCCTGGCGGAGCGGCGCCGGCGGCTCGAGGACTTTGCCGCGACGCAGTTCCGCGGGTCGCGCCTGCTGGCGCTGGCGCGCACCACCACCCGGGCGGCGACGGCGGCGGCCTGGCTGGCCGGCCGCAACGGCGACCACGACGGCGTGGTGGCCAAGCGGATTGATCTGCCGTATCGCTCGGGCGAGCGGGACGGCATGATCAAGGTGAAGCGACGGCGCACCGCCGACTGCGTGGTGGGCGGGTTCCGCTACGCCTCCAGCGGACGCCAGATGGGCTCGCTGCTGCTCGGCCTGTACGACCCGGAGGGCAAGCTCCACCACGTCGGCTTCTGCTCGAGCCTTTCAGCCGACGAGCGGCGGGGCCTGACGGCGAAGCTCGAGCGCCTGAGGCATCCGCCGGGCTTCACCGGACGGGCGCCGGGTGGTCCCAGCCGCTGGAGCACCGAACGGTCCGCGGCCTGGGAGCCGCTCAAGCCCACGCTGGTGGTCGAGGTAGGCTACGATCACGTCACCAATGGACGGTTCCGGCACGGCACCACTTTCCTGCGCTGGCGGCCGGACAAGGCGCCGCGCCAGTGCACCATGGAGCAGATCGCATGACCGAGCATCGGACCACCCGACGTCCTACCCGTCGCGGCTCGGCCAAGCGAGCCGGCGCCGCCTCGACCGGGGGCACTGAACGCAGCAGGACCAAACGGGCCGGCGCGAAGGCAACCGGCGCGAAGGCGACCGGCGCGAAGGCGACCGGCGCGAAGGCGACCGGCGCGAAGGGGACCGGGACGAAGGCGAAAGGGACGAAAGCGACCGGGACGAAGGCGACCGGCACGAACGAGAGCCCGCGCGCGAGCGCGAGCAAGTCCGCAGCCCGGGTCACCGGCGGCCTGGCCGAGTATCGCCGGAAACGGGACTTCGACCGGACAGCCGAGCCTCGAGGCGGCGGGCGCAAGCCGTCCCCGGCGCTGGCTTACGTGATTCAGAAGCACGCGGCCAGCCACCTCCACTTCGATCTCCGGCTGGAGCTCGACGGCGTCATGAAGAGCTGGGCCGTGCCCAAGGGGCCCAGTCTGGACCCGGCCGTCAAGCGCCTCGCCATGCAGGTCGAGGACCATCCCATCGAGTACAACGCCTTCGAGGGAACCATCCCGCAGGGCGAGTACGGCGGCGGGACGGTCATGATCTGGGATCGCGGCAGCTACCGCTACGGCGGGGAGGACGCGGTTGACCCGATGGAGGGCCTGCGGGAAGGCTATCGGCGCGGTGACTTCAAGTTCGTGCTCCAAGGCCGCCGGCTGACCGGGTCGTGGGTCCTGGTTCGAACCCGGCGAGGCGACCCGCGGCGGGCCCAATGGCTGCTGATCAAGCACCGGGACGAGGCCGCGGCGCCGGGCTCGGACGTGGTCGAGGAATTCCAGAGCTCGGTGGTGACCGGCCGGACCATGCCCGAGATCGCGGCCGGCCGGAAGCCGCGTGGGCGACGGAGAGCCGCGTCGTGAGCGGGTCGCGGGGCGGGGTGAGGGGGACCCTCCTCCTGGCCGTGGGCTTGGCCGGCGCCAGCGCCTGGAGCTGCGATTCCGGCGCCCGGCGGGCTCCACCCCCAGCCGACTCCACCCGCTTCGGGGACGACCGGGTGACCAGCGGCGAGGCGGGCCCGCGGGCGCCGGAGGTGACCCTGCTCGAGCGGCTGGTGGACCGGTTCGAGGCGCTCGACGTCGTCATGGACGAGCTGGGCGCCTCATCCAGCCAGGCGCCGGTGCAACATCGCGCCTGGTCGGGCGACCGGCACGAAGACGATGCCAAGCAGCGCCTGCTGGACCTGTTGCAGACCGAGTTTGGCGAGCGCTACCATCCGCGGACGCCGGCCGGTGCGGCCGCCACCGCCGATTCGATCGCCGGCTTGCCCCGATCGTCGGCGGTCCGGGCGCTCGACGGGTTGATCCTGGCCCACCACCGCGAGGTCCGGGCGGAGATCGAGCGGGCGCAGCCGGCGGTTCGGAACGCCATGGTGCGCGAGGCGCTCGATGCGCTGGGCGACCGGCTGGATCGAGAGATCCATCAGCTGGCCGCCCGGCGATAGCGTCCTATCGAGGAGCCGGCTCCGACCCGGCGGACGATCGCCTCGGTCGCCTCGTAGGGGCTGGTGTGCGGGGCGTCACCGCCGACAACCGCCGGCGAGGTGAGGATCCTTAGCGAGGTGATGATCCTAGACGTTTGGAGCGCTCGCGGGCCGAACCGCGGCGAGCGGAACCGGAAACCCGGCCCTCGACGGGAGCACAGCGTGGGCTGGAGAAATCGTCCCGGCGCGACGGGGATCCGCGGCTGAAACCATTCAACCAGGTGGGCACCCACCGGGAGGGGACATGGAGCTGATGTCTGGAATGCGGTTCGGACTGCTGGTCGCCGTCACTGCCGCCGCCGCTTGCGGGGGCGGATCGCGGGCGGGCGGGGCCGACACTACGGCCATGTCCACCACCACCGCCGCCGACACCGCAGCCACCATGGCCGATACCGCGACGCCGCCTCCGGGGGCCACTCCTATGCCGGCCAAGGACTCCGTCGCTGCTTCACCTGAGTCGAGCGCTGCGACGACTCCGCCGGCGGCCGCGCCGGCGCCCAAGCGCCCCACCGCGCCGGCGAAGCCGGCGTCGAAGCCGGTCGGGGACAGCATGGCCGCCGGGCAGGACACCGCCAGGGCCGCCGCCGGGCAGGACACCGCCAAGGCCGCCGCCGCCGGGCAGGATACCGCCAAGGCCGCCGCCGGACAGTCGGCCGCCAAGCCCGCGGGCGGCGCGCCCACGCCCCAGCAGGTCGCCCTGGGCGACAGCATCTTCCACGGGCTGGCCGGCGGTGGCACCTGCAGCGCCTGTCATGGCCAGGACGCCAAGGGCACTGCCGTGGCGCCCGACCTCACGGACGGCGCCTGGATCAACGGCGACGGGAGCTACCAGTTCATCGTCACCACGGTAACCAACGGCGTCCCCAGTCCCAAGCAGCACCCGGCCCCGATGCCGCCCAAGGGGGGGGCCGCGCTGTCGGATGATCAGGTGAAGGCCGTCGCCGCCTTCGTCTACTCGCTCAGCCACAAGACTTGACCCTCGGTGGGCGGTCGCCGGGCCCGCTTGTGCGGGCCCGGCGGCGGCAGCCCGGCCGCATCGCTGCCCGATCCATCTCGTTGTTTCAGGACACGAGGGCCGGTTATGATGTGAGCCGAGCGCCCTCCCCTCCGTCGAGGCGCGATCCGCCCCCGAGGAGGCACGTGACCCCGATCACCATCACGACCGAGCTCGAGGGTGACTCCGCCGCCCGGGTCCAGCTGACCGGCCGGCTGGATGGCGAGGCGGCGGCAGACTTGGCCGATACCCTGGAGCGCATGCTGCGCGACGGCCGGCGCTCGGTGGTGCTCGATCTGGGCGGAGTCACCTACCTCAGCTCCCCCGGGACCCTCGCGCTCCAGCATGCCCACCAGGAATGGTCCTCACTCCGGGGCGACCTCCGCGTCGCCGCCCTCTCGCCGGCCGCACACGACGCCCTGGCGGCGGCGGATCTGCTTCCGCGGCTCTCGCCCGAGGCCCCGGCCGATGGCCGCGCGGCCGCGGCCCTGTCGCTCGACCACACGCGGGACAACTGGCAGATCCCCGCCAACCTCGACACGCGCGGCAGCTACGAGGTGGCCTCCCGCGAGCCGGGCGCCGAGTTGTCTTGCCGGCTCTATGGCCGGCCCGAGAGCGCGCTCCGCGGCTGGATCCAGCCCGGGGACTATCACCCGATCGATGTCCCGGAGAATGCCTTCGGGCTCGGCATCGGGGCGCTCGGCACCTCCCGGCCGGAGGCGGGCGCCCGACTGGGCGAGCTGGTGGCCGCCGCCGGCGCCGTGGCGCACCTCCCTACCCTCGGCAGCCAGGTGCCCGACTTCGACGTCGGGCTGGGCGGCCGGCCGCCCCATGCGCTCCTGGTGTCCGGCTTCCTGTGCGGGGGTGCCTTCTCGGTGCTGACCCGGTTTTCCAGCGCGACCGAGGCGGATGCGGTCCCGATGAGCGAGCTGGCCCGCGTCTGCCTCGAGGCGGTGGGCTCGACCACCGCCGGCTTCGTGATGGTGGCCGAGGCCACCGGCCTGATCGGGGCCTGGCTCCGGCGCAGCCCCGGCGTCGAGATGCCGAGCATGCAGCTCCACCTGCAGGGCCTGCGCGACTGGCTGGGGACCACGCCTACCCCGATCCATCCGGGCACGACCGTCATCGTGGCGGGCGTCGTCTCGCGCCGGCCCGAGCCGTCCCTCGCCGGGCACCTGCGCCCGATCGGCGCCGGCGGCCTGCTCGGTCACTTCCATGCGGTGGTGTTCACCTACCGGCCCGTGCCTCAGCGCACCATCGCGCTGCGGGCGCTGGTGACCAGGCTGTTCGGCCAGCAGCGCGTCCGGGGTCTGCTGCACCTGATCGCCGACGACCGCGGCGCCGCCGGCGTCGGCGAGAGCCGATTCCGTCGCGGGCTCTGCTGGGCCGGGCCGATCACCCGGGTGGTGGGCGGGTGAATCTCTTCGTCGGCGCGGTGTCGGTGGGCTTCCTGCTCTCGCTCCTCACCCTCGGCGTCTTCATCACCTACCGGGTGATGGGACGGCTCGATCTGACTATCGATGGCTCGTTCGGACTCGGTGGGGCGGTGGTCGCGGCGCTGCTGGCCCACGGGGTGCATCCGATCCTGGCTACCATCGCCGCGGCGGCGGCGGGCTGGCTGGCCGGCGCGACGACCGGGCTGATCTACGTGCTGCTGGGGGTGGACACCCTGCTGGCCGGCATCCTGGTTACCACGGCGCTCTACACCATCCAGCTCTACATCATGCACGGCGGCAACGTGTCGCTCGGCGCGCTCGATACCCTGCCGGAAGTCTCCCAGCGGATCTGGCACGGTCTCCATCTGCCCGACTCCCTCACCCTGGCGGGGACCAGCGTCGCGGACAACCTGTTCTCCGCCATGCTCCTGTTCATCGCCTGGGTGCTGTTCAGCATCTGGGTGCTGGCAAGGTTCCTTCGCACCGATCTCGGGCTCGGTCTGCGCGCCGCCGGCGGCAACGCTCAGGCATCCCGGGCGCTCGGGCTCGACACCGGGTTGATGGTCACGCTGGGCCTGCTGCTGGCCAACGGCCTGGTAGCGCTGGCCGGGGCGCTGTTCGCCCAGTATCAGGGGTTCGCCAACGTCTCGATGGGCATCGGGATGATCGTGTCCGGCCTGGCCTGTCTGGTGCTGGGCGAGGGCCTGCTGGGCCGGCGCACCCTGCGGCGCCAGATCGCGGGCACCCTGTTCGGCACGATCGCGTTTCGCCTGCTGGTCGCCCTGGCGCTGGTGGCCGGCCTCCCGGCCGATGCGCTCAAGCTCTCCACGGCGCTCTTCGTGCTGGCCGCCCTGGTCGTGCCGGGCGCGCTTGCCCGCCTGCGGCGCCGCGTGCGCCCGGACGGGGGGCCCGCATGACCGAGCCGGTCCTCAGCGCTATCGGGTTGTCGCATACCTTCTTTCCTGGTACCCCCAGCGAGCAGCGGGCCCTCCAAGGGGTAGATCTCACCATGGATCGGCGGGCCTTCGTGGTGGTGCTGGGCGGCAATGGGTCCGGCAAGTCGAGCCTGCTCAATGCCATCGCCGGGACGCTGGTGCCGGACCAGGGCACCGTGCGCCTGGCAGGCCAGGATGTCACCCGCTGGCCCGAATGGAGGCGCGCGCCGCTGGTGGGACGGGTGTTCCAGAATCCGGCCACCGGCAGCATTGCCCAGCTCACGGTGGCCGAGAACCTGGCCGTCGCGGCCAGGCGAGGACGTCGGCGGGGCGTGCTGCGGAACGCGCTGGGCCGCGGCCGGCGGCGGGAGCTGGCCGCACGGGTCGAGCAGCTGGGTCTGGGGCTGGAGGATCGGTTGGACACGCCGGTCGGGGCGCTTTCGGGCGGCCAGCGGCAGGCGCTCACCCTGCTGATGGCGACGCTGGTCCGGCCGGAGCTGCTGCTGCTGGACGAGCACACCGCGGCGCTCGATCCGCGGAGCACCGAGCAGGTGGTCCGCCTGACGGAGGAGTTCGTCCGGCGGGAGGAGCTGACCACGCTGATGGTGACCCATTCGATGCAGCAGGCGGTGGCCCTGGGCGATCGGGTCGTCATCATGCACCGGGGCCGGATCGTGGAGAGCATCGGCGGGACCCGCAAGCGACAGCTGCGGGTGGAGGAACTGCTCGACAGCTTCGACCGGCTCCGGAGCGGGGATCTGGTCGATGAGTCGGCGGCCGACATGGTGCGGCGACTGTACGTCTGACCGGACCGGCCTCGGCGGGCACCCGCCGGGATGCCGGCGCGAACGCTACCAGCTCAGCGAATACTGCCCGCCGAGGGTGAAGAGGGTCTCGCTGGCTCGCAGGTCGTCGCTGGGCCGCTCGTTGGGCCAGGCGCTCCGGTGGGAGGCGATCCCGACGTTCAGGGCGAAGGCGTCTACCAGGTGGACACTGGCGACCATCCGCTCCAGCGCGTCCCGGCGGCGCGAAACGATGGCGCCGCCCCCGAAGGCGAACGTCTTCTCGGCCGTGAGGCTCACGGGCAGCCGGACTTCCGTCAGGTTGCCGTTCAGGCTGACCCTCGTGCTCACGAACTGGAGCGTCTGGGCGCCGTCGTCGTAGATCCCGAGCTGGGAGCTGGCGGTGACGCCCCGCAGCATCACGCTCGGACCCAGGCCGATCCGCCAGCCGGCCCGATCGGCCAGCACCGGACTCTCGTCCCGGGGCAGCCAGTCGCTCCGGTCGGTATCCAGGTGGACCGCCACGCCGTAGCTCACGTCGCCCACCCGCTTGAGCACCCGGGACAGGTCGAGCGAGAGTCCTTGCTCGCTGGAGCCGGCGTAGCCGGCGACCCGCCCACTCCAATGCCGATCGCTAAGCTCCGCCTGGGCCGACCAGATGCCGCTGCTGAGCGCCTCGCGGAACAGCACTACGCTGTGCGAGCCGACCAGCGACCGGCGGGCGAACACCGTATTGTAGCCCGCCGTGACCGCCACGGTTCGGTGGTTCGCCTCGGGCACCGCCAGCGGGATCTCGTGATAGATGGTCCGGCAGGCATGAGCCCGGCAGATCTGGATCCGGGCCGGCTTCATCACCCGGCTGAGCAGGGCGCGGTCGTAGCGGGCGGCAAAGTGCTCTCGCGGGATCGAGTCGCCGAAGGCGGCGTCGAGCCGCACCCTGAGCGTGTCGCGGGTAGACCAGTAGCGGTCGAGGCCGTTCTCGGACTCGAAGACGATGCTGTCCGCGCCCGGACTGGTGATGGTCAGCTCGGCCGACTGTCCCGGCGCCAGGGCCGCCGGCTCGAGCCGGACGGTGACCGGCTCCGGCCCGCCGGTGAGCCGGGTGGTCTGGGTTGGAACGCCGCAGGCGACCAGCGCGGCGGTCGCAGTGGCGGCGAGCGCGATCCGAAAGACTGTAGCCATGCGCATCGGTATGTCGGGGGAGCCGAGCCGGTGTGGCGACGTCCTGCCCACAGTGTAGCGCCGAAGTTGCAACCCGGCCAGGGGGACCGCGCAAGGCGGTGCGCCTTCCCTTCCCTCTCGTACGACGGGCATCGCTGCCTCCACGCCAGCGCGGGGCGCTGGGAGGGCCTGGGCCGGCGGTCCCCGAGGGCGGCGGAGCCGGCCGGCCGGGCTGGTTCGATACGACAAACGGTAGCCGAACGGTTGGACGGTGCAGGCGACCAGGCGGCGCGCGGACCTTTGCAGCCGGCGCCGTCACTCCAGGATTGGCGGGATACCCAAAGGGCAATCGGCATGCCCGGCGGCGACAGGCGAGGAAGTATGGCGGAGGTCTGGGTCGGCACGTCGGGCTACGTCTATCCCCACTGGCGGGACGGGGTGTTCTATCCGCCCGGGCTCAGGCCGCCGGAGGAGCTGGCCTGGTACGCACGGCACTTCCGGACGGTCGAGCTCAACTATCCCTTCTACCGACCGCCGACAGCCAGCAGCTACCGTCGCTGGCGCGAGGAGACCGCAGACGATTTCGTCTTCGCGGTCAAGGTCTCGCGCGAGGTGAGTCACCGCCGCCGACTGCACCACGCCGAGGAGCCGCTGCGCGCCTTCCTCGAGGGCGCCCGCCTGCTCGAGGCCAAGCTGGGACCGCTACTGGTGCAGCTCCCGCCCCGGTTCACCTGCGACCTGAGGCGGCTGGCCGAATTCCTCGACCACCTGCCCGACGGCCCCCGATGGGTCCTGGAGACCCGCCACCCCAGCTGGCAGACGCCCGCGGTGTGGCAGATGCTGGCGAGCCGGGGCGTGGCCCTCTGCGTGCCGGTCGGAGGACGGGTGGTGCCGGACCTGGTGACGACGGCGGGGTTCAGCTACCTGCGCATGCATGCCGGGCATGACTCGGCCGGACGATTCCGGGATGACGAACTGAAGGGCTGGGCGGGACGGGTACGCGCGCTGACGCGCTCGGGCAAGGACGTCTACGTCTACTTCAACAACGACCGCGAGGGCCACGCGGTGCGCGATGCCCGTCGGCTGCTTGACCTCCTGCGGCAGTCGCGCTAGCGCCAGGGCCGGAGCCAGAGCCAGAGCCATGCACGGGGACGGGCATGGGGAAGGCGCATGGACGTGGGTACGGGCACGGGCACACGCTGGACATGGGCACGCGCATGGGAATGGGCACGGTCACGGGCACGGGCACGGGCACGGGCACGGGCGACCGTAAGAAAAGGCAACGCCGCCG
>DATAOR010000187.1:0-4525 GCA_036265635.1 Gemmatimonadales bacterium
GCCGCCGGCGTGCTCGGCCTGGTGGCGCTCGTCGCCGGAGCTCTGGTGCGCTAGCAGCCGGGCTGCGGTGGGAGGACAGCGGCGGGAGGACGGAGCGGCTTGCCCACCTCGAGCCCGCCGCGCCGGATCCGGAATTCGCAGCGGCGGGAAGACAGAGGGGCGGGCCGTCGAGGCCCGCCCCTTTCGCCGCGCCCAGGCCGCCGCGCGCCTCAACCCTGCCGGGGCCACGCCGCGGCAAGATCCTCCCAGCTCGGATTGGTCTCTTCGATCAGTGCGATCTTCCGGCGTCGGGGCCATTCCTTGAGCTGCCGCTCACGCCGGACCGCGTCCCGTGCCTGGCCCGCGGCCTCGACGTGGACCAGGCGGGCGGTGGCGTGACGGAAGACGTGATGATAGGGATCGGCGCCGCCCCGGTGCTCGGCGATCCGGCGGATCAGGTTGTTGGTGACGCCCACGAAGAGCTCGCGCGAATCGCTGGCGAGGATATAGACGTAGAACACCCGATGCATGCCGCACTCTGGGCCGTCGCGCTCAACCGCGGCTCAACCCCCCGCCGGCGCTTTCGAACGCGGCTGGACTGACGACTCACGCAGGCGGGTCGCCCGTCCGGTGGCGCAGACGGGCCGCACGGGGCAGATCCCGCAGCGGGCAACCCGGGCGGTGCAGACCAGGGCGCCCAGCTCCATGATGGCCTGATTGAAGGCCCAGGCGGCGGGCCCGCTCCGGCGCGGCATCAGCGCGGCACCGGTCGCCCAGACCATCCGGTCGGCCCCGCGGCCTGGCCGGCGCGGATGGAAGGCCCGCCGGATCACCCGGGCCACGTTGGTATCGATGGCGGGGATGGCCCGCTGGTAGGCGAAGCTGGCTACGGCCCCGGCGGTGTATCGGCCGACTCCGGGGAGCCGGACCAAGTGGGCCGGGTCGCGCGGGATCAGACCGGCGTGATCGCCGACCACGGCCTGGGCCAGCCGGTGGAGATTGGCGGCGCGCCGGTAGTAGCCCAGGCCGGCCCAGCTCTCCCGTACCATCGCGGCCTCGGCGCGGGCCAGGACCTCCACGGTGGGGTAGCGCTCGAGGAACCGGCCGTAGTAGGCCTCCACCCGCGACACCTGGGTCTGCTGGAGCATGAACTCGGCGACCAGGACGTGATAGGGATCGCGGGTCCGGCGCCACGGCAGGTCCCGCCCGTGCCGCCGGAACCAGCGCAGCAGCCGGCGGCGAAACCGCTGCGCCTCGCGGGGCGCGACAGCGGTGCGCGCGGGGGTGGACTTGGGGGCCATGGGGGGTGAAGATAGAGGGTCAGCGCGGCGCCCGGCCACGCCGCGGCCGCTCCACGATGCTCCATGCCGGGCGCCGCCGCCGCCCGTCCAGCCCGGAGGTCCCCCCCGCTCATGGCCACCGAAGTGCTCGCCCTCCCCCGGGTGGTCGGTCGCTGGTTCCTCAACGCGACTTCCCACGTCGGCCGGGTAGCCATGATGGTGGCCGATCTGGTGCGGAGCCTCAACGAGGTGCGCATCTGGCTGCCGCGCACCTTCGCCGAGGCGTGGAACATCGGGGTCGGCAGCCTGTTCATCGTGCTGCTCATCTCCGGCTTCGCCGGCGGGGTGACCGCCCTCCAGGCGCGGTATCAGTTCACCGGCACCATCCCGATCTACTACCTGGCCGGCGTCATCGTCGAGTCGATCGTGCTCGAGCTGGGCCCGGTGCTCACCGGGCTGATCCTGGCCGGCCGGATCGGGGCCCGCTACGCCGCCGAGCTGGGGACCATGCGGGTGACCGAGCAGATCGACGCGCTCGAGAGCCTGGGCCGGTCGCCCTCGTCGCACCTGATCATTCCGCGGGTGCTGGCCGGGCTGATCATGATCCCGGTCCTGACCGTGTTCGCCGACGTGATGGGCATCGGGGCGGGCTGGTTCAGCATGAAGCTGGTGCTGCCGATCAGCGACGCCGACTTCGCCTACGGCGCGCGGACCTTCTGGCGCCCGTTCGACGCCACCTATTCCATCATCAAGGCGTTCTTCTTCGCCGCCTGTATCACGGTCATCTCCTGCTACATGGGGTT
Organism: Gemmatimonadales bacterium; assembly: GCA_036265635.1. GTDB lineage: Bacteria > Gemmatimonadota > Gemmatimonadetes > Gemmatimonadales > GWC2-71-9 > CAVVWJ01. The sequence goes on from DATAOR010000187.1 coordinate 2,063, forward strand.
CAATACCCAGCAGGGGGCCGAGGGCGTGGGACGGTCCACCACGGGCGCCGTCGTCAGCAGCTCGGTCATGATCCTGCTGCTCGACGTCATCCTCACCAAGCTGCTGCTCAACCAATGATCGAGCTCCGCGACGTCCACAAGCGGTTCGGCAAGCAGGTCGTGCTCGACGGCGTCAACTTCAGCGTGCAGGAAGGCGAGACGGTCGCCCTGCTGGGCCCGTCGGGCACCGGCAAGAGCGTCCTGCTCAAGCACATCATCGGGCTGATCCATCCCGACAGCGGCACCATCATCGTGGACGACAAGGACGTGGTCCGGCTCAAGCGGCACGAGCTGGCCGAGCTGCGGTCGCACATCGGGTACGTGTTCCAGAACGGTGCGCTGTTCGACTCCGACAACGTGTTCGAGAACGTCCGCCTCGGCATCACCGACGACAAGTGCTACCGCGACCTCGACTACGCCCGCGAGCGGGTGGCCGAGTGCATCAAGCTGGTGAACCTGCCGCCGGAGACGGTGGACAAGTTTCCCGCCCAGCTGTCCGGCGGCATGCGGAAGCGGGTCGGCATCGCCCGGGCCATCGCGGGCCGGCCCAAGTACCTGCTGTACGACGAGCCCACCTCGGGGCTCGACCCGGTCAATGCCGACGTGATCGACGAGCTGGTCCGGACCCTGGCCGAAACCCTGGGGGTGACCGGCGTGATGGTGACCCATGATGTCCGCGGTGCCTTCCGCACCGCCAACCGACTGGCGCTGCTGACCGGCGGCAAGATCGTCCAGCAGGGCACGCCCAAGGAGTTCCTGGCGTCGCAGGATCCGACAGTACGGGAGTTCCTGGAGCGCGACTTCCACAACGCCACCATCGCAGCCTGAGCGAGTCATGGACCTGGCCTACAAGCAGGAAGCCACCGTCGGTACCCTGGTCATCCTGGCCTGCGTGCTGTTCTTCGTCGGCACGACCTGGCTGAGCGGCCGGTCGATCGGGGCGGACAGCGACGAGTTCTACCGGATCCAGTTTGCCGACGCGGCCAACCTCAAGTCGAGCTCGCCGGTGCGGATCTCGGGCGTGCCGGTGGGCAAGGTGGAGAAGATCGCTCTGTCCGACGTGGGCAAGGTGCTGGTGTCGGTCAGCCTGCCCGACAAGTTCCAGCCCAAGCTCGATGCCTCGGCCTCGGTGGTGGCGGTGGGGTTCGTGGGCGATGCCGCCATCGAGTTCAATCCGGGTGACGCGCCCCAGCGCCTGCCGCACGATCGGGTCATCGTCGGCACCATGAAGTCGGGCCTGACCGACCGGGCCGCCCAGCTGACCGACCGGGCCGACAGTGTGCTGCTGGGCGCCCAGTCCATCGTCAACCAGAAGACGGCCGACGAGCTGTACGAAACGCTGAACCAGCTCCAGGCGACGCTCAAGACCACCCAGCGCACCATGGCGCTGCTGAGCGACCCCAAGGCCGGCCCGTCGGCCGAGCTGACCCGGACCATGGCCTCGTTCCGCTCGCTCGGCGCCCGGCTCGACAGCACCCTGGCCAACCCGGCGCTGGCCCGGACGCTGGGCCGGGCCGACACCCTCACCGGCAATCTGGCCGCGATGACGGCCCAGCTGACCACCACCGGCGCCCGGCTCGACAGCGTGCTGGCCGGGGTCAACAGCGGCCGGGGCTCGCTCGGCAAGTTCGCCACCGATACCGGCTTCTACGGCGACGTGCGGCAGCTCTCGCAGTCGATGAAGCGGCTGCTCGACGAGCTGCAGAAGCATCCGGGCAAGGTGCCGGTGACGGTGAAGCTGTTCTAGCGGGGGCTCCCGCATGCTCTCCGCCACCTTTCTCGGCACCGGGGCCGCTACGCCCACCGTGGACCGCAACGTGGCGGCGCTGGCCGTGCAGCGGGAAGGCGAGACCATCCTGTTCGACTGCGGCGAAGGGACCCAGCGCCAGATGATGCGGTACGGCGTCGGGTTCAGCTTCACCGAGGTCTTCTTCAGCCACTATCACGCCGATCACATCCTGGGGATCACCGGCCTGCTCCGGACCATGGGGTTGCAGGACCGCACGGCCCCGGTGACGCTGTACGGGCCGCGCGGGGCCAAGCGGGTGCTCGGCACGGCCATCAGCCTCGGGGTGGAGCGGAACAAGTTTCCGGTCGAGATCGTGGAGCTCCGCCCGGGCGATCGGCTGGTCCGCGACGGCTACGACCTGGTCGTCTTCGAGACCGATCACCGGGCCGACACGGTGGGCTATGCCCTGGCGGAGCACATCCGGCTCGGCCGGTTCCATCCGGCGCGGGCCCGGGAGCTGGGCGTGCCGGAAGGCCCGCTCTGGGGCCGGCTTCACAAGGGTGAAACGGTCTCGCTGGAGGACGGGCGCACCGTGAGCCCGGCCGAACTGGTGGGCACGCCGCGCCACGGCCGGACCCTGGTCTACTCGGGCGACACCCGGCCGCACCTGGCGCTGCTCGAGGCCGCCCGGGGCG
>DATAOR010000188.1:0-7609 GCA_036265635.1 Gemmatimonadales bacterium
CGAGTCGGATCAGCCTCGATCTTCTGCCGGAGCTGGCCCACGTAGACCCGGACGTAATGGGACTGGTTCACGTAACCCGACCCCCAGACTTCATTCAACAGCTGCCGGTGGGTCAGCACTTTGCCCGCATGCCGGACCAGCGTGGTGAGCAGTTTGTACTCGGTCGGCGTAAGATGGACTTCCGCTTCCCCGCGCCAGACCCGGCGGGCCGCCAGGTCCACCCGGAGATCCGCTACTTCGAAGGTCGGCTCCGGCGGCCCCGGCGGCAGGCTGGCGTGGCGGAGCGCCACCCTCATCCGGGCCAGCAGCTCATCCACCCCAAACGGCTTGGTGAGATAGTCGTCGGCCCCGAGATCGAGGGCCGCGACCTTGTCCTGCTCCCGGCCCCGGGCCGAGAGCACGATGATCGGGATGGCGCTCCATTCGCGGATCTCGCGGGTGACCGCCAGACCGTCGCGGTCTGGCAGGCCAAGGTCGAGCAGGATCAGGTCGGGGTTGCGCCCGGTGGCCTGGGCCAGCCCTTCCCGGGCGGTGCCGGCCTCCACCAGCCGGTAGTCGCGCGCGGTGAGGGCGGTCCGGAGGAAGCGCCGCATCTGCGGCTCATCCTCGATCAGGAGGACGAGCGGGCCTGGCTGGTCCACGCGGCCTGAGCCTCCGGGTGAGAGGGGTCTGAGCCGACGGCCGGCGCGGCACCCGGCAGGCCCGGGACCGGTCCGCCGGATGCGCCGGCCGCTCCGTCGTGCGCGGCCGCGCCGCCGGGCTCGGCGCGACCTTCCGCCACCAGGGTCGGCGGCGTCCCGGCGAGCGGCAGCGACAGCTTGAACACCGCGCCGCCACCGGTCCGGTTCTCGGCCCAGATCTGCCCGCCATGGGCCCTCACGATGCCGCGGCAGATGGTGAGGCCGAGCCCGATGCCACCGGTGGTGGCCGCACCACGGTGAAACTTGTCGAACACCGTGTCCTCCTCCCCCGGCGTCAGACCCGGGCCGCGATCCGCCACCCAGGCCACGACCTCGCGCGGCCGGCTCTCCGCCCCAATCTCGATGGGCGTGCCGGGCGGCGTGTGGCGCGCGGCGTTCTCCAGCAGATTGACGAAGACCTGCTCCAGCAGGATCTCGTCGAACGGCACCAGCGGCAGGTCGGCCGGGATGCTGGTGGTCACCGGGTGCCCGGCCAGCTGGTCCTCGGTTCTCAGCAGCGCCACGCCGACCGCGTCGGACAGCAGCTGCCATTCCTTCTGGGTCTGAAGCGTGCCCGATTCCAGCCGGATCATGTCGAGCAGGTTGGCCACCAGCCGCCCCATCCGGTGCGACTCCTGGACGATGGTGTCGGCCAGCTCGCGCCGCGAGGCCAGCGGGTGGTCCTCCTCCTGCAGGAGGGTCGTGGCGGCGCCCTCGATCGCCGCCAGCGGTGTCCGCATGTCGTGCGAGAGCGAGCTCAGCAGCGCGGTCCGGAGCCGCTCGGCCTCGACCTGGACCTCCGACTCCCGGGCCTGCTCGGCCAGGTCGAGCCGCTCGAGCGCCACCGCGGTCTGTCCCGCCAGCGACTCGAGCAGCCGGCGCCGGGCCGGGTCGCGGACCTCCCCTGCCTCGGCCAGCGGGACGCCGAGCACGCCGACGGTGCGGCCGGATGAGGACAGCGGCAGGTAGAGCGCCGCGGCCCCGGGCAGGGTGGCGGTGCCTCGTCCCGCCGGCTGGCCGTGGTCGAAGGCCCACCGGGCCACCGCCCGCTCGCGCTCGTCCAGCGGGAGTGAGACCGGACCGACCGGCACCAGTCCTTCCGGCGGGATGGTGCCCGTCCTTCCACCCGGCCCGGTCACGGCGGGGCCGACCTCCTCGGTGCCGCCGCCCTCCGGCCCGCACGGGAGCAGCACGGCCGCGCCCAGGGCGAAGGTATCGCGCACGCTTCGGATCGCGGCCGCGGCCACCGCCTCCCGGGTCCGGGCTGTCGCCAGCTCGCGGCTCAGCGCGTAGAGCGCGGCGGTCCGCTGCTCCCGCTCACGCGCCGCGTCGGCCTGGCTCCGGATCCGGGTCGTGAGCCGGCCCATCACCAGGGCCACCGCCAGCATGACCCCGAAGGTGAGGACGTAGCGCACGTCGCCGACCGAGAAGGTGTAGAACGGATGAACGAAGAAGTAGTCGAAGGCCGCGATCCCCATCAGCGAGGCCACCACCGCCGGGCCCTGGCGGAGGCGGGCCGAGGCCACCACCACGGCCAGCAGATAGAGCATGGCGGCGTCGATCGGCGGGACCAGCAGGCCGGCCCGCCGGGCCAGCAGTCCCAGCCCGGTGGGCACCGCCACGATTGCCAGCGCGGGGAGATAGTCGCGCAGAGTGGAAGGCCGCCCGGCCGGGAGCGGCGCGGGGCGCGGCGCCGCGTCCTCGTCCTCCGAGCCCGTGATGGCCAGCAGCTCGATCCCGCCGCTGCCCCGCAGCAGGGCGTCGTGGAGCGAGCCCCGCAGCCTGTCGCGCCAGCGCGGCCGACGGGTCTTCCCGATCACCAGCCGGGTGACGTTGTGCTCCCGGGCGAAGGCCAGCAGCTCGTCGGCCGCGCTGGTGCCGGTGAGCGTGGCGGTCCGGCCGCCGAGCTGCTCGGCCAGCTCGAGTGCGCGGAGCAGGTCCTCCCGTTCCGCGGGGGTGAGCCGCTGGTCGTCGGGGGTCGCCACGTGGACCGCGATCCAGTCGGCGTGGGCTCCGGCCGCCATCCGTCGGGTGGCCCGGACCAGCCGGACCGCGTCGGCGCTGGGCCCGATGCAGACCAGGAACCGCTCGGTCGCCGCCCAGGTGCCCCGGATGCCCCGCTCGGCCATGTAGCCGCGCATCTGGGCGTCCACTCGCTCGGCTGTGCGCCGGAGGGCCAGCTCGCGCAGGGCGATGAGGTTGCCCTTGCGGAAGAATTGCTCGATCGCCCGGCCGGCCTGGTCGGGGAGGTAGACCTTGCCCTCGCGCAGCCGCTGCTGGAGCACGTCGGGTGAGACGTCCACCAACTCGACCTCGTCGGCCCGCTCGAGGATCGAGTCGGGCACGGTCTCCCGCACCGTGATGCCGGTGATCCCGGCCACCACGTCGTTGAGGCTCTCGACGTGCTGGATGTTGAGGGTGGTGTAGACCGTGAGCCCCGCGGCGACCAGCTCCTCGACATCCTGCCACCGCTTGGCGTGGCGGGAGCCGGCGGCGTTGGTGTGGGCCAGCTCATCCACCACCAGGAGGGCCGGCCGCCGCGCCAGGGCGGCGTCGAGGTCGAACTCTTCCAGCACCGCGCCGCGGTACTCCAGCGGCCGGCGCGGCAGGATCTCGAGGCCCTCGAGCAGCCGCCCGGTCTCGGCCCGGCCGTGGGTCTCGACCAACCCAATCACCACGTCGAGCCCCTCCGCCCGTCGGGCCCGGGCGGCCTCCAGCATGGCGAAGGTCTTCCCCACGCCGGGTGAGGCGCCAAGGAAGACCTTGAGCTGGCCACGCCGGGCCCGCTCCGAGGCGTCCTGTACGCGGCGGAGCAGCGCGTCCGGGTCGGGACGCCGGGCGGTCATCGGGACCGGAGGATCATGGGGTACTCAAAGATACGCCTTTCCCCGAAGTCAGACTGTCGAGCGCCAGATTGAGCAGGAGCACGTTGATCCGTGGCTCGCCCAGGAGGCCGAGCTGGCGGCCCGTGATGTGGTTGGCCACGAGCGCGCGGACGCGGTCCGGTGTCAGCCCGCGCGCCCGGGCTACCCGGGCCACCTGGAGCTCGGCGTTGGCCGGACTGATGTCGGGGTCGAGGCCCGAGCCCGAGGCGGTGACCATGTCGGACGGGATCCGGCCGCGGACCCCGCCTTCCTCCTCCACCACCCGGTCCACCGCCCCCGCGATCAGGCTATCCGCCAGCTGGCGGTCGGTCGGCCCCCTGTTGGTGCCACCGGAGGCTGTGCCGTCGTACCCCGCCCCCGCGGCGGAGGGTCGAGGATGGAAATACTCGGGCCGGGTGAACGGCTGGCCGATCAGCGCGCTTCCCACCACCCGCCCGGCGACCCGCACCAGGCTGCCGTGCGCCTGCCAGGGAAACAGCAGCTGGGCCAGGCCGGTCACCACGCCGGGATAGAGGAAGCCGGTGAGCAGACAGAGCAGCAGCGTCAGCACGATGGCCGGACGGAGCTGGGCCCGCAGCAGGGTGCGCATGGCTCAGACCAGTCCCATGGTAGTGAGGAGGACGTCGATCAGCTTGATCCCGACGAACGGCACGGTGAGCCCACCCACCCCGTAGATCAGGATGTTGCGCCGCAGGATGACGGCCGCCGGCGCCGGCCGGTAGGCCACCCCGCGGAGCGCCAGCGGGATCAGGGCGACGATGATCAGGGCGTTGAAGATCACGCTGCTGAGCACAGCCGACTTGGGTGAAGTCAGGTGCATCAGGTTGAGGGCGCCCAGCGCCGGATAGGTGGCGGCGAACATCGCCGGGATGATGGCGAAGTACTTGGCCACGTCGTTCGCGATCGAGAAGGTGGTGAGCGAGCCCCGGGTCATCAGCAGCTGCTTCCCGATCTCGACGATCTCGATGAGCTTGGTCGGATTGGAGTCCAGGTCCACCATGTTGCCGGCCTCGCGGGCCGCCTGGGTGCCCGTGTTCATCGCCACCCCCACGTCGGCCTGGGCCAGGGCGGGCGCGTCGTTGGTCCCGTCGCCGGCCATCGCCACCAGCCGGCCGCCGCCCTGCTCGGTCCGGATCAGCGCCAGCTTGTCCTCCGGCAGCGCCTCGGCCAGGAAGTCGTCCACCCCGGCCTCGGCGGCGATGGCGGCGGCGGTGAGCGGATTGTCGCCCGTGATCATCACGGTCCGGATCCCCATCGTCCGGAGCCGCTCGAACCGCTCCTTCATCCCGCCCTTGACCACGTCCTTGAGGTGGACCGCGCCCAGCACCCGGGTGCCGCCGTGCTCCCGCTCGGCCACGACCAGCGGGGTGCCGCCCTGCCGGGCGATCGACTCGACCACCCGACCGGTCTCGGGCGGCACGCTGCCGCCCGTCTCGGCCACCCAGCGGCCGATGGCGTCGGCGGCGCCCTTCCGCAGCTGCAGCTCGCCCAGGTTGACACCGCTCATCCGGGTGGCGGCCGAGAACGGCACGAAGGTCATCGCCGGATGGCCGTTGCCGTGGGCCGAGGCCGGGCCCCGGAGCCCGAACCGCTCCTTGGCCAGCACCACGATGCTTCGGCCCTCGGGCGTCTCGTCGGGCAGCGAGGCCAGCTGCGACCGCTCGGCCAGGTCCTCGGCTCGAACGCCGCCGACCGGCAGAAATTCGACCGCCTGGCGGTTGCCCAGGGTGATGGTGCCGGTCTTGTCGAGCAGCAGCGTGTTGACGTCCCCGGCAGCCTCGACCGCCCGGCCGCTCATGGCGATCACGTTCTGCTGGATCAGCCGGTCCATCCCGGCGATGCCGATGGCCGAAAGCAGGCCGCCAATGGTGGTCGGGATGAGGCAGACGAGCAGGGCGATCAGCACCGGCACCGGCACGGCGCGGCCGCTGTAGACCGCCAGCGGCTGGAGGGTGACCACCGCCAGCAGGAATACCACCGTCAGGCCCGACAGCAGGATGGTGAGCGCGATCTCGTTGGGCGTCTTCTGCCGGCTGGCCCCTTCGACCAGGGCGATGATTCGGTCAACGAAGGTCTCGCCGGGATTGGCCGTCACCCGGACCACCATCCAGTCCGACAGCACCTTGGTCCCGCCGGTCACGGCCGAGCGGTCGCCGCCCGACTCGCGGATGACCGGGGCCGACTCGCCGGTGATGGCGGACTCGTCTACCGAAGCGACCCCCTCGACCACCTCGCCGTCGGCCGGGATCAGGTCGCCCGCCTTTACCAGCACGTAGTCGTCGGCCCGGAGCTCGGTGGCGAAGACCGAGAGGAAATCGAGATGGTTGCCCGGCTCCCGCATCCGCTTGGCCCGGGTGTCCTGCCGGGCGCCCCGCAGCGCGTCGGCCTGCGCCTTGCCCCGACCCTCCGCCATCGCCTCGGCGAAGTTGGCGAACAGCACGGTGAACCAGAGCCACAGCGCGAGCTGAAGCGTGAAGCCGAGGTCGCCCCGGCCGGTGAGGGCGTCCCAGACCAGCGCCAGCGTGGTCAGCCCGCTGCCCACCAGCACCACGAACATCACCGGGTTCCGCAGCATGTGGCGGGGATCGAGCTTGGCCACCGACTCGGACAAGGCTCGGCGGACGATCGGCCGGTCGAACAGCGGACGCCTGGCGGGGGCCACGGCTAGAACACCGTTCCGGCGGTCATCAGGAAGTGCTCGACGATGGGTCCGAGCGAGAGCGCGGGGAAGAAGGTCAGCGCCCCGACCAGCAGGATGACGCCGATCAGCAGGATCACGAACAGCGGCGTGTCCACCGGGAAGCTGCCCGCCGTCTCGGCCGCCGGCGTCTGCTCGGCCAGGAAGCCGCCGAGGGCCAGCATCGGGACGATCATGGCGAACCGGCCGACCAGGGTGGCCGCCCCGAGCAGGCTGTTGTACCAGTAGGTTCCGCCCGTCAGCCCGGCGAAGGCGCTGCCGTTGTTGCCGGTGGTCGAGGTGAAGGCGTAGAGCAGCTCGCTCAGGCCGTGGGGGCCGGCGTTGTGGATCCCCGCCAGCCCGGCCGGCAGCACCGCCGACACCGCGGTCAGCGCCAGGATGGTGGCGGGAAACACCAGGACGTAGAGCATCGCCGCCTGGACCTCGCGGCTCCGGATCTTCTTGCCGAGGTACTCGGGGGTCCGTCCCACCATCAGGCCGGCGAGGAACACGGTCAGCACCACCATCACCAGGGCGCCGTACAGTCCGGCCCCGACGCCGCCGAAGACCACCTCGCCGAGCTGGATGTTGAGCAGCGGCACCAGGCCGCCCAGCGGCGTGAACGAGTCGTGCATCGCGTTGACCGCGCCACACGAGGCGTCGGTCGTGACGGTGGCGTAGAGGGCCGAGCCGGCGATGCCGAACCGGACCTCCTTCCCCTCCATGTTGCCGCCGGGATTGCCGGGTGTTGCGAGTAGCTCGACCCCGCGGGCCGCGTGGATCGGGTTGCCCCGGGCCTCGGCCCAGTAGGCGGTGGTGACGCCGGCCAGGAAGAGCGTGAACATCGCCGCCCACACCGACCAGCCGTGCCGCGGCTGCCCGACCATCCGGCCGAGCAGCCAGGTGAGCGCCGAGGGAATGGCGAAGATGGCGAGCATGGACCAGAAGTTGGTCCCCGGCGTCGGGTTCTCGAACGGGTGGGCGGCATTGGCGTTGAAGAAGCCGCCGCCGTTGGTGCCGAGCTGCTTGATCGCCTCCTGGCTGGCCACCGGGCCCATGGCCAGCGTCTGCCTGGCGCCCTCGAGGGTGGTGATATCGAGGTAGTGGTCGAAGTTCTGGATCACGCCCTGCTGGACCAGGAGCAGCGCGACCAGCAGCGACAGCGGCAGCAGGACATACAGCGTGCCCCGTACCAGGTCGGCCCAGAAGTTCCCCAGCCGACCGCCACCGTCCGCCGCGCCCCGCCGGGCGATGCCCCGCACCAGCGCCACCGCCAGCGACATCCCGACCGCCGCCGAGACGAAGTTGTGGAACGCCAGCTGGGTCATCTGCGAGAAGTACGACATCGTCCGCTCGCCCGAGTACGA
>DATAOR010000189.1:0-10861 GCA_036265635.1 Gemmatimonadales bacterium
AACAGCGATAGTTATAGATGGGCATGCCGGAGATTGCCCGCTCGGGCGCGGGCGGTCAAGGTGGGGCGGTGACGCTCAAGCCGGTGAGCCGCTCGCTCTCCTCCCACAGTCGCCGCTGAACGGCCTCGTCGTAGGACGCGGCGGAGGATCGGGTCTCCTGCCGCCCGACGAAGTACCGGCCGGTCACCCCCTCCACTTCGGTCGAGGCCGCCAGGTAGACGATCGTATCCGCCCCTACCGCCGGGTCGGCTCCGAGCGTGGTGGCGATTGCCCCATCCACCATGGGCACGTTCATGTAGTCGGCCAGGAGGCGGGTGGCGATGACCCCGGGGTGGAGGCAGTTGGCCGTGACGCCGGCGCTCCCGAGCCGGCGGGCCAGCTGGTAGGTGAACAGCACGTTGGCCAGCTTGGTCCGGCCGTACACCCGGACTGAATCGTAGCGCCGCTCGCTCTGCAGATCGGTGAAATCGATGGTGCCGCCCTGGTGCGCCCCGGAGGAGACGTTGATGACCCGGGACGGCGCGCCAGCGACCAGGGGCTCGTGGAGCAGGCCAGTCAGCAGGAAATAGGCGAGGTGGTTGACGGCGAACTGCATCTCGAGGCCATCCACCGTCACCAGCCGTTGCCGCGGGATCACGCCGGCGTTGTTGATCAGCACATGAACCCGGGGATACCGGCTCCGGACCGTCGCGGCCGCCTCCCGGATCGACTGCTGGGCGGAGAGGTCCACGGTGATGACGTCGGGTGGGGGAGCCGCGGGGTGGGTCGCCGTCAGCTCATCGGCTACCCGCTGCCCGTCCTCCTGCCGCCGGCTGAGCAGCACCAGCCGGGCGCCAAGGCCGGCCAGCCGATCCACGGTCGCTCTTCCGATGCCACGAGTGGCGCCGGTGACGACGCAGACCCGGCCGGTCAGGTCCCGGAACGCCTGCGGCGCGGACATCTCAGCCGAGCTCCGCGGCGAAGAAAGCCAGGGTGACGTCGAGGACCTGGTCGAGCTCGGGTGTCGCGCCACGCCAGGGGTGAGCCGCCCCGAACGTGTGGCCCGCGTCGGGCACGGTCACGAAGCGGGCGCCGGGTGCCGCCGCCGCCAGCCGCTCACCCTCGGCCAGTGCGACGGCCTCATCACCGGTCCCGTGGACGAGCAGCCAGGGCACCGAGACCCGCCTTGACGCACCGAGGATATCCAGCCGGGCCGGGTTGGCCCGAACGTCGTCGAGCACGTCGAGGTAGAGCGGCAGGACCTGGCCGGTTCGAGCGTTCGGTTCGTCCCGCACCCCGGTCCGCCGCCAGCCGTCCTGGGCGGCCTCGGTCCAGCGCTCCACGGTGGAGATGGCAGCCCAGGTGACCAGCGCCCGGATCCGCGGATCGTCCGCGGTATGCAGCACCGCCACGCCCCCGCCTCGAGAGTGCCCCAGCAGCCCCAGGCTGCTGGGTGGCGCCACCCCGAGCTCCCCCGCCGCCAGTGCGTCCACCACCCGGCGCAGGTCTTGCAACTCGGCCGAAAAGGTGTTGTGGCCGAAGCGTTCCGGGAACACGAATTCGCCCGAGTCATCCACCCCGCTCCCGCTCAGATTGAGCGTGACCGCGGTGCAGCCGGCACGGGCCAACCGCTCGGCGAACGGCGGCCATAACCCCCAGTCCTTGAATCCCTTGAAGCCATGGACCACGACCACCGCCGGGCGGGGCGACGCGCGGCCGCCGGCCCGCACATCGATGAGGATGTCGCCCAGGGCACCGGCCAGCCGGTGACGGGTGAGGGTGGGGGTAGCCATCCCCAAAGCTAACGCCGGGTGATGCAGCCGGGCTGCGGCGCGGGCGAGATACCTGTCTATCCGGCGCAGCCGCCCCGGTCAGGCCACCGCCGGCTCGAGCAGCTCGACGGTGCCGGTTTCGGCATCCATCCGGGCTCTCACGCCGAGGGGGATGGTCCACTGGTCGTCGATGTGGCCGATGGGCAGCCCCATCATGACCGGGATATGGAGCGGGGCGAAGTAATGCTCGAGCACCTGGTCCACGCCCAGTGACCCGTCATCGAGGTGCCGCCGGCAGCGAGTGAACCGGCCGACCAGGACGCCGGCCAGGCGCGACAGCGCGCCGATGGCGCGAAGGTGGGCCAGCATCCGGTCGATTCGGTAGAGATCCTCGCCGACATCCTCCAGCACCAGCAGGGCGCCGTCCAGATCGGGAAACCACGGGGTGCCGACCAGGCACTGGATCAGCGAGAGATTGCCGCCAGCGAGCACACCGTCGCCGCGGCCGCCGCACACCGCCACCACCCGCTCGGCCTGGGGAAGCAGGACGTCGGTCGGGGTCGGCAGCGGCTCGAGCCGACCCGGTGGTTCAGCCAGGCCGAGGACCTTCTCGAAGTGGCGGCGGGTAAAGGACGGCATGGCCGCGCGGGCCGTCGGCCCATGGAAGGTCACCAGCCCGCTCCGCCGCCCGACCGCCGCGAGCAGGGCGGTAATGTCGGAATAGCCGATAACCGGCCGCGGCCGGCGGGACAGGGCCTCGAAGTCCACACCGTCGAGGATCCGGGTCACGCCGTAGCCGCCGCGGAGGCACCACACCGCGTCGATCGCCGGGTCCCGCAGCGCGGCGTTGAGATCGGCCAACCGCTCCTCGTCGGTGCCCGAGAAGTAGCCGTAGTGACCGCCGGCGCGAGGGCCGGTGCGGGGTTCGTAATCCAGCGCACGGCAGAGCGCCTCGGCCCGGGCTATATCATCCCGTTCCAACAGAGGCCCCGCCGGCGCGACCAGCGCGACTCGACACCCGCGGGCGAGACGCGGGGGACGAACCAGTGGTTTTGCCGCCATCTACGCTCCGCGGTTAGATTGTCGCAACCTTTGCGAGGGGAGGACGGTTCGTGCGTGCTTCGCAGCCCGCGCTGCTCGCCGCCGGCCGAGTCATCGCCGAGCTTCGGGACCAGATGGTCGGCCAATGGGCCGACTGGCTGGGTGACCGCATCACCGCCGCTCCCACGATACCGCGCGCCCTGGTCGAACGGGAGTTCGGCATCCTGCTCGACATCATCAGCGAGCTGGTGGGGCCGTTCCGCCGCGAAGTCGACGCGGTGTGGGTCCAGGCCTGCGAGCACTACGGGCGGGTCGCCGCCACCCGCGGGCTGGCGGCCGGGGAAGTGGTCGAGGAGCTCCAGTTCCTCAGAGAGCTGCTGATCCGGAACCTGGCGCCGATCCTGGCGGCCATGCGCGCCCGGCAAGGCATGGCCATCATGCTCCGGCTCAACCGGGTGATCGATCGCGGCATCGCGGTGGCCGTGGTGGGTTACACCGACGCGCTGGTGGCCACCCTGTTTGCCCAGAACGGCGTGCCGGCGTTTGCCGCCGAGGTGGATGCGGCCGACGTGGGGCGTCAGCTCGATGCGCTGGAGCACGAGCTGCAGGTCCTGCTCGGGAGGCAGGGCCCCTAGCCGTCCCCGTGAGTCTCGCCGACTTCCTCCCCGCCCTGCCCTGGCTGGCGCCCTTCCTGAGCCTCCCGCGGCTGGCCGATTCCCACCCCAATCTGAGCGAAGTCCCGCCGACGGCGGGCACACCGGTGTCGATCGTCATCCCGGCGCGCAACGAGTCGGCCACCATCGAGCGGGTGATCGGCTCGATTCTCGCCTCGAGCTACCGCCCCTTTGAGCTCATCGTGGTGGACGACCGCTCGACCGACGACACCGCCGCCCGGGTCGAACGGCTGGCAGCCCGTGACCCGCGGCTGCGGGTGGTGCGGGGCGAGGCGCTGCCGGCCGGCTGGTACGGCAAGCCGTGGGCCTGCGCCCAGGGCGCCCGGGCCGCCACGGGGCAACTGCTGCTCTTTACCGACGCGGATACCTGTCACCAGCCCGAGCTGCTGGGCCGCGCCGTCGCCGCGCGGGCGCGGGCGCACGCCGATCTCCTGACCGTCTCCCCCCGTCAGGAGTGCGTCACCTTCTGGGAGCGTATCGTGATGCCGCAGATCTGGCTGCTGCTGGGTCTGCGCTACCATCCCAGAATGGTGAACCGCGCCCGGCGTGAGCGGGACGTGATCGCCAACGGCCAGTTCATCCTCACGACTCGCGAGGCGTACGAGGCCACCGGCACGCACGCCGCCGTGCGGCACGAGGTGGCCGAAGACCTGGCGTTGGCGCAGACCTACTTTCGCCATGGCCGGCGGCTCCATTTCGTCTTCGCGGAGCGGTTGATGGCGACCCGGATGTACCACAGCCTCGCCGGGCTGATCGAAGGCTGGTCGAAGAACATCTATCTCGGCGGACGGCGCTCGTTCCCCGATGAGCCGGTCCGGCGCGCGCTGGTGCCGGTCATGCTGGTCGCGGCCCTGGCATTCTGGCTGCTGCCGCCTGCCACCCTCCTGGCCGCGGCGGCGGGCGCCGACGCCGGCCGACTGGTCGGTCCCGCATTGGCGGCCACCGGCTTGTCGGTGGTGTTCTGGAGCCTGATCGCAGTCGGGATGTCGATCCCGGTGGGATACGGCCTGGGGTACCCACTGGGCGCCGCGATGGTGCTCTACATCGTCCTGCGCTCGACCTGGCGGGGCGGCCGGCTGGTGGTCTGGCGCGGCCGGGTCTACGGCACCGAGACCGGGCAGCCCTCTCCTGACGCGGGGTAGTGCCCGACCGGGCGCCGGCTCAGCGGCCGACCCGCTCCACCACCACCTGCTGCGCCGGGATGCTGCCCCCCAGGACCCGGCCCGCGGGATCCACCCTCAGGTGAAACTCCACTTGGCCGATGGCGAGTGAGAGTGAGTCGCCCCCCAGCGAGGTCACCTTCCCCTCCACCGTCTGCCCTCCGCCCAGGTTGAACAGGGGGACGCGGTACGGCGCCGTTCCGGTGTGGGGGTGCCGGACGGCCTGCTCGAGCAAGGCGAACGACAGATTGAGGTAGGGCACGGCGCCTCGCTCGGTGCCGAACAGCCGGGTCTGGAGTCCGTGGTTGCTGATGTCGTCCACCGACACGCTGTCCTCCTTGAAGATGATCCGGGCCCGCTGCA
Organism: Gemmatimonadales bacterium; assembly: GCA_036265635.1. GTDB lineage: Bacteria > Gemmatimonadota > Gemmatimonadetes > Gemmatimonadales > GWC2-71-9 > CAVVWJ01. The sequence continues at coordinate 4,990 of DATAOR010000189.1, forward strand.
CCACCCGGGGCTTCGGTTGAGCCGTGTCGGACCGCTCCCGCACCGTCACCTCGATCGCCGCAACCGACGCGTCCGGAGCCACCAGGACCTCGTAAGACTGGGCGGTGGACCGCGTGTTCCGCAGCGCCAGGGTGCCGTTGAGGGTGGTGGCCGTGCGGCTGAACTGCTCCGTGGCGACCGTATCACTGCCGTGGCGGATCACGAACAGACCGCTGTCGGCTTGGGCGGCAAGGCTCCGTCCGGCCACGAGGGGCATCGCGGTCAAGGCGACGAGGCAGCGCAAGGTAGTGTGCATGGCTGCAGGATAAGGGGACGCCGACCCCGAGGTCCAGCAGGCAGCACTTGGCACCCGCCCGGGTGGAACGGATGGCGCTGCCCGAGCGAGCAGGCCGTACCGTGCGGCCGTGCCTGCTTTGGGAGGTCCCGCGGCGCTGGCCGCGGCGTTGTCGCGGGTGGACTCGGTCGAATCGCTCGCCGGCCTGCTCGCCGGGCTGGGGTATCAGCCGCTCCACGACGTGGTGCCGGACTTGCTGCCCCGGCCGCGGCCCGAGCCCATTCTGACGGTCGCCCAGGCGGGCACCTTTCCCTGGTTTGCCCTGGCGGGCGGGCCGGCACCGGAGCGCCTTGCCCGGCGGCTGGCTCGACGCCTCGCGGCCAGAGGGCGTCTGGGTGGCGTGCTGGTGCTGGACTCGGCTCGCCGGCAGCTCGGCGTGGCGGTGGCCTTCGGACCGGGGCCGAGCCTGGCGCTGGACCTGGACCGGCCCGCCGCGGAGGCGTTGGCTCAGTTGGGCCGGCTCGCGGCGGCCGAGGTCGGCGCTCTGGCGCAGGCGGCCAGAATCGCGGATGCCTTGAGCGCGGAAGCGGTCGGCCACCGGTTCTTCCACCAGTTCCGCAGGACCCTCGATCGGATGTCGGAGGGCCTGCCCACCGCGCTCCGAGGCGAGGACCGGCGTAACCTGGCGCTGCTGCAGCTCACCAGGGTGCTGTTCCTCTACTTCATCCAGGCCAAGGGCTGGCTCGACGGGCGGGACCGCTTCCTGCCCGAAGCCCTGGACCACTGCCTCGCGCGTGGACGCCGAGTGCACCGGGACCTGCTGCGCCCGCTCTTCTTCGGCACCCTGAACCGGCCGGTGGACCAGCGCGGTCGGGAGCCGCGCGCGTTCGGCGCCGTCCCCTTTCTCAACGGCGGTCTGTTCGAGCCGCACCCCCTCGAGCGCACCCTGCGCGGTGACATCCCGAACGAGCTCTGGCGCGACGCGTTCGATGGGCTGTTCGAGCGGTTTCACTTCGTGGTGGCCGAAGGCCGGGGGTCCGGCGGCATCGCACCGGACATGCTGGGCAGGGTCTTCGAAGGGGTCATGGCCCCCGACACCCGGCGGGCCACGGGGACCTACTACACTCCGGCGGCGCTGGTGGACGGCATGCTCCGCGCGGCGCTGGCCGCGCACCTGACCGCGCGCCTGGGGTGGCCGCTGCCGGAGGCCGAACGTCGTCTCGCGGCCGGCGATCCTTCGGTGGCGTGCGCCCTGGCGAACGTGACGATCCTCGACCCTGCCGCCGGATCCGGGGCCTTCCTGCTGGGAGCGCTGGAACAATTGTCGAGACTGGCTTGCCGGGGTCGGGGCAACGTTCTGAGCCGCCACCGCCGCCGGATCCTCCAGCGCAATCTGTTCGGGGTGGATCGCAGCGCCGCCGCCGTGCGCCTCACGGAGCTCAGACTGTGGCTGGCCGTGGTAGCGCACGATCCGGCGGATCGTCCGGAGGCGGTCGAGCCGCTCCCCAACCTCGATTGCCTGATCCGACAAGGCGACAGCCTGTTCGACCCGGTCGGCGGGATGATGCTGCCGTCCCCGGATCCGGCGGTCACGCGCGCCCTGGTGACGGTGCGCCGCCAGCTGGTGACCGCCACGGGGGCGAGAAAGCGGAACCTGGTGCGCCAGCTCCGGACAGCCGAGTGCCAGGCGGCCGAGATCTCGCTGGCCGCGGCCGAGCGGCAGGTGGACGCCGGCATCGAAGAGTGTCTCGCGCTGGCGCGGGGTGTCGATCTGTTCGGCCAGCCGCGAGGCCTGGATCAGGCGCTCCACGACCGCCTGGCCACCGCCCGACGCGATCGCCGGGCCGTGCGGGCGGCCCGCCGCGCCATCGACCGGGAGCGCGAGCTGCCGTGGTTCCACTACCAGAGCCACTTCGCCGACGTCTTCGCGGGCGGCGGCTTCGACCTAGTGGTCGGGAACCCTCCGTGGCTCCGGGCGGAGCAACTGGCAGCCGGGGTCCGCCGCCAGCTGACCGGGCGCTACCGCTGGTGGCGGTCGAGCGGCCCGGGGTACCGCCACCGGCCCGACCTGGCGCTCGCCTTCGTCGAGCGGAGTCTGGAGCTGGTGCGCCCGGGCGGGGTAGTGGCTCTGCTGGTGCCGGCCAAGCTGGCGACCGCCGGCTACGCCGGTCTGGCCCGGCACGACCTGGCCGCATCCACCAGCCTGCTCCGGGTGGCGGACCTCACAGGCCGGCCGGAAGCCACGTTCGAGGCCACCGTCTATCCGTTGGCCCTGGTGGTCCGCCGCGAGGCTCCGGCGGCCGGTCACCGGGTGGAGACCACGCTGCCCGGTTCCGATGGAGCCACGGTGCCGCAGGCAAGTCTGCGGGGAGGCGGCCCCTGGGTCTGGTCGCGGCCCCGTGCCGTGCGACTGATCGAACGCCTGCGGCGCGAACATCCCGCCTTCGGGGAGCGGCTCGCCTGTCACCTCGGGGTCAAGACCGGTGCCAACGATCTGTTTCTGGATCCGCTCGATGGGGTGGAGCCGGCGCTGCTGCGCTGGGCGGTACGCGGCCGGGATGTGCGCCCGTTCCGGGCCGAGCCGTGCCGGCGTCTGTTGTGGCCATACCAGGCCGATGGGACACCGTTGCCGCGGCTGCCGCCCGGCGCCGCCGGCCATCTGGCCGGCCACCTGTCACGGCTCCGCGCACGGGCCGATTATGCCGGCGGGCCCCCTTGGACGCTCTACCGAACCTCGGCGGCCACGGCACGATACCGGATCGTCTGGGCCGACCTGGCCCGGCGCCTGACCGCCTGCGCTCTCACCGATGACGGGGACACCCAACGGATCCCGCTCAACACCTGCTACGTCGCTGCCGCCGAAACCGCCGATGAGGCGGAGCGGATGGCGGCCTGGCTCAACTGCACCTGGCTTCGCAGCCTGGTCCGCCATGGGGCGGTGCCGGCCGCCGGCGGCTGCTTCCGCTTCAACGCCGCCGCCGTCCGGCGGGCTCCGGTGCCGAACGGCGTCCGTGGGGATGCCGCGCTGCTGGCCGCCGCGCAGGCGGGTAGGGCCGGCGAGCCGGTTCAGGAATCCATCGATGACATCGCGGCCCGGCATCTCGGTCTCTCGCCCGCCGACCGGCAGGAGCTCGCCGGGCTGGTGGCCGAGCGTACCGCGCATCGTCGCTGAAGCGCTCAGGCCTGCGGACCCACTGCGCGCCAGCCTGGACCCCGGGCCTCCGGCATCGGGCGCGGCGGTGGCCCGCGCCATGGCAGCCGCGCTTCGGCCACTGGAGCACCCCGCGGTGCCGCCGTCATGGCTCCTCCCGGGACAGGTGCGGAGCTTTCGCCGGACGCTCCAGGCCCTCACCGACCACGGTGGCGCGCTCCTCGCCGATCCGGTCGGGAGTGGCAAGACGTACATCGCGCTGGCGGTGGCGGCGGCGTACCGGTCGCCGACCAGCTGCCTGGCGCCGGCGGTGCTCGCATCGCAATGGCGGTCCGTGGCGGAGAAGCTCGGCATCACGATCGAGCTCGGCTCCCACCAGCGCGCCAGCCGAGGGCACCTGCCGGCGGCTTCGCGCGGTCTCGTGATCATCGACGAGTCGCACCACTTCCGAAATCCAGCCGCACGGCGATACCGGACGGTGGCGCCGTGGCTGGTGGGGCGGCCGGTGCTGCTGGTGAGCGCGACACCGATCGTGAACCGGCTGGACGACCTGGCCCACCAGCTGCTGCTCGGCGTCCGGGACGATGCGCTTCTCCCCGACGGGGTGGCTTCGCTCCGCGGCGCGCTGGCCAGAGGGGAACCCGTCGCCGCCCTGGGCCGCCTGGTCGTCGAGGAGTGGGGCGAGCGCGGCCCTCGCCCGGCACGGCAGGCGCGGACCAGCGCGCCGGAGGGCCCCGAGCAGCGGGCAGCAGACCTGCTGGTGTCGAGCCTGCGTCGCCTCCAGCTGTCGCGAGACGCCTCGGTGGCGGCGCTGGTGCGGGGCTGCCTGCTCCGAGCCGCCGCCTCCAGCGCCCCGGCGCTGACGGGCGCGCTCCGCCGCTATCGAGCCTTGCTGCGCCATGCCGCCGATGCGGCGGCCGCCGGACGGCAGCCGAACCGGGCCGAGCTCCGGCAGCTCACCGGCGAGCTGAACGATCAACTGGTGCTCTGGCGGCTGCTGGAGAGAGGAGGCGAGACGTCATCACTCCCCGGACCGGGCGACGTCTCCGAACCCATCGAGGTGGAGCTCTACCTCGACGATCTCGACCCCGTCGGCGGCCTCCTCGCCGAGACCGCCACGCTGGCGGCGGGCCCGGACGCCAAGGTGGATCGGCTCCGCACCATGCTGTCGGACGGCCGGCCCACGGTGGTGTTCGCCACCCATCGGGAAACGGTGCGGCACCTGCGGGAGCGGCTGGGTCCACCGGCCGCGGCGTGGTGCACCGGCAGCCGGGCCGGCGTCGGGCATCTGCCGGCGGCGCGCACAGCAGTGCTCCGCTGGTTCCGGGAGCCCGCCAAGGTCGCCCTTCGTACACCGGCCTGCCTGGTCTGCACCGATGTCGCCGCCGAAGGGCTCGACCTCCGTCGCGCCGAGCGGGTGGTGCACTACGATCTTCCCTGGACACCGATGCGGCTGGAGCAGCGCGAGGGCCGGGCCGTCCGGCTCGGCTCGACCCACGACTCGATCGAGGTGGTCCGCTTCGTGCCACCCCGGGCGCTCGAGTCGGCGTTGCGGCTGAGTGACCGCCTGGCTCGCAAGGCCGGTCTCCGAGCTCGCGCCGGTCTTGGGCGCGGCGGGCGTTCCCTGTGGGGCTGGCGCTCGGCCCTGGCCGACCAGCTCGACGCCGCACCGGGTCCGGCGGCCGTCGCGGCGGTGCGAGGCAGGTGTCCGGGGGCGCTGGTCGGCTTCGAGCTTTTCATCGGCGCAGGCACCGGCCGGCGAACGATCGGAACCGGGGTGGGTTGGCTGGGGGAGGACACCGGCTGGACCGAGGATCCCGACCTGGTATCGGATCGGCTACGCTATGCGGCGGGCTGCCAGGAGATCCGACCGGCGCCGGCCGATCGGTTGGGAGACGTGCTCGACGCGGCGACTGCTCCGCTGAAGAGCCGGCTGGCCATCGCGTCGGGCCGGCGATGGTCCGGCGCGGCGTCCTCCCTCGCCGCAGGCCGGCTGGTCGAGCGCCTCAGGCCTCTGATGACTGAGGCGGCCCGGCGCCGAGGTCCGGCCCGACTGAGCCTGCTGGAGGGGGGCCTGAGGTTCGCCGCGCGGGGTCACACCGCGGGCGAGCTGCTCCTGCTCGAGGGGATGGCCGGACTGGGCGAGCGCCAGCTGCTGGCGGCGCTCGCCACACTGCCACCGGCGCCGGGGCGGGCCGACGCAGTGGAGCTTCGTCTGACGGGCGTGGTGTTGTTCGAAGGCGCAAGGTGAGGCGGTGAGGGTTGACCCAACGATGACGTTGGCCTTGGATGGGCGAGTGCTGGTCCCCCGGGAGACTCGGGGCCGCCTCTGAGGCCCGGCTCCCCTCGAAACTCGAAGTGGCTGCCATCCAAGTCCGCGAGCGGGCCTCGCGAACGGGCGGCCCGGCGGTCACGGCTGGAGCGGGTGCCGATCCAGGCTGCGGGTC
>DATAOR010000190.1:0-1715 GCA_036265635.1 Gemmatimonadales bacterium
GAGTCGCTGGTCAAGAACGCGATCGATGCGCTGCAGGGCCGGGCGGGAACGATTATCCTGCGAGTCGGCGCCGAGCAGGGCATGGGGGAGATCCGGGTGATCGACGACGGCCCCGGCGTGCTGCGCGAGATCCGGCGAACGCTGTTCGAGCCGGGGATCACCACCAAGCGCGGCGGCTGGGGGATCGGGCTGGCCCTGGCCCGCCGGGTGGTCGAGGATGCCCACCGTGGCGCGCTCGCGCTCGAACCGACCGACAAGGGAGCCACCTTCGTGATGCGCATTCCGCTGGCCGAGTCCGCCGCGTGATCGATACTTCGGCCTCGGGCCCGCCGACGGCGGGGTTGGAGCGTGCGCTCAACCCGGCCCAGCGGGAGGCCGTGGACCACGTCGAGGGGCCGATGCTGGTCCTGGCGGGCGCGGGGTCCGGCAAGACCCGCGTCCTGACCACCCGGATCGCCCATCTGATCGACCGGCACGGCGTCCCGCCCGACCGGATCTTCGCCGTCACGTTCACCAACAAGGCGGCGGGCGAGATGAAGCACCGGATCGGGCGGCTGCTCGATCGTGACCCGTCGGGCCTCTGGATCGGCACCTTCCACTCGCTCTCCGCCCGGCTGCTCCGCCGCGAGGCGCCGCTGCTCGGGTTCAGCCGGCAGTTCACTATCTACGACGAGGACGACCGGCTCAGCCTGATCAAGCGGCTGATGGAGCAGCGGAGTCACTCGACCAAGGTGTTCCCGCCCCGGGCGGTCCAGTCGCTGATCTCGAGTGCCAAGAACCGGATGATGCCGCCCTCCGAGCTCGCCGCCGGGGTCTCGCAGTTCGACCGGCTGGCTCAGGTCTCGGCCGACGTCTACGCCGCCATGGGACCGGCGCTCCAGGCGGCCAACGCGATGGATTTCGACGACCTGCTGCTGCATCCGCTGACCCTGTTCCGGGAGCATCCCGACCGGCTCCGGGCCTATCAGGCGCGATTCAGCTTCATTCTGGTGGACGAGTTCCAGGACACCAACCGGGCCCAGTACGAGCTGATCCGGCTGCTGGGCAGCCACGGCAACGTCTGCGTGGTGGGTGACGACGACCAGTCGATCTACGGCTGGCGTGGGGCGGACGTGCGCAACATGCAGGAGTTCCTGCGCGACTTCCCGGGCGCCAGGCTGGTGCGCCTGGAGGAGAACTATCGCTCCACCCAGGTTGTGCTCGATGCGGCCAATGGCGTGATCGCGGAAAACAGCGGCCGGATCGGCAAGACGCTGACCACCCGACGGCAGGGCGGGGAGGCGGTGACCTTGCTGGCCGCGGCCGACGAGCGTGACGAGGCCGAGTGGGTGGCCCGCGAGCTCGAGCGGCGGAGCGTGGCGGGTGACTGGGCCTACACCGACATGGCGGTGCTCTATCGGACCAACTCGCAGTCAAGGGCACTGGAGGAGGCGTTCCGGCGGGCCGGCATCCCCTATCGGCTGATCGGGGCCATCAGCTTCTATGACCGGCGCGAAGTGAAGGACCTCCTGGCCTACCTGCGGCTGATCACCAACCCGGCCGACGACGAGGCCTTCCTCCGCGCGGTCGGCGTCCCACGGCGTGGGCTGGGCGAGACCAGCCTCGCGACGCTCGAGCGGTTCGCCCGGCAGTGGGGCAAGCCGTTGCTGGCCACCGCCCGGGGGGCAGACGCCATCCCGGAGCTTCGGCCGGGCGTCCGGCAGGCGTTCGTCGCC
>DATAOR010000191.1:0-1792 GCA_036265635.1 Gemmatimonadales bacterium
GACGGCCGCCCCGGCCGCCCCGGCCGCCGCGCAGAGCCCCACCGATCCTCAGATTGCCGCCATCGTGGTCACGGCCAACACGGTGGACATCGATGCCGGCAAGCTGGCCGTCAAGCGGAGCGGCAACGCCGAGGTCAAGGCGTTCGCTCAGCAGATGATCCAGGACCATTCGGCGGTCAACGCCTCCGCCACCAAGCTGGTGACCAAGCTGCACGTCACCCCCGAGGCGAACCCGACCAGCAAGCAGCTGGCCGACGGCGGGGACGCCAACCTGAAGGCGCTCAAGCAGCAGAAGGGCGCCGAGTTCGACAAGGCGTACATCGACCACGAGGTGACCTACCACCAGTCCGTGCTCGACGCACTCGACCAGACCCTCATCCCCAGCGCTCAGAACGCCGAGCTCAAGGCCCTGCTGGAGCAGACCCGTCCGGCCTTCGTGGCCCACCTGGCCCACGCCAAGCACGTGCAGGAATCGCTGGCGAAGCAGTAACTTCGGGGACTATTACTGACGGGGTGGGCATGAACCTCACCGGCGGCACCAGGCGGTTCCTGGAGACGACGCGGGGCCAGATCGTGGCCCTGCTTCGCCGGGGGGCGCGGACGGTGGAGGACCTGGCGAAGGCGCTGGGTCTGACCGACAACGCCATCCGCGCCCACCTGGCGGCGCTCGAGCGGGATGGCCTGGTGCGGCCGGAAGGGAGCCGGCGGGGGACCGGGGCGGGGAAGCCGGCCCTGGTCTTCGGCGTTCCGCCGGAGGCGGAGCCGCTGTTTTCGCGGGCCTACGCCCCCGTGCTCGGCGCGCTGCTGGATGAACTGGCCGAGCAGCTTCCCCAGGAGCGCCGCGACGCCCTCCTGCGCGCCGCGGGCCACCGACTGGCCGAGGTGCTGCCTCCTCCCCCCGCCGGCGGGCTGGAGGCCCGCGTGCCCGCGGCGGTCGCCCTGCTCAACTCACTCGGGGCCGACATCGAGACGGGGCGGGCGGCCGACGCCCTGACCCTCCGCGGCCTGACCGGCTGCCCGCTGTCGTCAGCGGTATGCCGCCGGCCCGAGCTCTGCCAGGCGCTGGCGTCGCTGCTGTCGGAGTTCCTGGGGGCGGAGGTGCACGAGTGCTGCCAGCGGGGGGAGCGGTCGCGCTGCTGCTTCGAGGTGCGGGCAGCGGCGTCAACTGCCAGCTGAGGACAGGGAATCGGTTAGTGCCGCACTGCGACCAGGCCCGTGTTCGCCGTCCCCCCGCGCACGTCGCGCTCCCGCACGACGCCAATCCCGGGGCAGTAGTACTTGTACTCCAGCGCGCCCGGCTCCAGCGGGGTGAACTCGGCCTGCTTGAGACAATGGTGCAGGGTGCCGTAGGGGACGGTGACCGTGGCGTCCAGGTCGAGCACCTTGGCCTTGTCTTCGGCCACGCCCGGCGCGATCTCCTGCGGGGTGATCTGCGAGATCACCGGATGGGCCCACATCAGGATGCCGGCGCGAGCTCCGTCCTTGCCGGCCTCGAACGATCCCTCGGTGCTGACGACGCGTCCATCCTCGAACTCCCTGGTGTCCTCCCCGAAGTACCAGACGTTGCCGTCCCGGTCCTGGGCATACCAGTCGAACGTCTTCTCGATCAGCTCGCCGTTCAGGAACACCCGGTCGAGCACGACCACCACCGGCACTCCGAGGATGGTCTTGTGGTCCCGGGTCACCTCGGTGACGACGCGCTCCGGCAGGCCGTCCTCATGTCCCTGGTAGATGAGCCGAGTCCCCCGCGGCAGCGGGAAGAGCGGGTTGGTGACCTGACGGATGAAGTGGT
>DATAOR010000192.1:0-12547 GCA_036265635.1 Gemmatimonadales bacterium
TCCGACTACGTGGACGTCACGGCCACGGTCGCCTACGTCGGCAGCCATGCTGCCGTCTACCTCGACGACGCCGCCCCGGTGCCGACCTACGGCGGCGCCGACCTGCAGGCGATCGGAACCATGTTCGACGATCACCTCTATCCCATCGACACCACCGCCTTCGGCCGCGAGTCGGACGTCGACGGCAACGGCCTGGTGCTGATCCTGCTGACCGATCGGGTGACCAAGCTGGTCGACTGCAGCGGCGGCTCGGTGGTGGTGGGTTTCTTCCTCCCGTTCGACCTGCTGCCGTCCCATGTCGGCTCCAACGCGGGGGAGATCTTCTACGGCCTGGTGCCGGACGCCAGCTGCAGCCTCACCCCCGACGATGCCCGCAACGCGCTGCCGCCGGTGGTGATCCACGAGTTCCAGCACATGATCAGCTACAACCAGCACGTCCTGGCCAACGGCGGCGACGTCGAGGAACCCTGGGTCAACGAAGGACTGTCCTCATTCGCCGAGGAGCTGGGGGGGCGATTGGTGCCGGACCCGCTCTGCGCCAACGGCGACTGCCTCACCCAGTTCACCCTGCTCAACCTCGACAATGCCCAGTCGTACCTGTTCGACCCGGTGAGCAGCTTCCTGATCGGCCCGGACCGGCTGCCGCTCCCGCTCGCGGAATACGGTGCCGGCTGGCTGTTCATCCGATGGCTGGCGGACCAGTATGCTGCCGAGCAGCCGCTCGGCACCGACCTGACCCGGAGGCTGGTGCGGACCGGCCGGACCGGCGCGAGCAACGTGACCGCGGTGACCGGCACCGACTTCGGGCCCCTGGTGACCCGCTGGCAGCTGGCCAACTACCTCGACGATCTGGCCGGCTTCACGCCGGGTGATGCCCAGCTCCAGTACACGTCGTGGGACTTCCGCGCCACCTACGCCGGGCTGCACGCCCAGAGCCCCGGCCTCTTCCCCCGCGAGTATCCCCTGGTTCCCCCAGTCGCCGCCAACGGCAGCTATCAGGAGAGCGACACCCTGCGGGCGGGCTCGGGCCAGCACCTGCTGGTGGACCAGGCGCCCAATGCGCCCGCGACCAGCCTCAAGCTGACCGGCGTCGACGGCGCGACCGGCCTGACGGCCGACCGGGCTCCGTTCATCGGCGTCGTCCGGATCCGGTGAAGCCGATGATCTTCCTCGTGGTGGTGGCCGCGATTTTCGCGGGCTACGGCACCGCCTATCTCGCCAGCGACGACGTTCGCTATCTGACCCGGGCCGGGATCGAGGAAACCCGGATCCTCCAGGCCCGCCAGCCGATCGCCGAGCTGGCGGCCGATCCCCGGACCGACCCGGCGCTCCGGGCCTCGCTCGGTCTGGTCGTGGCCAGCCGCGACTACGCCGCCAGCCTCGGCCTCGAGGCCAAGGAGACCTACACCACCTACGCCGACGTGGGCCGCGATACCCTGTTGCTGGTGCTGCAGGCTGCCCCGCGCGACTGCATCTGCCCCCACACCTGGAAGTACCCCATCGTCGGCCGGATCCCCTATAAGGGCTTCTTCGACCCCAAGGCCGCCCGGCGCGAGGCCGACCAGCTCGCCGCCCGCGGCTACGACATCTATCTCCGCCCGTCTTCGGCCTTCTCGACCCTGGGCTGGTTCAACGATCCGCTGCTGTCCACCGCGCTCACCGGCGACTCGGTGGAGCTGGCCTCGACCGTGTTTCACGAGATCGCCCACAACACCCTGTACGTGAAGAGCGCGACCCCGTTCAACGAGAGCTACGCCCAGTTCGTCGGCTACCACGCCGCCCAGGCGTTCTTCCGAGACCACGGCGACAGCCTGCTCGCCGCCCGGGCGGCCGACCGCTGGCGCGACGAGATCGTGCTGGGCGAGTTCTACGCTGACCTGGTAGGCCGGCTGCAGCGGCTGTATGGCGCCCGGCCGGATTCGGCCGGGCTGGAGCAGGGACGCGCCGAGGCCGGCGCCTGGGCCCGGCAGGAGCTCCAGGGTCCAGTGGCGGCTCGGCTCAAGACCCTGACCATCGGCCGGTTGCCCGAGCGTCCGGTGAACAATGCCCGGCTGGTGGGGGCCCGCATTTACCGGACCCGGCTGGATCTGTTCGACCGCTGGTTCGAGCAGCACGGCCGGGATGTGAAGCTCAGTGTGGCAGCGCTCGATGCCCTGATGCGGGACGTCCCGGGCGACAGCGCCTATGTCAGGCTCGCCGCCGCGGTCGGCGACACCTTGGCGACGGTGGACACGCTGCGGGCGTCGCGGGACAGCGCGCCCTAGCGGGCGAACTCCCATAGGCGGAATACGGACGGGGGCGGGCCAGCAGGCCCGCCCCCACGTTTACCTTGCCCCCGGGCCCAGCCGTCTCGACGGCTTACGGCGAGCTGGAATCTGCGCCGGTGCGCGACGTGCTCTGCCCCGGCTGCTTGGACGGGTTGGCCACGCTGGTCGAGTCGTCCGAAGCGGTGTCATCGGAGGCGTCACCGGTGGAGGAGTCCTCGGCGGGATAGACGCCGGTGCTGCTGCTGCCGCTCGGGATGCTACCGGCGCTGCCGTCGCTCCGGCTGGTGCTGTCGGCGCTGACGTCGCTCCGGCTGGTGCTGCCGGCGCTGCTATCGCTCCCGCTGTTGCCGGCGCTGCTGTCGCTCCCGCTGCTGCCGGCCTTGTGGCCGCTCGGGCTGGTGCTGTCGCCGACCGCCGTGCCGGCCGGGTGACGGCCCCGCATGCCGCTGGTGTCCTGGGCCCCGGTCGTCAGGGTATCCCGGCCACCGTCCGGAGCGGCCTGGCCTGCCGCGCCGAGGGTGTCCACCCCGCTCCCGGGGGTGTAGGCGGCGGTGTCCGGATGCATCCGCCGGCCCGAGGTGGTATCCTGGGCGGCCAGCCGGGGGGCGACGGCGCCGACGGCGATCGCCGTAACCACGGCCGTGAGCTTGGCTTTCATCGTGCCTCCTGCTGAAAGATGGGTGGTTCGATGGGCGAGTGCCTCCGCGTGCCCGTCCCGCGTTCCGTCCCGGTGGTCGAGGGTAGGCGGCGGGAAGCACCACAACCGTGAGGCAGGTCACCTGCCGCGCAGTCGCCGGCCGGCCAGTGCCACTTCGTCTCGCAGTTCCCGCCCCGCCGGAACGCTCTCCCGCATCTCCCGTCGCCGTGTACCTTTCCCCACCATGGACACCACATTCGCCGCCCGTGAGCAGAGCCGCCTGCTGGGCGAGCTCTCCAGCTTTCTTTCTATCCCGAGCGTGAGCGCACTGCCCGCCCACGCGGCCGATTGTCGCCGGGCCGCCGAGTGGCTGCGTGACGAGCTCACCACCCTCGGCTGTCCGGTGGTCCAGATCATCGAGGGGGAGGGGCACCCGGTGGTGTGGGCCGAGAGCCCGCCGGTCCCGGGCAGGCCCACCCTGCTGATCTACGGCCATTACGACGTCCAGCCGCCCGACCCGCTGGACGAGTGGATCAGCCCGCCGTTCGAGCCCACCGTGCGCGACGGCCGACTGTATGCCCGCGGGGCCGCCGACGACAAGGGCCAGGTCTTCTGCCTGCTCAAGGCCTACGAAGCGACGCTGGATCCCGACCGTTGCCCCCCGCTCAACGTCCACTTCATCTTCGAGGGCGAGGAAGAGTGCGGCGGCCACGTGATCGCCGACCTGCTCCACGCCGAGCCCGAGCGAACCCGGGCGGACGCCGCGCTGGTCTGCGACATGTCGTACTACGCGCCAGACTGGCCGGCGGTGTACACCGCGCTCCGCGGGCTGTGCTACGCCGAGATCTCGGTCCGCACGCTCCAGCGCGACCTGCACTCGGGCACCTACGGGGGTGTCGCCCCCAACGCGATCGAGACCCTGGTCCGGCTGCTGGCCAAGCTGAAGGACGCCGACGGCGAGATCCAGATCCCCAAGCTGTACAAGGCGGTCGAGCCGCCGGCCAAGGCCGAGCTCAAGAGCTGGAAGCAGCTCCCGTTCGACAAGGCCGCCTTCCTTCGGGACGAGGTCACCGGCCAGGTGCTGACCGGGCTCAAGGAATATTCCGTGTTCGAGCGGGTCTGGGCCCTGCCCACGTTCGAGATCCACGGCATCAAGGGCGGCTTCATCGGCGACGGCGCCAAGACGGTGATCCCGGCGCAGGCGACGGCCAAGGTGAGTCTCCGGCTGGTGCCGGGGCAGACCTACGCCAAGGTGGGCAAGCAGCTCGAGCGCGCCGTCGCGGCGCTGGCGCCGCGCTGGGCCGACGTCCACGTGACCCTGCTGCATGGCGGCGACCCGGTCCAAGTCGACGTGGACCATCCGGCCTTCGCCACCCTGGATGCCGCCTTCGCCGCGGTGACCGGCCGGCCGGCGGTGCGGGTGCGGGCCGGCGGCTCCATCCCGATCATCCCGGAGCTGGGGCTGGCCGGCGCGCCGGTCCTGCTCACCGGGATCGGCCTGCCCGACGACGGGCTCCACTCCCCCAATGAAAAACTCGACCTCGCTCAGCTGTGGAGCGGGATCGAGATCTTCGGGCGGTTCTTCGAGCTGTTCGCCGAGCAGGCGGCGATGGCGGCCCCGCCGGGGGGCACCGCCGTGGCTACCCCTCCTCATCCTCCTCAGGCGTCACCCGTTTGATCGGACCCGAGTAGCGCGCCTCGGTCCGTGCGTGCAGCTCGTCCACCCCGATGAGCGCGCGGGCCGAGGCGATGATGCCCGCCACCACGTCGTCGGCCCAGTAGGGGTCCGGCCGCTCGCCGGCCGGCAGCTCCGCGGCGCAGCGCTCCAGGTACCGGATGGCCGTGGTGATCCATTCCGACTGGGCCGACTCTACCATCGACCAGGACCCGGTGGAGCGCAGCTCCATCTCCTCCAGCGCCTTCAGGTGCGGGGCCAGGCCTTCGGTGACGGGCCCGGAGCGGAGCCGGTCCGCCACCATGGTCAGCACGGTGCGGCGCTCGCTCTCCTGCGGCTCCGGCAGCGGGGCGAGGTAGTGCCGCTGATCGGCCACCATCTCTGCCAGCCGGATACAGACGGCCCGAATGGCCGGCGTCAGCGCCCGGGGCGCTTCCTTCGACCAGCTGTCCGCCGCGCGAAGGATGTCGCCGATCCGCTGTTCCGCCTGCGCCTCAGGGGTCGGGCGACGGGGCGATTCTGCCATGTTAGACAGAGAAACCGGATTGACCCGCAAAGGCAAGCCGTCAGCGGGGCCCGCGGCGCATCCGTACGGGATCGGGCCGACCGAAGCGCTCCTCGCGCCACGGGTCGCCCCGCATATGGTAGCCGTTCTGCTCCCAGAAGCCGGGGTAATCCTCTTCCAGCAGCTGGATTCCGGTGACCCACTTGGCGCTCTTCCAGAAGTACAGGTGGGGCACCAGCAGCCGGACCGGCCCGCCGTGCTCGGGCACCAGCGGCTCGCCGTTGTGGGTCAGCGCCAGCAGGTTGGCCGGGCGGTCGAGATCTCCCAGTGGCAGGTTGGTGGTGAACTCCTGGGCCGCGTGGACCAGGGCGAATCTGGCGGCCGCAGAAGGGCGGGCGAGCGCGAGCACCGCCTGGACCGGTACGCCGCCGAACACGTTGTCGTACCGGCTCCAGCGGGTGACGCAGTGGATGTCGCACACGGTCTCGCCGCGGGGCAGGGCCATCAGCTCCTCCCAGCCGAGCGAGACGGGGTTCGCCACCGCTCCGCCCACCGTGAACCGCCACGCGCCGAGATCCACGCTCGGGACCGTGCCGTAGTGCAGCACCGGCCACTTCCGGGTCACGATCTGGCCCGGTGGCAGGCGAGGGGCGCCGGTGTCGCGGACGTCGAGCCGATCGGACATCGGTGGCTCCTAGCGGGACGGTACTGCTGCGGACGATCCCCGGGCGATCGAGTCGAGGGCCTCGCCGGCGAGCGGCTCGATCCGGCCGTAGCCGAAAGTCGAGCCGAACGCCGCGACCGTAGCCTCGCGTGCTTCGCTCCAGAGCGCCTCGGCGTCGGTCCGGCCCAGCTCGGTCGCGACGCTGGTCATGGTGACCCCCGGAATGCCGCAGGGCACCATCAGATCGAACGCCGCCAGGTCGGTGCTGACGTTGAGCGCAAAGCCATGGAAGGTGATCCACTGCTTCACGTGAATGCCGATGCTCGCGATCTTTCGGCCGCCGGTCCAGACCCCCGTGAGCCCAGCCCGCCGGTCCGCCGGCACGCCCAGCTCGGCCAGGCCGCCGATCAGGGCCGCCTCGAGCTGGCGCAGGTACCAGTGCAGATCGGCCCGGTGCTCGGTGAGGTCCAGGATGGGGTAGCCGACCAGCTGGCCGGGGCCATGATAGGTCACCTCACCGCCCCGCTCGACCTCCACCACCGGCAGGCCGCGCTCAGCCAGCTGGCTCGGCGTCAGCGGCAGGCTCGAGGCGCGAGTGCCGCGTCCGAGGGTCACCACCGCCTCGTGCTCGACCAGCAGCAGCAGGTCGGTGGTACGCTGGCCGGCCTGCCGCTGCCGGCAGAGGGCCCGCTGCAGCTCCAGCACCGGCCCGTACGGCCGGCGCCCCAGGTCCGCCAGCTGCAGCAGCCGGCTCACCCGCCCGCCCCGGCCCGACGGGCCCGGCTGCCGAGCAGGAGGGCGAGGAGGAGCGCGATGGCGGCGAGCACGCCGAGACCGGTCCGGCCGGCCAGCTGATTGGCCGCCATGCAGAGCAGGATGGGAAGCACGGTGGCGAAGGCGGCGACCACGCTGAGGCCGCCGCGATGATAGGTCGACAGCACCGGTGCGAGCAGCCGCCAGGTCACCAGGCCGGCCAGGATCAGCCCGGCCAGGGTGCCGAGCACCAGCAGGTAGAACGCCGGCCCGGCTGCCACCGACGGCGAAGGCGCCGCCGGCCGAAGCAGGTCCACCCCCAGGACCACCAGGCTCACCAGGGCCAGCCCGAACCCCATGCCCGACCCCATCGCCAGCAGCACCAGGCGGATGGGCGTCACGGTCAGATGTGGATCACCCGGCCCATCGAGTCCAGCGCCGCCTCAGCGATCGCTTCCGACAGGGTGGGGTGGGCGTGGATGGCGAGCTCGACCTCCTCGACGGTGTACTCGTTCTCCCGGGCCACGGCCAGCTCGTGGATGATCTCCGACGCGTGGCTGCCCACGATGTGGGCCCCGAGGATCTCGCCGTACTTCTTGTCGCGGATGATCTTGACGAAGCCCTCGGTCTCGTTGCTGGCCCGGGCCCGCCCGTTGGCGCTGAAGGGGAACCGGCCGACCTGGTAGTCGAGCTTCCGCTCCTTCGCGGCCTCCTCGGTCAGCCCGATGCTGGCCACCTCGGGGTGACAGTAGGTGACGCTGGGCACGTTGTCGTACTTGATCGGATGGGGACGCCCGCCGGCGATCCGCTCCGCCACCGCCACGCCCTCGCGGCTGCCCTTGTGTGCCAGCATCGGTGGCCCGGCCACGTCGCCGATGCAGTAGACGCCGGGCGCCGTCGTTTCCAGCGTCTCCAGATTGACCTTGACGAAGCCACGGTCGGTCAGCTGGACGCCGGCCTCGGCGAAGCCCATTCCCTCGGTGTTGACGGCACGGCCCGCCGCCATGAGGACCTTGTCCACCTCGAGCGTCTCGCGCTTGCCGCCGGCCTCGTACTCCAGCGTCACCTGGTCGGCCGCCACGGTGGCCTTGGTCACCTTGGCGCCTGCCACACAGGTGATGCCCCGCTTCTTGTAGCTCTTGACCAGCGCGTCCGACGCCTCGGCGTCCTCCAGCGGCAGGATCCGGGGCAGGGCCTCGATCAGGGTCACCTTGCTGCCGAAGGCGTTGAAGATGTCGGCGAACTCGGAACCGACCGCGCCGGCGCCGATCACCGCCAGGCGCTTGGGCGCCTGCTCGAGGAACAGGGCTTCGTCCGAGCTGATCACCGTCGTCTTGTTGATCTCGAGCCCGATCTGGGGAATCCCCTTGACCCGCGACCCGGTGGCGATGACGACGGCCTTCCGCGCCTGGTATTCGTCCTGGCCCACCTTGACGGTGCGGTTCTTGGCCAGGACGCCGGTTCCCCGGACGACCGTGACCTTGTGCTTCTTCATCAGGAACTCGACACCTTTCGAGTTCTGCTCGCTGACCTTGCGCGACCGGCGCATGGCGACCCCGTAGTCGGCCTTGACCGACCCGATCTCGAAGCCCAGCTCCTTGGCGTCGTGGGCCAGCAGGTTGGCGACGTAGGAGCTGTGCAGCAGGGCCTTGGTCGGGATGCACCCGATGTTGACGCAGACGCCACCGAGCTTGTCGCGCTCGATCACGGCCGTGGCCAGGCCGAGCTGGGCCGCGCGGATGGCGCAGACGTAGCCGGCGGGGCCGCCCCCGATGATGATCACGTCGAACTGGGTCGCCACGAGTGTCCTCTATGCATGGGTGAGCGTGAGCCCGGCCGCGGCCGGGTCATCCCGAATGAGGCGAAGGGTGCGGGGCCGGCGCTACCACACCAGCGCCAGCGGGTTCTCCAGCATCGCCTTGAGTGTCTTCAGGAACTGGGCCCCGGTGGCGCCGTCGATCACGCGATGGTCGCACGACATGGTCAGCCGGAGCCGGCGGCGGATGGCCGCCTGGCCTTCGTGCGCCACCGGCTTCTCGACGATCCGTCCCACGGCCAGGATACCGGCCTCGGGCGGGTTGATCACCGCGGTGAACTCGTCGATATCGAGCATGCCCAGGTTCGACACCGAGAAGGTGCCGCCGGTGTACTCCTCGGGCGCCAGCCGCCGCTCGCGGGCCCGGGCGGCCAGATCGTGGGCCTCGGCGGAGATCTCGCGGAGCGACTTCCGGTCGGCGTGACGGATGACCGGGGTGATGAGGCCGTCCTCGATCGCCACCGCCATGCTGACGTGGACCTCGTGCCAGTACCGGATCCGGTCGTCCTGCCACCAGGCGTTGCAGGCCGGATGCTGCCGCAGCGCCGTGGCGACGGCCTTGATGATGATGTCGTTGAACGACACCTTGGGCCCCTCGCCGAGCGCCTTGAGCGCCTCGCGGGCGTCCCAGACCCGCTCCATGTCCACCTCTGAAGTGAGGTAGAACGTCGGGATCGGGCCGATCGACTGGGCCAGCCGCCGGGCGATCGTCTTCCGGAGCTGGCTCAGGGGCACGTCGCTGTACGCCTCCCCAGGAGCGGGCGGAGGCACCGCCGGGCGCGGAGGCGCCGGGGTGCGAGCCGGGGCCGTCGGAGCCGCCCCCGGGGCAGGGCGAGCCGTCCCGGGGGCCCCTGCGGCGGCCCCGGCGGCCTCGAGGTCCCGAAGCACGATCCGGCCTTCCGGTCCCGACCCGGGGACCCCGGCCAGGTCGATCCCCCGCTCGGCGGCCATCCGGCGGGCGAGGGGCGAGGCCTTGAGCCGGCCGCCCGGCGTGGCCTGGGTGGACGGCGCCTGAGCCGACGGGGGCTGGGTGGGTGCGGATCGCGCGGGACCGGCCTGACCGGGCGAGGCACTCTCCGTCGCCGCGCCCGCCGGAGGCGCGGGCGGCATCGAGGAGGCCTGGTTTCGATCGGGGCTGGGCTGGGTGCCCCGCTCGGCCGCCGGCGACGGCTTGCCGTTGTCCACCGCCTCGCCCGGCTCACCGATGAGCGCGACCAGCTGCGACACCGGCACCGTGGTCCCGGCTGGCACCACCTGCTTGAGCAGGGTGCCGCTGGCCCGGGCCACCAGCTCCATCACCGCCTTGTCGGTCTCGACCTCGGCCAGCACGTCGCCCACGGCGACCGACTCGCCTTCGCCCTTCTTCCACTCGACCAGGCGCCCCTCCTCCATGGTGGGGGACAGCGCCTCCATGACGACCTTGGTGGCCATGAGTCAGTCGCGGTAGAGCACCGAGTGGACTGCCGCGACGACCCGGGCCGGGTCGACCTTGGCGGCCTTCTCGAGCTGCTTGTTATAGGGCATGGGGACGTCGGCGCCCGTCACCCGGAGGATCGGCGCGTCCAGCTCGTCAAACGCCTCGCGCTGGATGGTATCCACCACCTGGGCGCCGACGCCGGCGAAGGGCCAGCCCTCCTCGGCCACGACGCAGCGATGGGTCCTCGCCACCGAGCTTAGGACGGTCTCGGCATCGAGCGGCCGGATGGTGCGGAGGTCGATCACCTCGGCGTCCACCTCCTCGGCGGCCAGCTGCTCGGCGGCCCGGAGGGCCACCGCCACCGTCTTGGAGTGGCAGACGATGGTGACGTCCCGCCCGGGCCGCTTGATGTCGGCCACGCCCAGCGGCACGACGTGCTCGCCTTCGGGGACCTCGCCCTTCAGGTTGTAGAGCATCTCGCCCTCGATGAACACCACCGGGTTGTCGTCCCGGATGGCGCTCTTGAGCAGGCCCTTGGCGTCGGCCGGCGTGGCCGGCATCACCACCTTGAGCCCGGGAATGTGGGCGTAGTAGCTCTCGAACGCCTGCGAGTGCTGGGCGCCCAGCTGCAGCGCCGCGCCGCCGGGGCCGCGGAACACGGCCGGGACGCCGACCTGGCCGTTGGACATGTAGCGCATCTTCGCCGCCGAGTTGACCAGCTGGTCGATGGCGAGCAGGGCGAAATTCCAGGTCATGAACTCGATCACCGGCCGCAGCCCGACCATCGCCGCGCCGACCCCGACGCCGGCGAAGCCGAGCTCGGTGATCGGGGTGTCCACGATCCGCATTGGCCCGAACTCGTCCAGCAGCCCCCGGCTGACCTTGTAGGCGCCCTGATAGACCCCGACCTCCTCGCCCATCAGGAAGACGTCGGGATCGCGCTGCATCTCTTCGCGGAGCGCCTGGTTGAGCGCGTCGCGATAGGTGAGGACGGCCATCTCCGCTACGCTCCTCTACTCCGCATAGACATCCCGATACAGCTCCTCGGGCTCGGGATCGGGCGCCTGGTCGGCGAACTGGTAGGCATCCTCGACCTCCTCCATCACCGACTGGTCGATCGCCTTGACCTCGTCCTGCTCGATCAGACCGTCGTCCACCAGCCGCTGCGACCAGACCGCGATCGGATCCCGCTTCCGCTGATCCTCCACCTCCTCGCGGGTGCGGTAGTGCCCGTGAATCGGGTCGGACATGCTGTGGCCCATGAAGCGGTAGGTCCGGACCTCGAGCAGGGTGGGATGCTTGTCCTTCCGGGCCCGCTCCACGGCGCGCTCCATGGCGGCGTGCATGACCAGCACGTCCTGCCCGTCCACCACTTCGTTGGCCATGTCGTAGGAGCAGGCCCGCTCGGAGATGTCGTAGATGGCGCTGGCCCGCTCCAGCGCGGTGCCCATGCCGTAGCGGTTGTTCTCGCAGATGTAGATGGCCGGCAGCTTCCACAGCGCGGCCATGTTGAGCGCCTCGTGAAAGGCGCCGTTGTTGACCGCCGCCTCGCCGAAGTAACACACGGCCACCTGGTCGGTGTCGCGGTACTTGGCCGCGAAGGCCATGCCGGTGGTGAGCGGGATATGTCCCCCCACGATCCCGTGCCCGCCCAGAAAGCCGAGACTGGCGTCGAACAGGTGCATCGAGCCGCCCTTGCCGCCGCTGCAGCCGGCCGCCTTGCCGAACAGCTCCGCCATCACCGCCCGGGCACTGATGCCGCGGGCCAGGGCGTGGCCGTGCTCGCGGTAGGAGCAGGTGATGTAGTCGTCCGCCCGGAGCGCGGCCAGGCTGCCGACCGCCACCGCTTCCTGGCCGATGTAGAGGTGACAGAATCCCCCGATCTTGCCGAGACTGTAAGCCTCGCCGGCCTTCTCCTCGAACCGCCGGATCAGGACCATCTGGCGGAGCCAGGCGCGGTAGTCGTCCGCGCGGGCAGGGTCCAGGCCGCGGCGGCGGGTCTTTGGGCGGGGAACGGCGGTGCCGGCCATCAGCGGGGCTCCAGTCGGAGCGGGGCGGGCACGGGCTCGCCGGCCACGCCGGCGAGGAGTGCGCCCCCGGGCGCGGAGCGGGCACCCGCGGCGGTGGCCTGCTCCCAGGCGTGGTAGGACGAACGGGTCAAGGGGCTCGCCTGCACGTGCGAGAAGCCGAGTCGAAGGCCGATGTCCCTCAGCTCGTCGAATTCGGCCGGCGTATAGTACCGCGCCACCGGGAGGTGCCCGTCGGACGGACGGAGATACTGCCCCAGAGTCACGATGTTGACATGGCTGCGGCGGAGGTCGCTGAGGCAGACCAGCACCTCGTCCCACTCCTCGCCCATGCCCAGAATGATGCCGCTCTTGGTGAGGGCGTCCGGGTCCATCCGCCGGGCGTTGGACAGCAGCGCCAGCGCCCGGTCGTAGCGGCCGCCCGGCCGGGCCAGCCGGTAGAGCCGCTCGGCGGTTTCCAGATTGTGGTTGAGGATGTCGGGACGGGCGTCCATCACGATCTGCAGCGCCCGCTCCGATCCCTTGAAGTCGGGAATCAGGACCTCGACCGAGGTCTCCGGCAGGCGCCGCTTGATCTCGGTGATGCAGCCGGCGAACGCCTCGGCGCCGCCGTTGGGCAGGTCGTCCCGGTCCACCGAGGTGATGACCACGTGGGCCAGGCCCATCCGCTCGACCGCCTCGGCCAGTCGGACGGGCTCGAGCGGATCGAAGGCGGAGGGGGTGCCATGGGCGACGGCGCAGTAGGTGCAGTTCCGAGTGCAGACGTCGCCCAGGATCATGAACGTG
>DATAOR010000193.1:0-8970 GCA_036265635.1 Gemmatimonadales bacterium
GGCCCCGGTCTCGTCGAACCAGTACCGTTCGCCGCTCGCGCGCAGCCGCAACCGGCGAACCGGGGCGATCGAGATCGAGCCGTCGAGCGCGGTATACGGCACCGGGCTGAAGGCCCCCCAGATGGTCCACAGCTCGAAGTAGGGCCGGTACCGCCGGACCCCGCCGTCGGCGCTGACCAGCGGCGAGTCGTACCCGAGGGTCAGGTCCGACGTCCCCCACCAGCCCTGGGCCAGGTCGTACTCCGCCCCGCCGGTGAGGCTGAAATGCGCCAGGGGGCGGACGACCATCGTCAGGGCGGCTCGCTCCGACACGAACGCGTCGGCCGACGGGTCGATCTCCCGGCGGTACTCAGCCCGCAGGTCAGCCCTCCGGTTGCGCCAGCCGGCGATGGCGCCGGCCGCCACCTGGCGCCGGGGGAGCTGGTAGTCCTCGAGCGGGTTGAGCGAGGGACTGGTGACCGGCAAGTCCACCCCCCGCGCCAGTCCCCACCCACCATAGCCGGTGAACTCGAGCCCGGCGCGCGCCGACCGCAGCGTGAGTGCGGCCCCATCCATCCCCAGCCACCCCAGCCGGCCGGTCACGTGCTGCCGCCCCAGCCGTCCAATCAGCTCGCCCCTGGCATACTCGGCGTACCCCTCGAGCAGCTGGACGGGCGGGTCGGTGCCGGGCCACAGATCGGCGGTGCTGAGGTCAGCGCCCCAGCGCACGTTGCCTCGCAGGCTGAAACCGGGCGCGCCGAGTCCCCAGACCGTGAGATCGGCGTAGCTCACCAGCGGGGTACTCGACAGCTGGGGGCCGGGCCGGTAGAAGCGGCAGAAGTCGCTCGCTCCGGTGCAGGTGACCGCAAAACCGTCGGGCGTGAAGAAGCCGCCGGTGGATCCCACGACCGCGGCCGCGCGGCTGATGCTGTCGGGCGACACGCCGCGGAAGGCCACAGTCTGCAGCCTTGTGTCCAATCGCAGGCGATAGCCCTGAGCCCAGCCTGCCTGGGGCACCAGTCCGGCCACCAGGAGGGCGAGCCCTGCGGCGGCCGGCCGGACGCTCATGTCGGTCCGCCGCGCCGAACGTCGGGCGCGAGTTCGGCCGGGGTCCGCTGGAAGTGGCAGGTGCTGCACTCACGCTCGGGGTAGTGGTCCTGCGCGGGCTCGTGGCAGGCCAGGCAGAACGATCGGGAGGGAACCAGGGCCGTCACCGTGCTCTCGGTGTGGCAGGCCGCACAGGCCACGTGGGCCTGCACCGGACGGGCGTGCGCCGTACGCGTCTCGGCCGACCGGTGACAGGCGGCGCAGGTGCGGCCGGCCGCATGGTGGTCGGCGTGGCAGGCCTGGCAGCTGCGCACCGAGTCCGCGGGAGCCATCGTCACCGGCGCGACGTGGCAGTCCGTGCAGCCCAGATCCTGGTGGGTCCGGTGATCGAAGGGCACGCTTCGCTGCCGTGGTTCTCGTCGGGGCACGGTGACGACCACGGAAGCCGGCCGCGGCGCCGCGAGCTCGTCGGGCTGGTGGCACTCGGCGCAGCGGGATCGCGCCGGACGCTGATGATGGCAGATGTCGCATCCGCGCGGAGGCTCGAACGTGAGCAGATGCTGCTTGGACCCGGGAACGTGGCAGGTCAGGCAGGCGAGGCGTTTGTGGCGAGCATGGGAGAAGCTGTCGGTGGGGGAGGTCGGGCTCGCGAGCCCGCCGCCCGGGGGACCGTCGTCTGGCGGTGCTCCACCCCGTCCCCGCGCCCGGCCGGGCTCGACCAGCCCCGGCGGCCGCGGCACGACCGAAGTCTGCCGCAGGGCCTTCGTGGTGTCGAACGGGACCGGCGGCCGCAGCCGTCCGCCCTTGGCGCCCCGGGCCCGCTCGTGGCATCCCACGCAGTCGCTCGCGTCCACTCGGGCCTGGTGCGGGATGTGGCAGGTCTCGCACCGCTGGGCGACCTTCCGGTGGGCCGCACCCGTGTGGAAGTCCACTTCCCGCCAGGTCGCGTGGCACTGGGCGTCGGCGCACGACTTGAGCGCATCGCTCGGCTTGACGTCCGTATGGGGATTGTGGCACATCCCGCAGCTGCCCTGGTGGGGGTCTCGCGCCTCGTTGAACTGGGCCAGCAGGTTGCGCATCTCGTGGCAGCCGAAGCACTGCCGCGACGCGGGACGGAGCAGTCCGGCGGCCGAATCCGCCGAGACGAACTGCGCCTCCGCGGTAAACCGGTGGCACGAGTTGCAGTAGAGCTGCTCCTCGTTGGGCAGCGGCGGCGCGCCCGGCTCGAACCGCGCGGTCATCCGCCCCAGTCGGATCCGGGTGTCGTCCGTCAGGTGGCAGCCCTTCTGGGCACAGGTCGTATCCGCCGGCTGGAACCGATGCGCGGTCCGGGCGTGACAGGTCAGGCAGGCCACGTCCTTGAGGGCCGAGGAGTCGGACTCGAGGTGGGTCCGGTGGCCGGCGGTGCTGGCGATCCGGGCCCAGGTCTTCTTGGCCGCGCCCTGGACGTGGCAGCTCTCGCAGACGCGGCGCGGCACCTTGGCGTGCGGGGGGATCTTGTCCGGCCGGGCCATCATCCAGTAGAACAGCTCCTTCGACTGGGCCTTGATCTCGAAGGCGTGACAGGCATGGCACTGCAGCGTGTCGTGCTTGCCCTCTAGCCGGTTCACCAGCAGGTAGGTGCCGGTATCGGGCCGGACGAATACCTGGCCGCTGGGCACGAAGATGTGGCAGCCGCGGCAGAAGTCGTTGTCGTGCATCATGTAGTCGTAGGCCTTGAGGCCGGTCCCGAACACCAGCAGCAGGACGGCCCCGACCGCGCCCCCCAGCGCCAGCTTCACCCCTCTGTCCCGGGTGACCAGCCAGCCACCGATGGCGCGGCGCCGGCGCCAGAGCCAGACGAGCAGCGCCAGGGCGACGAGCCCGCCCACCACCAGCCCGCTGACCATGAGCCAGCCGGGCTTCTGAAAGAACCACTGCACGATGGGGACAAGCGGGTCGGGCAGGGGGGAGGTGACGACGGTGGAGTCGAGGAAATGACCCGTGAGGGTGTCCTGCAGGGCAACGGTTCCGCTCCCGGATGGGGACGGAACCGTGCCCGGTGCGAGGGCCATGCCGAGCCGGAGGATCATGCTGATTCAGCCTCCGGTGAGCGGCTCACCTCCTCGCGGCAGAGACCTGGACCTGTTTCCGCTGCTGCAGCACCCGGGCGTTCACCCGGTCCAGGATGGCCTGGACCTTCGGGGTCACGGCCAGGCCGTACTTGGCCTTCAGCACGTCGATGCTCGCGGTCAGCAGCGATTGGGCCAGGAACGGGTTGTGCACCCCGAACGAGCCGTCGCCGTTGGCATAGCGGCCTTCGGCGATCAGCCGGAGGTTGAACAGCACGCCCTCCTCGTCGGTGACGCGCAGATCCTTGTAGTTGAAGCTGTCCACGGGGACCTGGGTCAGGAGCCCGGTGTCGCCCGGATCGAACGCCTTGGGCAGGCCCGAGCCACCCGGATCGGCGGCGGTGGTGGTGTCGTACAGCACCTGGTTGCCGTTGGCATCGACCCAGAGCTGGTCGGCCAGGGTCCGGATGACGCTCCGGTTGGCCTCGAAGGCGTTCTCGGCCGCCGTCTCGCTGGAGTGGCAGCCGGACGCGGCGCAGCCGTTGAACTTGCGGGAGCCCGAGGCGTAGGCCGGCTCGCCCGGGTGCGGGCAGCTGTTGTCGGCCAGCGGCTTGCCGTCCGGATCGAGGCACGGGTCGGGATTGAACAAGTGCCCCACCGACTGGAACACCACGTTGCCCGTCGCGTTGGTGACCGTGAACGGTGCGACGTGGCACCCCGCGCAGAGCCGGGTGTTGACGCTCGGGTTGCCGTGGGTGGCGAGCACGGCCGTGGTATCGAAGCCGGCCGGCCAGTACCCGGCCGACCCCATCAGCACGCCGCCCTGGGGGGCGTGCGGGCCGCGCGGACTGGTGGCCTGAGGCTCGATCCGCCGGTTGTGGCACTTCATGCACAGGTTCTGGTTCGGATCGGGATTGTCGATGGCGAACCGCAGCTGACCCTCGTGATCCTTGGCATGGGGGTCGTGGCAGACCGCGCAGGTCGTCGGCATCGCGTTGGCTTCGGTGACGACGTCGGCCTTCTCGACGAAGTTGGTGTTGACGCCCCAGGCCCGCAGCACGTTGCGTCCCTCGTGGCAGGCGGCGCAGCTGGCGGCGCCGGCCGGGTCCGCCGCGACTTCCTCGATGACTTCAGGGACCGTACGGGCGTGGGCCGACTGGCTCCACTGCTCCACGAAGGGCGAGAAGTCGCCGGTGTGGCACGAGCCGCAGCTGGCGGACGCGTCCCACGCGGCGGGGTCGGTCGGAACGCCGACCTGGGCGAGCGGCCGATTCTGCAGGGTCGGGCTGGACGCATGGTCGAAGCCGGGCCCGTGACAGCTCTCGCACTGCACGTCCTGGTAGACCGTGTCCGGCACCGCGCTGTAGCCCGCCGGCCCGGTGGTGGCGTTGCCCTTCTCGCTCACGCTGTGGCAGCTGTTGCAACTGGCGTCCTGGTGGCCCGAGGCCACCAGGTCGGACCACGCCTGGGAATGCTTGGTGGTGGTCCAGTCGGCCTGCTTCTCGACGTGGCAGTTCCCGCAGGTGGTCTGCTTTTCGGAAGTCGTGAAGTAGCCGAGGAACTTGGCGTTGGCGTCGGGCGGCGGGTTGAAGGGCTGGCGGAAGACCAGCTTTTCGCTGCTGCAGCCGCCGAGCACGAGCGCCAGCAGCCCGAGGACGAGGAGCGCGGAGCGTCGAGGAAGGCCGGGACTGGGCATGGGATCGCCGATGGTCCAGCGGGTGAGGACTTCGATTGTACCCTAGTGTGCCGTATACAGTGCTAGTCTCCGTAGAAATACGCAAGACGTCCGGCTCGTCACCTTCATGAACGAATCTTCAGGTCAATCACATGACTTTGCCCTTGACCTGCGGCGCTCCGGGCACAATTGTGGCTCGTCCGGCCCGTCCTGGCCGTGTCTCTACCCTCGCATCGGTCGGCTGACCCTTCGCCCCAAGCCTTGGAGGCGTCGCGATGCTGGTCCCCCACCCCGTACCCTGGACCGAAGGGGAAACCCTCGGTGAGCACCTCGCCGCCCGCGGCGTGACCCGGCGCGAGTTCCTCAAGTTCTGCGGTGGGCTCGCCGCGGCCCTCGGGCTGGACAGCTTCGCGGTCCCGCAGCTGGCGCAGGCACTGGAGGAGCTCCGACGACCGTCGGTCGTCTGGATTCAGCTGCAGGAGTGTACCGGCTGTGTCGAGAGCGTGCTGCGCACCGCCGATCCGACCATCGGGAATCTGGTGCTGGATCTGGTCTCGCTCGACTACTCGCACACCCTGATGGCGGCGGCCGGCACCGCGGCCGAGCGGGCCCTCCAGTCGGCGATGAAGGACAACGCCGGCAAGTATCTGCTGGTGGTCACCGGCTCGGTCCCGCTGGCCGAGAACGGGATCTACACCACCATCGGCGGCCGCACCGCCAAGGAGATCCTGGAAGAGGCGGCCCAAGGCGCGGCGGCGGTGGTGGCCATCGGAGCCTGCGCCCACTGGGGCAGCGTCCAGGCGGCCCGGCCCAATCCCACCCACGCGGTGGGGGTCTCGGCCGTGGTCAAGGACAAGCCGGTGGTCAACATCGCGGGCTGCCCTCCGATCGGCGACGTGGTGACGGCCACGATCGTTCACTACCTCACCTTCGGCCGGCTGCCCGCCCTCGATGCCGAAGGCCGTCCGCTGTTCGCCTACGGCGCTCGGATCCACGATCAATGCCCCCGCCGGGCCAACTTTGATGCCGGCCAGTATGTGGAGGTGTTCGACGACGAGGCGGCCCGGAAGGGGTGGTGCCTCTACCACGTGGGGTGCAAGGGCCCGGCCACCTTCTCGCCTTGCCCGATCTTCCAGTGGAACACCCGGACCAGCTGGCCGATCGGAGCGGGGCACCCGTGCATCGGGTGCACCGAGCCGAATTTCTGGGACACCATGTCGCCGTTCTACGACCGACTGCCCGACGTGGGCGGGTTCGGGGTCGAGCGGAACCTCGACATCTTCGGCGCCGCCGTCGCCCTGGGCGCCACGGCGGGAGTGGCGGCCCATGCCATCGCCACCGGCGTGCACCAGGTCCGCGCCCGGCGTCGCGAGCTGCCGGTCGTCGAGCCCCGCCCGCCGGAGGAGGGCAGCCATGGCTAAGACCCGCGTCGTGGTGGATCCGATCACCCGGATCGAGGGCCACCTCCGGATCGAAGCCCAGGCGGACCAGGGCCGCATCACCAACGCCTGGGCCACCTCGACCCAGTTCAGGGGGATCGAGATCGTCATGCAGGGGCGCGATCCGCGCGATGCCTGGGCGTTCACCCAGCGGATCTGCGGCGTCTGCACCGTGGTCCACGCGGTGGCCTCCTGCCGGGCAGTCGAGGACGCGCTCGACATCACCATACCGCCCAACGCCAATCTGATCCGCAACATGGTCCACGGGATGCAGTTCGTTCAGGATCACGTGATCCACTTCTACCACTTGCACGCGCTCGACTGGGTGGACGTGGTGAGCGCGCTCAAGGCGGACCCGGTCGCGACGTCGGCGCTGGCGCGGAAGCTGTCGCCCTGGCCGAACAACTCGGAGACGCACTTCCGCCAGATCCAGGACCGGGTCAAACGGTTCGTGGGCAGCGGGCAGCTGGGGATCTTCACCAACGGCTACTGGGGCCATCCGGCGTACAAGCTCCCGCCCGAGGCCAACCTGATGGCCGTGGCCCACTATCTCGAGGCGCTCGACTGGCAGCGGGACGTCATCCGGCTGCACACCATCTTCGGGGGCAAGAACCCCCATCCCAACTTCCTGGTCGGCGGGATGGCCTCGGCCATCAACCTGGACGACACGGCCACCATCAACGCCGAACGGCTGACCGACATCCGGGACATGATCACCCGGGCGCAGCAGTTCGTGGAGCAGGTGTACTGGCCCGACCTGCTGGCCATCGCGGGTTTCTACAAGGACTGGGCCGCCATCGGGGGCGGAGTACGCAACTACATGGCCGTCGGCGAATTCCCCGACGGCGACGTGCGGGACGTCGAGCGGCTCTACTTCCCCCGGGGGATCGTGCTCGACCGCGACCTCAGTCACGTGCAGCCGTACGACCATGAGCAGGTCAAGGAGTACATCTCCAGCTCCTGGTACGAGTACTCCAAGGGTGACGGCGCCGGGCTGCACCCCTACGAGGGAGAGACCAAGCCGAAGTACGCCGGCCCGCCCACGCCGTGGAAGTATCTGCAGGACTCGCCCAAGTACACCTGGATGAAGGCGCCCCGCTACGACGGGAAGCCGATGCAGGTCGGGCCGCTGGCCCGGATGCTGGTGGGCTTCGCCGCGGGCCACGAGGAAATCCGCGAGCTGGTGAAGCAGGTGCTCGACCGGCTCGAGGTCGGCCCCGACGCGCTCTTCTCCACCCTCGGGCGCACCGCCGCACGGGGCATGGAGACGGTCCTGATCGCCCGGCGCATGAACGTGTGGTACGAGCGGCTGGTGGACCGGATCAAGACCGGGGACACCCGGACATTCGAGGGGGGTAAGTGGGAGCCCTCAAGCTGGCCGCGGAAGTCGCAAGGCTACGGCTTTCTGGACGCCCCCCGCGGAGCCCTGGGCCACTGGGTCCAGATCGAGGACGGCAAGATCGCCCGCTACCAGTGCGTGGTCCCCAGCACCTGGAACTGCTCGCCCCGCGACCAGCAGGGGCAGATGGGTCCCTACGAGGCGGCGCTGGTGGACAATCACCCGCTGGCCGACCCCGAGCAGCCGCTCGAGATTCTCCGCACCATCCATTCGTTCGATCCCTGCATGGCGTGCGGGGTGCACGTGCTCGACGTCGCCGGGCGGCAGATCACCGAGGTCAAGGTGCAGTGAGCCCGCACCTCGAGGGAATTACCCTGGGCCGGGAGGTCCCGGCGGCCACCGGACATTTCCGATGGATCTACCTCTGGGGCTGGCCCATCCGGGCGATGCACTGGCTGGCCGCGCTGTCGATCGTGCTGCTGGTGGTGACGGGGCTGTACATCGGGAAGCCCTATTTCGTGACCAGCGGCGACACCGCGTCTCATTACCTGATGGGCTGGATGCGGGCGGTCCACTTCGGCGCGGCGGCGGTGCTGGTCGGCACCGCCATCGTGCGGGTCTACTGGCTGTTCGCTGGCAACAAGTTCGAGCGCTGGAAGGCGCTCTTCCCGATCGGCCCGCGGGACTGGCTCAACCTGTTCCGGCAGGTGAAGTACTACCTGATGATCCAGCCGGAGAAGGCCCCCCAGTATCTGGGTCACAACCCGCTGCAGCAGCTGAGTTATACCGGGCTGTATGCCGTGGCGCTGCTGCAGGTGGTGACCGGGTTCGCCCTCTACGGCCAGGCCGACCCGGCCGGCTTCTTCTTCCGGGCGTTCGGCTGGCTCGGTCCGCTGTTCGGCGGCATGCCGGTGGTCCGGTTCGTCCACCATGTCTCGACCTGGGTGTTCTGCGCCTTCGTCCCCATTCACGTCTACCTCGCCACCCGGGCCGACGTGCTCGAGCACCGGGGATCGGTCTCGTCGATCGTCACCGGTGGTCGGTTCGTGCCGGCTGGCCAGCATTTCGACGATGAATGAGCCCGGCGCTCTCCTGGTGGTCGGGCTGGGCAACCCGATCATGGGGGACGACGGGCTGGGCCTGGCCGCACTCGACCGGCTGCGGCGTTGGCGGCTTCCCGCCGGGATCGAGCTGGTCGACGGCGGGACCTGGGGGATGCGGCTGCTGCCGGTGATCGAGGACGCGCAGGCGGTGCTGCTGCTCGACGCCATCGACGCGGGGCGAACCCCGGGGGACCTGATCGAGCTCGAGGGGGACGAGCTGCCCCGCCTGTTCGGCCACAAGCTCTCGCCTCATCAGATCGATCTGCGCGAAGTGCTGGCGGTCGCCGGCCTCCGGGGCACCCTCCCCCCGCGGCTCGCCGCCATTGGCCTGCAGCCC
>DATAOR010000194.1:0-2306 GCA_036265635.1 Gemmatimonadales bacterium
CAGCGCCTTGGCCAGCTCGTCGAACTGCTTACCCACGATCAGCCCACTCCTACCATCCGGGACTGCCAACTCTCCTGCAGTCGGTGTCTCGAAACGCCTGGGCAGCATAGCACTGTCGACCGGCGCAGGGGAAGATGGATCAGATGTCAGGACGCCGACGCCACCAGAGTGACGTCTCAATCAGCGCGGCGCTGAAGCCGGTGCCAGGAACCGCTTCCACGTATCGTGGAGTGGGTGCGCTGCCCTCTCTGTCTATAGTGGATGAGACACCAGCGACTGAACAATTAATGACGAGGGCGGAGAAAGAGCTCAGTCCATGTTGTCCCAGAATGGCCCGAGCGGACGTGGCATCACGGCGTCCGGGCCGGCCGCGATCCTGGCAGACCGACCGGCCCCGCCGGACCCGGAAGTGCCGGAGCGGCCGGAGCGCGCGCGGCGGCGGCAGTTCACGGTCGGCTACAAGCTGCGCATCCTGACCGAGGCCGACGCGGCCCGGACCACCGGCGAGATCGGCGCCCTGCTGCGCCGGGAGGGGTTGTACTCGTCGCACCTGGCGGCCTGGCGGCGGCAGCGCGAGGAGGGGATCCTCAACGCGCTGAGCCCCCGGCGGCGCGGTCGGCCGACCAACTCGCCCGAGCAGCGGGAGCTGGCGCGGCTGCGGCAGGCGAACGAGCGGCTCGAGCAGCGGCTGGCGGCGGCCGAGGCCGTGATCGAGATCCAAAAAAAAGTCTCGCTCCTGCTGGGCCTGGCCGAGCCGCGCGGGGCGAGCGGCGAGCGCTCCTGATGACCGGCGCGGCCGAGTTGGCGCCGCCGGTGGGCGTGACGGCCGCCTGCCGAGCGGTGGGCGTTGGTCGAGCCAGCTTCTATCGGCCGGCGCGCCAATCGGTGGCCGCGGCGGAGCGGGCGGCGTCCCCCGCTCCGCCGTCCGCACTCCCTCCCCGGGAGGACGCGGTCGGGCGTCCGGACGAGCTCGCCGTGGCGGACGTCGTGCCGGTGGCGCCGGACCGGTCGGCTCCGGCATCGGCACCGGCCCGCGCTCACCCCCGTGCCCTGGGCGCGGCCGAACGGCAGGCCGTGCTGGAGGTGCTCCACTCGCCGCGCTTCCGGGATGCCGCCCCGGCCTCGGTCTATGCCACCCTCCTGGATGAGGGCCGCTATCTCGCCTCGGAGCGCACCATGTACCGCCTGCTGGCCGCGGCCGGCGAGACCCGGGCCCGCCGCGACCAACTGGTCCACCCGACCTACCACAAGCCCGAGCTGCTGGCGACCGCCCCGAACCGGGTCTGGAGTTGGGACATCACCAAGCTGCTCGGGCCGGCCAAGTGGACCTACTTCTACCTGTACGTCATCCTCGACATCTACAGCCGCTACGTCGTCGGCTGGATGGTCGCCCACCGCGAGCAGGCCGCCCTGGCCGAACGCCTCATCGCCGAGACCATCGCCAAGCAGGGCATCCCGGCCGGGCAGTTGACCATCCATGCCGACCGCGGCTCCTCGATGACCTCCAAGCCGGTCGCGTTCCTGCTCGCCGACCTGGGCGTCACCAAGACCCACTCCCGCCCGCACGTCTCCAACGACAATCCCTTCTCAGAAGCCCACTTCAAGACGCTCAAGTACCGGCCCGGCTTCCCCGACCGCTTCGCTTCCATGGAAGAGGCCCGCGCTTTCTGCCGGACCTTCTTCCGGTGGTACAACACCGAGCACCGCCACTCGGGCATCGGCTTGCTCCCACCCGAGGTCGTCCATGCCGGACGGGCCCAAGCCGCCTACGATGCCCGAAGTCAGGTGCTGGCCGCGGCCCACGCGGCGCATCCCGAGCGCTTCGTCCGCCAGGCGCCGCGGCCGCCCGACCTGCCCACCGCCGCCTGGATCAACCCGCCGCCACCCGGCGAGACACGGGAGGTGCCTCACTAATTCCCTGCGTCCGCTGTCTCAAACCTATTGACAGACTCCGCCGTGACCAATCCCCGCCGGCCGGACACAGGCATACCAGGACCACTCCCCATCGGCACGTACGAAGCGGTTCTTGGAAACGCCGTTCCGTCAAGCACGCGCCAGCAGTCGACGATCAGGGCGCCGTCTCGTGAGGGAGCTTGCTCGACGTGGTCCCGGAACTGCGCCCACGGCGTGGCGATCACCCAGCAGCGCGAGCCTTCCAGGCACTCCGCCGGGGAGGAGGCGTAGGTTATCAGGTCGCCGAATTCGGCACGGACCTCGTCCATGGCCAGCGGGTCGTGGCCAATCACGGCAACCCCTGCCCCGAGGAGCACACGAATCAGCGCGATCGCGGGCGACTCCTCGACAAC
>DATAOR010000195.1:0-9126 GCA_036265635.1 Gemmatimonadales bacterium
CCCAGGCGGGTGCTGGCTGAGACCGGACGGTCGGCCGCGGCCGGGCGGCCCCCCCCCTCGCACGGCCTGGGAGCCGGCTCGAGCTATCGGGTTCGGTAGGTCTCGAAGAAACCCCGCCCGCTGTCACTCACCGGCACGCCGGCCAGCCGCCCGGTGAGAACGAACCGACCGCGCATCTGGAAGAAGAGGCGCCGGAAGGTGGCCGCGCTCATGTCCGTGGCCAGGGCATGCTCTATTTCCACCGCCAGCCTTACGGTATCGGGGCCGCGGGCGGCCGCGATAGTGAAGCGCGCGGGGGTCGGCGACTTGGGGACCCCATCGGCCGGGCGACTGCCGGCATAGGCGATCCGGTCGAACCGCAGCACCTGCCGCACCCCGAGCGAATCCACCAGGGTAAGGAAGAACGGCGAGGTGACCGCGCCGCCCCCCTGCCGCTCGGGCCCGTAGACTCCGCCGTAGAGCAGGCTCAGCGCCGTACCGCGCGCGGCGCCCCATTCCCAGGTGACGTCTCGCCAGACGCCCCAGTTGTGGTCGTGATAGGCCGGCGCGTCCGCCAGGCGCCGGCACTCGTCCCCCACGCAGATCGAGCCCGCGGCGCGGGCAGACAGGCCCGGGACGACATAGCCGGACACAAAGTCCTGATCCCGCAGCTCGACCGGCGGGAAGTACCGGTTGGGCTCGGGCCGGACCTCGAGCTCGAGCCGGGCGATTCCGGCGGGCCCGCGGGCGCTGCCGGTAAGACGATAGACGCCGTGGCGCTGGCGGATCGAGGCCCGGCCCAGCGTCAGGTCTGCCGCCGCCGTATCGAGGGTAACCGCCGAGGCCGGCACGTCGGCGGTGAAGCGGTCATAGCCGCCATCGGGCCGGCGGTGGGTCAGCAGCAGGCGGCCGCCCCAGCGCCCGGCCGGAAGTGCGCCTCCGACGAGGTAGGTCACATACCACCACTCGGCGGGCGAGACGCTGACGTTGAAATAGTCCCATTCGGCCCAGCTGCTGTCCGGCACGACGGGAAGGTGAAACCGATCGAGCTCATCGTAGAGCTGCTGCGTCGTCGGTGCGACGTAGGCCGAGTCGGCGGGCGAATCGCGCCAGCGGCCCTGGCGCAGGTCGAGGCCGGCCCCGACCGCCGCCGCCCGGCTGGGAATCTCGCCGCCGGCCCTGACCGCGCTCGGGAGACAGGTTCCGCCCGATCGGCAGAGATACAGCAGCTTGCCCTCGATCGCCGGGGCCACCGTCCGGATCAGCCCCGCCTGGCGCGGACCACCCAGCACCTGACGGGTGAGGAAGCGGGCCCGGTCGATGCCGAAGAACATTCCCCCCAGACCACCCGTCCGCATGGCCTCGATGTCGATGCCGAAAGGCAGCACGGTCACCTCGCCCCCGCCGACGAGCGAGACGTCCCGACTCTGGTCCAGCATCGCCTCGCCGACCGACAGCAGGACGACCATCACCCCCACACCCAGGGCGAAGCCCGACAGGAGGAAGAGCGCCCGGAGCTTGCGGACCCAGAGGTGACGGAAGGCGAGCAGGAGCAGCATCAGTCCCGCACGACGCCGTCGAGCATGTGGATGACCCGGCCGGCCTCGGCCGCGAGGCGGTCGTCGTGGGTCACCACCACCAGGGTGGTGCCATCCGCATTGAGGCGCCGGAAGAGGGCCAGGATCTCCTGACCGGTGGCGGCGTCGAGCTCGCCGGTGGGCTCGTCGGCCAGCACGACCGCGGGGCGGTTGGCCAGCGCCCGGGCAATGGCCACCCGCTGCATCTCGCCGCCGGAGAGTTGGGTGGCGCGATGCTCGGCCCGGTGGCCCAGGCCGACGTACTCCAGCAGCCGACGGGCCCGTTCCCGCCGCTCGGGGCCGCGGACGCCGGCCTCGCTCATGGGCAGCTCGACGTTTTCCCGGGCGGTGAGCACCGGCAGCAGATGGAATCGCTGGAAGATGAAGCCCAGCCGGGTGAGCCTCAGGCGGGTGAGCTCACGGTCGCTCAGGCGGTCGAGCCGGGTGCCCAGGATCTCCACCGTTCCGGAAGACGGGATGTCGATGCCGCCCAGGAGCTGCAGCAGGGTGGACTTCCCGCTGCCCGACGGACCGACGATGGCCATGTACTCACCCGGGTCCACCCGAAGCGAGACCCCGCGGAGTGCGTGGACGGTTTCCCCGTTCATGGGATAGTCCTTGCGGAGTTCGTGCGCCACCAGTGGCGGGCTCAGGTGGCCTCCGACCGCAGGGTCGTGGCAATGGGCGCCCGCGACGCCAGCCAGGCAGGGTAGAGGCCCGCGAGTGAGCCGGTCACCACCAGCACGACGGCGGCCAGGCTGAGCGTGTCCGCCCGGGGCACGAAGAAGGAGAACGCCGCCGGCAACCCCGGAAAGCCGGCCAGGATGGCGTTGAGATACCGGGCGGTGGCCAGGCCGAGCAGAATCCCGAGTGCACTGCCGGCCACGGTGAGCGCGGTGCCTTCGGCGAGCACCTGGGTGACGACCGTCGCCCGGCTGACGCCGATGGCGCGGAGCGTGGCGATCTCGCCCAGCCGCTCGTTGACCGTGATCGTGAGCAGGGTGGCGATGAGGAGCACGGCCACGATCAGGCTCATGCTGCCAAGGATGTAGGACAGCTGCCGAAAGTAGACCAGCCGCTCGCGGAAGCGCGCCACCAGCTGGGCCACGCTGTTCACCTCCAGCTGGGGGAACCGCCGGCGCACCTCGGCGGCCAGCCGGGGCACCGCGTCGTCGCGGCGGGCCTTCACCAGGATCAGCGAGGCCCGGTCCTCAGCCGGCTGGCGGGACAGCTGCTGCATGACCGGCAGGATGGTGCCGACCGACGGCTGCCCCCGGTAGTCGTAGAGCCACCGGACCATGCCTCGGACCACCAGACGCCGGCCGGCGCTGGCGGTCACCACCTGCGGGTCGAGCCGGCCGACCAGGGTGACGGTGTCGCCAGGGCCGGCGCCGAGCCGGGCCGCCGCCGGCTGGCTGAGCAGGATGCCCGTGGTGTCAGCCGGGGTGAGATCGCGGCCCGCGGTGAGCTGATAGAGCGACTGGGCGTCGGGTTGGAGGCCGTACCCGAACAAGGTGACCAGCGAGTCGGTACCCTGGCCGTAGACCGAAGTGCCAAGCACCGCGCCCGCCGCCTCGACGTCCGGCCGACGCCGGAGCGCGGCGACGATCCGGCCCACGCCGGACATGGTCGCCTCGGTATCGAACGGGAGCGTGCCTTTGGGAGTGATCCTGACCTGAAAGCCCCGGGCCAGGAGCAGCTCAGTGAACGACTGATCGATGCCCCCGCTGAGCATGACCATGTCGAGCAGCATGGCAGCCGCCACCGCTACGCCGGCCAGCGAAAGGGCGGTGCGGAGCGGCTGACGGCCCAGGCTCCGCAGCCCCCAGGCAAGGCCGTTCATCCCCGGCCCCACAGGACTACCGGCCGGGTCCTGACCAGCCGCCAGGCAGCCAAGGCGCCGGCCGCCAGCCCGAGCGCGAGCGAAAGGGCCACGCTGAAGAGCACGATGGCGGGGGTGATGAGCGAGAAGGTGAGCGTCGTATCGAAGAACCTCTGGTAATAGGCGTTGGTCGCCACCCCGGCGCCTAGCGCGAGGAGCGTCCCCAGCCCCGAGCCCACCACGGCCACCAGCGCCGCTTCGAGCAGCAGGGCGCCGAAGATGGTCCGCCGCCGGACGCCGACAAAGCGCATGACCGCGGCATCCATCCGGCGCTCCTCGACCTTGAGCAGCATGATGCAGAGAAGAAAGACGGCGCTGGCGACGATCGTGATCACGGCGATGGCCCGGTGGAAGCGGCTGACCACCAGAAAGGTCTGGGACGATTCGCTGGCGATGGTGGCGGAGGCGAACGCCTGATAGCCGAAAGCATTGCGTTCCAGGGCGGCGACGGCGGAGTCGACCGGCGTACCCGGAACCAGGCCCACCCCGAACCGGTCGACCCGGTCGGGCGCACCCAGCAGCGCGGCGAGGTCGGGCAGATGGAGCCGGACGTGGCGCTCATCCCGGGTCACCTCGGCAGGGTCGCCCCGGGGCTCATAGATGGCGGCCACTGTGGCCACCACTCGCATCGAATCGGGGCTTGGGCCGAGGCGGACGGAGTCGCCCACCCGGAGCGACAGCTCGCGAGCGAGCCGGCGTTCTACCGCCACCCCGGGAATCGAAGCGCCGGCACCGGTCGAGTCCGGTGCTCCGTCCGCGACGCCGGAGGGATGCTCCGGCTGCATCTGCCCTGCGAAGCCCGCCAAAGGCCCCGGCTGCATCTGGCCTGCGGCGCCCGGGGAATGCCCCGGCCGCATCTGCCCTGCGGCGCGCGGGGAAGGCCCCGGCTGCATCTGGGCCGCGGCGTCCGGCGAAGGCCCCGGCTGCATCTGGGCTCTTGCCGGGGGCGGCCCTGCGGCAGCCAGCCAGGCCGCGAGCAATCCGGCCGGCACGGCAGCCCAGGCGCCACCCTTAGCCGCCCGGGACCGGGCAGACGCATCAGGGGTGGCAGGCATCAAACGGTTGGGCGACGGGGCATCCGGAGCGGATCGACGGGAGCAGCGCGCGACGGGGCACGGGCGTGGTACCCGCGAGGCTCTCAGGAGTTCACCGCAGCGTGCCGGCGCCGGCTCGCGGACCATCAGCCAAAGCTAATGCCGGAACGGATGCTCGAAGCTGAGGTAGAGAAACAAGCCGTCCGGGCCACCCTCGTCGGTCAGGCTCACGGTGTAGGCGACGCCCGGCACGATCTGGAGCCCCGAGGCGAAGTCGTAGGCCCAGCGAACTCCCGGGTTGATGAAGAAGGCGTCCTGCCGCTCAGTACGCCCGGGCCCGACGACCTGCTCGGCGCTCTGCCAGAGCAGCTCGAGCAGCAGGTTGAATCGGGACCGGGCCAACCAGATTGCGCTGGCGCCAAGGTTGGTCCCGATCGTCCGTGCCGCGTCCCCGGCGGCGTTCCGGGCCCGGGGGGTCCAGGTCAGACCGGCGTTGGCGTGGAGCGCAAGCCAGGGACGAGGCCGCAGGCTGAGCGGGAGGTTGGTCTGCAGACCGACGCCGCCGGCCCCGCGGCCGCGCCGCTCATCACCCACCGGCAGGAGGACAGAGAGCCGCGGAGCGAAGTAAATACCGTCCTCCCCCTGGGCGACCAGCTGATAGCGGTAGTTGAGGGCGAGATCCCCAAGGCCGGTGCCTTCGCCGGCGGCGTGGAGAACCGGGACACCGTAGCTGAGCTGGTGGGTGCTGCCGCGGAACGGCCACTCCTGAGTGAAGGAATACGCCCAGCCGCCTCCTCCGTCCGGCCGACTGAAGGTGCTGATGTGCTGGACGACGCCCGATTCCTGGTTGTAGGCCTCTTCGATGAGGAAACTGTTGTCGGCGATGGGGGCGGGCGGGCCATCCTGGGCAGCCAGTGGCCGAGCCAGCGCGGCGAAGGCGGCGAGGGCGGCGAGAGTCACAGACGGTGTGAGCGGCGGCCACCGGAATCCCCCGGACCGGCCGGCCATCAGGCCAGCCAGTCGCGGAACGTCCCGATCAGAAGCCAGGCGTTGAGTCCGATGATGGCCGCCGCCACCACCCAGGCCGCGCCGGCGACCAGCCGCGAGTTGACGAACTCACCCATCTTCCGCCGCTGGCTGGTGAAGTGGACCAGCGGCACCACGGCGAACGAGAGCTGCAGGCTCAGGATGACCTGGCTGAGAATCAGCAGCGAGCCGGCGCCATGCTCGCCGTAGAGCGCCGTCACGATGACCGCGGGCACGATGGCGATCAGCCGGGTGATCAGCCGCCGGAGCCAGGCCGGCAGCCGGATGTTGAGAAAGCCCTCCATCACGATCTGCCCCGCCAGGGTGCCGGTGATGG
Source organism: Gemmatimonadales bacterium (assembly GCA_036265635.1). Taxonomy (GTDB): domain Bacteria; phylum Gemmatimonadota; class Gemmatimonadetes; order Gemmatimonadales; family GWC2-71-9; genus CAVVWJ01. The sequence continues at coordinate 5,836 of DATAOR010000195.1, forward strand.
TCGAGTTCTGGCCGGAGGCCAGCAGCGCCACCGCGAACAGGGTGCTGGCCAGGGTGGTACCCAGCAGCGGCGTCAGCAGCCGGTAGGCGTCGCCGATCTCGGCCACTTCCCGGTGGCCGCTGGGATGGAACGTGGCAGCGGCCAGGATCAGGATGGCGGCGTTGATGAAGAAGGCGAACAGCAGGGCCACGGTCGAGTCGAGGGTGGCGAAGCGGATCGCCTCACGCCGGGCCTCCGGTTCGGGCGCCACCTTCCGCGTCTGCACAATGGAGGAGTGGAGGTAGAGATTGTGCGGCATCACCGTCGCCCCCAGGATGCCGATGGCGATGTAGAGCATGGCGGGGTTACTGACGATTTCACTCCGCGGCACCAGTCCAGCGAGCACCTCGGCCATGGCGGGTCGGGCCATGACCAGCTCGATCGCGAAGCAGAGCCCGATGGTGGCCACCAGGGCGATGACGAACGCCTCCAGGTAGCGGAAGCCCTGGTGCTGCAACAGCAGGATCAGGAGCACGTCGAGCGCCGTGAGGCAGACACCCCAGATCAGCGGAATGCCGAACAGCAGGTTCAGCGCGATGGCCGAGCCGATGACCTCGGCCAGATCGCAGGCGGCGATGGCGATCTCGCAGAGGACCCACAGGGCGAAGCTGACCGGCCGCGAGTAGTGGTCACGGCAGGCCTGGGCCAGGTCGCGGCCGGTGACGATGCCGAGCTTGAGCGCCAGCGACTGGAGCAGAATCGCCATCAGGTTGGAGATCAGGATCACACTCAGCAGGGTGTAGCCGAACCGGGCGCCGCCGGCGAGATCGGTGGCCCAGTTGCCCGGATCCATGTAGCCCACCGCCACCATGTAGCCGGGCCCGGCGAAGGCCATCGCCTTGCGCCAGAACGACACCCCGCGGGGCACCGCGACTGTGTGGTGCGATTCAGGCAGGCTCGGCCGGGTGCGGGGATAGCGCCAGCCGGCGAGCTCCTCCAGCGGGGTGGTCGAGGCGGCGCTCATTGCGTCTCCCGCTCGCCCACCAGAACGACCTGGGCCAGCTCGGCGCCGATGATGTGCCGATCGCCGGCAGCTTCCACGGTGACGGGCCCGCCGAACGGGTGGCGGTCGAGCAGGGTCACCACGACGCCCGGCACCAGGCCGAGGGCCGCGAGGTAGCGGAGCCGCTCGGGCTCACTCTCGTCGACCCGGCGGATCTCGACCGTCTCACCCACCGGCACGTCGGCCAGGGGAGAGCAGGCCAGCTCGGGCAACGAGCCATCCGCGGCGGGGATCGGATCGCCATGCGGATCCGCCACCGGGTGGCCGAGCGCGGCGGCCATGCGCTCGACCAGCGTGTCCGAGACCGCGTGCTCGAGGCGCTCGGCCTCGGGATGTACCGTGTCCCAGCCGTAGCCGAGGAACCGGACCAGATAGGCCTCGATCAGCCGATGACGACGCACCATCCGCAACGCCGCCAGCCGCCCCGGCTCGGTCAGCTGGACACCCTTGTAGGGGATGTGCTCGAGCAGACCAAGCTCCGAGAGACGCTTGACCATGCCGCTGACGGACGGCGCCGACAGCTCCAGCAGGTGGGCGATGTCGCGGGTGGAGGCAAAACGGCCTTCCGGGCTGAGCCGGTAGATCGCCTTGAGATAATCCTCGACCGAGCGGGTGAGCGGGTCGGCGGTTGCGTTCATGCGAATCTCTGATTTAGGCCGGCCTAATGCTATGGTGAGCGCCGACGAATGTCAAGGGAGGTATGTACTTGACGCCTCGCACTCACTCCGGAATGTCAAACGGCCTGAAGGGTCGGGCTAGGGACGGAGCAGCTCCAGCAGCCCGCTTACGACCCGCTCGGTCAGGCCCCAGACGATGGCGTCGTCGAGCCGGTACGCGGGGAAGCCCCGCCGCTCGCCTCCAACGTCCAGCTGCGCCTCGTGATAGGTGTTGGGATGGAGCAGATGATCCAGCTCGACCCACCGGGCTGCGGCCACTTCGGGGTTGGGGGTCAGCATCGGGCGGGCCGCGAGCAGGAAGACGTACGGTCGAACGGCGATGGGAGGGAGCCGGGGTGTTCGGGGGACCACGTCGTCCAGGACGCCGGCCAGGTCGGCTCGGGTCAGCTCGATGCCGACTTCCTCACGGGCTTCCCGGATCGCGGTGGCCACCAGGTCATGGTCCCCTGCCTCCTGCCGCCCCCCAGGCAGCGCCATGTGACCCGACCAGGGATCACCCGCCCGCTCGGCCCGGCGGATGACGAGCATCGCTTCAGGGTCCGGAGCAAGCACGACGGCCACCGCAGCCCAGCGGAGTCCGTCGTCGCCATCGTCGGTGACCGGGCGGTGGTCGGCCAGCCGGTCGCGGAGGCGTGCGAGCCGGGGGCTCAGTGGTTGTGCGAGTGACATCCGCCGCCGCAACAGCCGCCACCGGCCGGCGGGCCAAGGCGGCTGTAGTCGGCGGGGGCGCCACCGCCGGCCGGCCGGGCGGTCAGCGACATCAGCCGCTCCAGCCGCCGGCCGTTGCAGCCGGGGCAGGACACGGTCGTGTCCGAGCGGACCAGCCGCTCGAACTCGGAGCCACAGGCGGAACAGCGATAGTTATAGATGGGCATGCCGGAGATTGCCCGCTCGGGCGCGGGCGGTCAAGGTGGGGCGGCGACGCTCAAGCCGGTGAGCCGCTCGCTCTCCTCCCACAGTCGCTGCTGAACGGCCTCGTCGTAGGACGCGGCGGAGGATCGGGTCTCGTGCCGCCCGACGAAGTACCGGCCGGTCACCCCCTCCACTTCGGTCGAGGCCGCCAGGTAGACGATCGTATCCGCCCCTACCGCCGGGTCGGCTCCGAGCGTGGTGGCGATTGCCCCATCGACCAGGGGCACGTTCATGTAATCGGCCAGGAGGCGGGTGGCGATGACCCCGGGATGGAGGCAGTTGGCCGTGACGCCCGCGCTCCCGAGCCGGCGGGCCAGCTGGTAGGTGAACAGCACGTTGGCCAGCTTGGTCCGGCCGTACACCCGGACGGAATCGTAGCGCCGCGCGCTCTGCAGGTCGCTGAAATCGATGGTGCCGCCTTGGTGCGCCCCGGACGAAACGTTGATGACCCGGGACGGCGCCCCAGCGACGAGGGGCTCGTGGAGCAGGCCAGTCAGCAGGAAATAGGCGAGGTGGTTGACGGCGAACTGCATCTCGAGGCCGTCCACCGTCACCAGCCGTTGCCGCGGGATCACGCCGGCGTTGTTGATCAGCACATGAACCCGGGGATACCGGCTCCGGACCGTCGCGGCCGCCTCCCGGATCGACTGCTGGGCGGAG
>DATAOR010000196.1:0-2494 GCA_036265635.1 Gemmatimonadales bacterium
ATCGGCGGCCCCTCGATGCTCCGCTCCGCCGCCAAGAATCACGAGTACGTCCTCCCGGTGGTGGATCCGACCGATTACGCCAAGGTGCTCGACCTGCTCCGGAACGGCGGGCTGACGCCGGCCATCCGCCGCGAGTTCGCCGCCAAGGTGTTCGCCCACACCGCCGACTACGATGCCGCCATCGCGGGCTACCTGACGCCCCAGGAGGAGGGATTGCCCCGGCGGCTCAGCATCGCGATGGAGCGGGCCCAGACGCTGCGCTATGGCGAGAACCCGATTCAGCGGGCGGCCCTCTATGTGACCGAGGAGCCCCGCGGCATGCGTGACCTGACGCAGCGCCAGGGCAAGGAGCTCTCGTTCAACAACCTGCTCGATCTCGACGCCGCGATGTCGGCCGTGGCCGCCTGGACCACCCGGCCCGCCTGCAGCGTGATCAAGCACACCACCCCCTGCGGCCTCGCCCTGGCCGGCTCGGCCGTGGAGGCGTTCCGGAAGGCCCGGGCCACCGACCCGACCTCGGCCTTCGGCTCGGTAGTGGCCTTCAATACGGTGGTGGACCAGGCCACGGCGCGCGCCATGAGCGACCTGTTCGTGGAGGTGGTGGTGGCCCCGTCGTTCCACGACGAGGCGATCACCGTCTTCGCCGCCAAGAAGAACCTTCGGGTAGTCGAGCTGCCCGTCAGCCGGGGCGCGGGCACGCTCGACTTCAAGCGGCTCCGCGGCGGCTTCCTGGTGCAGGACCAATTCGTGGTCGACCTGTCGGATCAGGACTGGTCGGTCGCCACCGAGCGGCCGCCGTCCGAGCAGGAGTGGAACGACCTCCGGTTCGCCTGGGCCGCGGTCGCCTCGGTCAAGTCCAACGCCATCCTGCTGGCCCGCGACGAGGCCGCCATCGGGATCGGGGCCGGGCAGATGAGCCGGGTGGACAGCGCCTTCCTGGCCGTGCACAAGGCCCGTCAGGCCGGCCACGATCCCGCCGGCAGCGTCCTCGCCTCGGACGCCTATTTCCCCTTCGCCGACGGGATCGAGCAGGCCGCGGCTGCCGGCGTCGCCGCCGTCATCCAGCCCGGCGGATCGGTCCGCGACGCCGAGGTCATCGCGGCCGCCAATCGCCATGGGCTCGCCATGGTGATGACCGGCCGCCGCCAGTTCCGCCACTAACCCCGGATCTATGACCGCCACCGAGCAGGAGCGCCCGCCCTACCTCTGGGCGCTGGCCACGTTCGCCGTCGTCCTGGTGATCTACCTCTTCACCCTGGCGCCGACCACGGCCTTCTGGGACACGTCGGAATACATCGCCGCCGCCAAGGTGCTCGGGATCCCGCACCCGCCGGGCAATCCGCTGTTCGTGATCCTGGCCCACACCTTCGGCCTGCTGCCGCTGGCGGCGTCCTATGCCATGCGGATCAACCTGTTCGCGGCCGTCACCAGCGCGGCCGCGGCCGGCCTCTGGTTCCTGGTGGCCGACCGCTGGCTCCGGGGCATCGTCCGCCAGCGGTGGGCCCGCTACGCCGCCGCCTTCGGGGGCGTGCTGGTGGGCGCCACCTCGTGGACGGTGTGGAACCAGAGCACGGTCAACGAGAAGGTGTACACCGTCTCGCTGCTGTCGATCGCCCTGGTCATGTGGCTGGTGGTCCGCTGGGGTGACGACGACCCCGGCCCGCATCGCGACCGGTGGCTGGTGCTGATCGCCTACCTGCTGGCCCTCACCTCGACCAACCACCTGATGGGCGTGCTGGCCGTGCCCGCGCTGGTGGTCTACGTCCTGTGGACCGACTGGCGGGTGCTGACCCGGCCCCCGGTGCTGATCGGGATCGTGCTGGCGGCGATCGTGGGAATCTCGCTCAACTACCTTTGGCTGCCGATGCGGGCGGCGCAGTACCCGCCGATCAACGAGGGCGAGCCGATCGGGTTCTTCAGCCAGGCGCTGAAGGATGTGCTCAACCGGGTCCAGTACGGCAAGCCGCCGCTGACCGAACGGCAAGCCGGGTTCTTCTCCCAGCTGGGCAACCTCTGGCAGTACTTCACCTGGCAGTTCGCCCGCGACTGGGGGCGGTGGTCGGGCGTGGCCACGGCCATCTTCGCAGTGCTCGGCCTGAGCGGGCTGGCCGCCCTGTGGAAATCGGATCGGCGCGCCGGTGTGGCCGGCGTGGCCCTGCTGGGCACGCTCTCGGTCGGGCTGGTGTTCTACATGAACTTCAAGTACGGCTACTCGCAGTATCCCGACCAGGCCAATTTGCCCCGCGAGGTCCGCGAGCGGGACTACTTCTTCGTTGGCTCGTTCGCGGTCTACGGTGCCTTCATCGCCTGCGGGCTCGGGGCCCTGATGCAGAGCATCGTGGACGGCCTGCGTGACCGCGGGACGGCGGCAGGGCGCTGGGCCGCCGCGAGCCCGGTGCTGGCCTTGGCGCTGGTACCGTTGCTGGGCAACCACGCCACCGCCAGCCGGGCCCACGAGACCATGGCCCGCGACTTCGCCTACGACATGCTCAAC
>DATAOR010000197.1:0-21414 GCA_036265635.1 Gemmatimonadales bacterium
CGAGCGGAGCCCCGGGGCGGGCGCCCGGCAGACCCTGGCGACCCTGGCCGCCCAGCTCGAGCGGGAGGTGCAGGGGGCCCGGGACGGCGCCAAGGTCGCCGCCGTCGCCAGCACCGTACGGGACCTGTCGTCCGAGCGGACCGCCATGCGGTAGTCGGCGGGAGCGGATCCGGAAGGCAAGCGGACGGCCGTGTGGGAGTCGCGGGATCGGATCCGGAAGGCAAGATGAGGGGGGAGGACGGCCACACCGTCCTCCCCCCTCGTCACGTCGGCAACTCAGGTCTCCATCGGCGCGACGCCGCTCAGGGCACGACCACCATCCCCACTCGCCCGCCGAAGCCGTCGTCGGTCGAGACGGTCCCCCCGGGAACCAGCCACGGGCCGTCGTCGAATCGGACATCGAGATGATGAACGCCAGGTGCGACGGCGCCGGGCAGCTGCCACCGGCCTGCCCCCAGGGCCACGAGCGGCCTCGGCGTCCAGTCCGTGAAATCGCCCCGCACCTCTGCTCGGGCGGCCGGGGGGCCGATGATCGTCAGCCGGTGGTCCGGCGTCACGATGAGACGCGCCACGGCAGGGGCGACGCCCGCCACGGGAGCCGGGGGCTCGCGATTCCTGCGACGCGGCTCGGCTCCGAGGGCCAGGCGGAGCCCGAGCGTGCCGTACCGCGCGCCCGGGACGGCCAGCCCGAACTGCGGCAGCGAGTGGCCCGCCGCCCCCGCCAACCCGACCCCCGGCGCCAGCCACCAGACGGCGCTGGTCTCCCAGGCCACCCGGCGGAGGCCCGCGGTGCCCAGCCGGCGAACCACCAGCATCGCCACCTCGATCCCCCCCACCCCGATAGTCGCGCGCGAGCCGAGGTCGGTATAGTCCGCCAGCCTGCGACCGGCTAGCGTGTCAGTCCCGGACAGGGTATCACTCACCCCGCCGGGTAGGGTCCGGGCACCGACCGCGGTGCGCGATACCCAGAGCTGGAGGCCCGCCGGACCGAAGGTGTGCCGGAGCCCGCTCTCGAGCCGCGACACGCCGACGCTGGGCGCCCCCACGCCCGCCCGGCCGATGGCCGCGGCGAGCCATCCCCCGGTCTCCGGGCCGAGCGTGCTGAGCCGCCCGCCGAGATCCCAGCGCAGCGCGGTGCGGGCCGCCGGATCGGTGCTGGCGCCGAACCCGCCGGTAATCTCCGGCGAGAGCCCCAGGATGGCGGGCGCGCGGTAGGCGGCATCGAGCGCCCCGCGGGTGAGCGAGATGCCCGAGCCACTCCGGTCCCAGGTCGCGGATCCCGCGCCGAGATCGAGTACACCGCTCAGCTGCACGGCCCCCGCAGGCCCGGGACGGGCCAGGAACAGCGCCGTAGCCGCCAGGGCTCCGGCCGTCCATCGGTGCACCCGCTGCGGGGCGCGCCTCACGGCGGCCCCGGCGGTGCGGGCGGCCGCAGGCGGTCGCGCAGGTCGAGGAACTGCTGCTCGTCGCCGCCGTCGCGGGCGAGATCGGCGACCGAACGCCAGGCGGCGCTCACGCTGAGCCCCCCGGCCACGAGGTCGGTGAACACCCCCAGCGGCACCGCGATCCCTCCTCGAGGCTGCGCCCGGCGGATCTCGGCCAGCATGGATGGAGTGGCGCCGGCCCGGAGGGCCGCCGACGCGGCGACGAGGTCGCCAGGCGCGGCTCCCGGGCCGAGGGTGGCCTGCGCCCGCTGGAGGTCGGCCAGCACCGCCTCGACGGCGCTGACGATCCGGGGGCCCGGGGCGCCCTTGCTGGCGCCCTCCAGCGCCTTCTGGACCAATGGCTCCGCCGGAAGGCGATTGGCCCGGGCGCGGTCGAGCAGGGTCGCGACTCCGGCGCGGGTGGTCGAGTCCAGCCGGCCGGCAAGCCGGCTGTCCTGGGCGGCGGCCGAGGAGGTGGTCAGCAGCAGAACGACCAGGGCGGCGGCGAGCGGCGTCCTCATCGGGAGGCCACGGTAATGACCGAGGTGGGAGTGCCGAAGTCGTCCTCCAGCGCCCGTGGGGCCGCCGGATCCCGACGCCACCGGGTGCCATCGACGATGAAAGTGTAGCGATACCGTCCGGGTCGGAGCGGTAAGGTCACCGTCCACAGCCCGTCGGAGGCAGGGCGGAGCGGGGTGGCCCGAGGATCCCAGTCGTTGAAGTCACCCACCAGGGTGACGGCGGAATCGGCCGCGATCCGGAGGGCGAACTCCACCACTCGGACATCCGGCTGAGAGGCAGCCAATGCCGGCTCGGCGGGGGCGCCCGGCGCGGTGCGTCGCCCGGTCAGGACGCCCAGACCGAACACCAGCGCCACCCCGGCGGCCAGGGCTGCCCCGGCCAGGATCTGCCGGTGGCGCGGTCGGCGCTCCGTCCGGCCGGCGGGCCCCGGCTGCCGCAGGCTGGCCAGCACCCTCTGCTCGACCCGATCCGACAGCGGGACCGGCGCCTGCAACTCGGAGCCCAGCCGGCGGCCGAACTCGTCGGCGTCCGCGTCGGGAAATTCGTCAATCCGCATGGTCACCCAGGAGCTCCCGCAGGCGGGCACACGCCCGCATCACCCGCATCTTGAGCGCGGACTCGCCCACGCCCGTCAGCCCGACCATTTCCTCGTAGCTCAACTCCTCGACGTACTTGAGCAGGAACGCTTCGCGCTGCTCCGCGGGAAGCCCGGCCAGCGCCCGGCCGATCTCCTCACGGTACATGGCCCGCTCGGCCGGATGGGCCACGCCGACGGCCCCGGCCGCCTCGATCGGCGCCCGGCGGGCATTCTCCCGCCCCCGCCGGCTCCCGGTGGTGCGGCAGCAGTTGACCAGGATGCGGAACAGCCACGCGGCGAATCGCTCGGGCTCACGGCACCGGGCGAGCGAACGATACGCCCTGGTGAAGGCGTCCTGCAGTGCCTCCTCCGCATCGCTCTCGTTGCCGAGCAGGTGGAAGGCGTACCGGCCGAAGCGAAGCCGGTAACGGGTCATCAGCAGACCATACGCGTCCAGATCGCCCAGGCGCACGCGCTGGACGAGCTCGGCATCCGAGGCACTCACCTCCAAGAGACTCGCCGCGAGCGCCACGCGTCACCGTCCGGCGGCCGCGGGCCCGATGTGACGGCCGCGCCAAGCGGGCGGTCTCACTGATGCTGCCTCGCCGAGGCCGGAAGCCATGACACGTTTCATCCTGTTGCAGGAGGCTCATTGATGCGATTCGCAACACTCGCGGCCGGCCTGGCCGCCCTCGTGGTGCTGGGATGCGCGCCCGAGACGGTCGGACCGCGCACCGGCGATCCCGCCAGGCTGCGCCTCGCCAGCGCCTCGCCCGACGCCGGGACGCTGGACCTGCTGGTGAATGGAAGGACGGTGGCACAGGGGGTCGGCCGCACAGCCGCGTCGGAGCCGGTGGCGATCGAGTCCGGCAGCGCCACCGCCGAGGTCCATGCCAGCGGGGCATCGGCTGCGCTAGTCCGCCTGCCGGTGACCCTCGACGCGGGCAAGTCGTATACCCTGCTGGTGGCGGGTCCGCGGGCCGCGCTCACGGCGACGATGTCGGTTGACACCGGCGGCAGCGCTCCGCCGTCGCTGCCGCCGCCGCCGATCCCGGTGGACAGTGGATCTTCCACGCCGAACCCCGGCCTCGGTGATGTCGTACGGTTCCGGCTCATGCACGCCGCGCCGCACGCGCCGGCCCTCGACCCCTATCTCCTCCCGGCGGGCATGCCGCTCGACACGCTGCCGACGCTCCAGCCGTTCGTCTACGGCGGCCTGATCCTCACGGCGGACCTGATCCGGCGCCCGGGCCACTATGTCGTGAAGTTCACCGACGCCGGCACCACCCGGGTGGTGCTCCAGTCGGACGACATCGAGGCCGCGGCCGACGAGCTGATCACCGTCGTGCTGGGGGAAGACGCCGACCAGTCGCTGCGGGTGGACGTGATCCGGGAGTAAGGGGTGCCGTGCCAGGACCCCGGAGTCACTCTGTGGCTGGTTGACGGATGGCTTTGACGAAGTGCTCCAGCGCCCGGCTCAAGCTGGCCCGGAGCGCCGGGGTACCGGTGAGCGTGGCCAGCTCGAACGGCCCGTCGAGCAGCGGCAAGGTGACGCCGGCCTCGGCCACGACGGTGGTGGACATGGTCCGCAGGATCTCGAGCAGCGAGGCACGGGCATGCTCGCCCCGGCCCGATGCGTTCCACACGGCAATGGGTTTGTGCAGGACGGCCGGGTCGCTCACCAGCCAGTCGAGCCCGTTCTTGAAGCTTCCGGGCAGCCCGTGCGCGTACTCTGGCACGGACAGCAGCAGCCCGTCCGCGCCGGCCACATCCCGCCGCCAGGAGGCGACCGCGGCGGGCCATGGGTCGAGGTCCAGATCGGGATTGAAGTGCGGCAGGCGGGAGAGATGGTCCGACAGCCACACGGTGACGTCGGGCGGCGCCAGCGCGGCGGCCGCCTCGAGCAGCGTCCGGTTGGACGAGGTGGACCGGAGGCTGCCGGCAATCGCCAGCAGGGTGAGCGCTCGAGGCATGACGCCGATGCCTAGCGGGCGCCGGCCGGAAGGTGCTCCTCGAGGTACCGGGTGAGCAGGGAATAGAGATGGAGCCTGGTGCCTTCGCCCTCGCAGATGCAGTGAGAGCGGTTGGGGTAGACCATCAGGGTGAACGGCCGGTCGGCCGCCACCAGCGCGTTGATCAGCCGCTCGCTGCCCTGGAAGTGGACGTTGTCGTCGCCCGAGCCGTGCACCAGCAGGAGGTTGCCGCGAAGGCGGTCGGCGAAGAAGAGGGGCGAGCCGTCGTGATAGGCCGCCGCGTTCTCCTGCGGCAGCCCCATGTACCGCTCCTGATAGATGGTGTCGTACAGCCGCTCGTCGGGCACCGGCGCCACCGCCATGCCGGTCTGGTACAGCTCGGGGTAGCGGAACATCAGGTTGAGGGTGGTGGACCCGCCTCCGCTCCAGCCCCAGACGCCGATCCGGGTGGAGTCCACCCAGGCCCAGCGGCGCATGGTCCGCGCCGCGGCGGCCTGGTCCGCCGAGTTGACCAGCCCGATCTTCTGGTAGATCGCCTTGCGAAACGCCCGACCGCGAGGTGACGGGGTCCCGCGGTTGTCCACCGTCGCGACCACGTAGCCGTGCTGGGTCAGCATCAGATACCAGGGATAGTTGCCGTCCCACTGATCCAGCGCGGTCTGTCCGGCCGGCTCGCCGTACACCAGGTAGAGCAGGGGATACTTCCGGGTCGAATCGAAGCCCGGTGGCTTCATGATCCAGCCGTCCAGCTTGAGACCGTCGCCGGCGTCGACCTTGACGAACTCGGTGCTGCCCCGCTGCAGGCGCCCGACGGCGTCCCGCAGCTGTTGATTGGCCACCAGCGTCCGGACCCGCTGATGCGAGGGGAGACGGATTATCTCCACCGTCGGCGGCACACCCAGTCGGGAATAGCTGTGAAATGCCCAATGGCCGTCGGGCGAGATCTGGTACTGGTGGTAGCCGGGCTGATCCCTGGGCGTGAGCCGCTCCTGCCGGCCCTTGCCGTCGAGCCGGGTCCGGTAGAGGTACAGCTGGGTCGGATTGTCGGGGGAGGCGGTGTAGTAGACCCAGCCCGCGGCCGAGTCCACCCCCACCACGAAGGCCTGGCCGAAGGCGCTGCCGGGGTTGTGGAGGTCGTAGGCGCCGGCGGTCACCAGCCGCACCTTGGTCCCGTCGCGCGAGACGACGTAGAGGTGCCGCCAGCCGTCCCGCTGGCTGATCCAGGTGAACCGTTTGCCCCCGTCGATCCAGCGCAGATCGTCCACCACATCGACCCAGGCGCTGTCCCGCTCGGTCAGCACGGTGCGGGTGCGACCGGTCCGGGCATCGCCCAGCATCACCTCGAGGGTGTTCTGGGCCCGGTTGAGGTGCTCGAGCACCACCTCGTCCGAGGAGGCCGCCCATTCCAGCCGGGCGATGTAGTTCTCGCGCGGCGCGCCTGGAACGTCGAACCAGGTCGGCGCCCCGCCGTCGGCGCTCACCACCCCGATCCGGGCCGCCGAGTTGGCGGTACCGGCCTTGGGGTACTGGACCGGAATGGTGAACGAGTAGAGCGAGTCGGTGTCGTTGATCAGCTGGAAGTCGCCCACCCCGGAGGCGTCGAGCTGCCAGAAGGCGATGCGCCGTCCGTCCGGGCTCCAGCGGAATCCGTCCCGGAGATTGAGCTCTTCCTCGTACACCCAGTCGAACGTGCCGTTGATGATGGTGTCGGAGCCGTCGCGGGTCAGCTGGGTGACCCGGCCATCCGCCAGGCTCTCGACGTAGAGGTTGTGCTGCCGGACGTAGGCCACCCGCCCACCGTCGGGCGAGAACTTGGCGAACATGAGCGACGACGGCGGCGCGCCGGGGCCACCGAGCTTGCGGAGCTGCCAGGTGGTCAGGTCAAGGGTCCAGAAGTCGCCCCGGGTATTCTGCCGCCAGACCCGGCGCGAGTCGGTGAACAGCAGCAGCCACTTTCGGTCGGGCGAGAGGGAGAAGCTCTCGACCGCCAGCGGCACGGAATCGCCGGGCGGCACCAGTCGCGCGGCCGGGACCCAGACCGTGCGGTTGCCGCTGGCCGCGTCGTAGCGGATCAGGGCCCGCGCGCCCGAACTGCCGCTGTCGGCCTCGAGCCTGGTATACGCCGCGGCGCCGGGGAGCCATCGCACGCCGGCGACCGGCTCGGGCTCGAACTCGGGCGTGGCGAAGATCCGGTCGAGCGTGAGCTGGGAAGAGTCGGGGACCTGCGCCGGCGAGGGGCCGGGCAGGCCGGCCAGGAGGACGAGCGCAGCGGGCAGGGCGCGAAGGCACGACATGTCAGCTCCGAACGGAAAGGAGGACGACGGCGCCGGGAGGCGACGGCGCGGTCGTCGCGCAGGTGCCGGTCACCGGGCCGGGGCCTAGCGGGACAGGGTGGTCAGCTCGATCCGCGACGGGCGCGCCGGCGTGTGCCAGATCCGGTGCGTCTGGGCCACGAAATCCGTGGGCCTGGCCTTGAAGATGTTGGGCACCCAGGTCTGGGGGTTGCGGTCGTAGAGCGGGAACCAGGTGCTCTGGATCTGCACCATCAGCTTGTGCCCCTGCCTGAAGGTGTACGCCTGCTGGTGGAGATCGACCGTGAAGTCGAGCGGCGTCCCCGGCGCCAGCGGCGCCGGGCGGGAGAACCCGGTCCGATACCGCCCGCGCATGATCTCGTGCGCCACCATCAGCTGGTAGCCGCCCTTCGACCAGTCGTCCGGCACGCTGTCGGGAAAGACGTCGATCAGCTTGACCACCCAGTCGGCGTCGCGACCGCTGGTCGAGGCGACCAGCCGGGCGGTCACGTCGCCGGCGATGGTGATGTCCTGGCTCAGCTTGTCCGAGACCCAGGTGACCACGTCCGGCCGGCCGTCCACGAACCGCTGGTCCTCGGTCTCCCAGGTCCGCCAGTGCGAGCCCCGCGGATCGTAGGTCTGCTCGATCGGCCGGGCGCGGTACGGCACCGGATGAGCCGGGTCGGAGACGTACTGGTCGTACGGCCGCTCGCCGGCCGCGGGCCGATCGAACGACAGCTTGCCGCCGGCGTGGAGAAAGAGGCTCCGGCGCTGGCCGTCGGTCGGCGGCCAGGCATCGAACGAGCGCCACGTCCGGGCCCCGGTGTCGTACAAGTAGGCGTTGGGCACTTGGAGCGAGCCCTGGTCCTTGAGCCAGTAGGCGAACCAGGGCGCTTCGACGTCACGCCGGTAAGCCTCGGCAGTCCCCGGGTCCACCACGGCCATCCGGCGTTCGTCCGCCCGGCGCCAGCCGCCGTGGTTCCACGGTCCCATCACCAGCGAGCTCTGGTGCGCCGAGTCGCCGCGTTCGACGGCGGCGAACGTCGCCAGCGGTCCCCAGCGATCCTCCTGGTCCCACCAGCCTCCCACGGTGAGCATCGGCACCTCGGGCGCGGCCAGCCGGCGCTGGACCGCGCGGGCCTGCCAGAACCCGTCATAGGTGGGATGATTGACGAAGGCCGACCAGGTCCGGTTCCGGCCCTGGAAGTACCGGGCGTCCACGCCCGCCAGCGAGCCTAGCTCGAGGTACCAGTCGTAGGTGTCCCAGGCCCCGATCGGCGGCGGCACCGACATGTCCTTGCTCAGCTCGAGCGACGCCGAATACTCGAAGCCGTACGACTGGCGGAAGGCGCCCTGGTGGAAGAAGTCGTCCCCGATCCAGGTGTCGGTCATCGGCGCCTGGGGCGACACCGCCTTCATGGCAGGATGGTGACGGATCCCCGCCATGGTGGCCAGGAATCCGGGGTACGACACGCCCAGGGCGCCCGCCCGGCCGTTGTGGCCGGGCTCGTGGGCCAGCAGCCACTCGACCGTGTCGTAGGTGTCGGTGCTCTCGTCCACCCCGGCCGAGTCGGCCGGATCGTGCAGCGGCCGGTTCATCAGGAACTCGCCCTCGCTCCCGAACCTGCCCCGGATGTCCTGCCACACGAAGATGTAGCCGTCGGCCGCGAGGAACTGGTAGTCCGGTCCGACCACCGTATCGCCCGCGATGCCGTACGGGGTCCGGGTCAGCAGGAACGGCAGCTTATCGCGGGGCGCCTTGGGCCGGCAGATACTGGTGTTGAGCCGGATACCATCGCGGACCGGCACCATCTCGAATCGGCAGGTATAGTCGCTCAGGGCCAGTGACTGGGCGGCGGCGCGGGCGGGCACCAGGGCCAGCAGGAGCAGGGCGAGCTGGGAGAATCGCATGGTCTCGGCTTGGGTGAGGGGGGCGCGACTGTGGCAGCTTCGAGTCGCCGCCGAGCGACGACTCAGGGGTGAGCCTGACTAGCGCTCTGTCCGGCCCATCCGTGCTCTGACGAGGCTGCCACCCCGCGCGGTTTCGTCGAAGGTGTCGGAGGCCGGGGCGGAGAGCAAGTCGCCGCGGCCCCCCGCATTCGCTTGCGCTCCAGCCGACTGCGGCGCAGGCCAAATTGGCCAGGGCGGATAACCCATCGGGAGCGCGGGCGACGGGAATGGACTACCGAATCGACCCGCCGGCCTACCCTTCAGGGCGCGTCCGGACCTACTATCCGGGACTCTCTCACCGGTCCGAGTCCCTGGTGCGCTCTGCTCGCCTGACTCACAGTCGCTTCCTTGGCGCGGCGGCCTGGCCGGCCGGCGCTCTGATCGCGGGCACCCTGATGGCCTGCGCCCTGATGGCCGGCGCCTGCGCCCGGGCCGGATCCGACGCGACGCTCGCGCCCGAGCCGGGCGAGCGGCACCTCCGGCATCTCCGGCAGCTCACCTTCGGCGGCAACAACGCCGAGGCCTATTTCTCGCCCGATGGCCGGCGGCTGATCTTCCAGCGGCAGAAGCATGTGGCCAGCGGCTGCGACCAGCAGTACGTCATGGGAGCCGACGGCGGGGATCTCCGCCGGGTCTCCAACGGCCGGGGCCGGACCACCTGCGGGTACTTCTACGACGGCGGGCGCCGGATCCTCTACAGCTCGACCTTCGCCGACGGCCCGGCCTGTCCCCCGCGGCCCGACTACTCGCAGGGCTACGTCTGGCCGCTCGACAATCTCGAGATCTACACCGCTCGGCCCGACGGATCGGACCTCCAGCGCCTCACCCGCAACGACGCCTACGACGCCGAAGCGACCGTCTCGCCCGATGGCCGGCGGATCGTGTTCACCAGCACCCGCGACGGCGACCTCGAGCTGTACACCATGAACGTGGACGGGAGCGACCTCCGCCGGGTGACCCGCCGGCTGGGGTACGACGGCGGCGCCTTCTTCTCGCCCGACGGCCGCCGGCTGATCTGGCGGGCGATGTATCCGGCCGACTCGGCGGATTCGGCCGACTACCGCCGGCTGCTGGCCCGCCGGCTGGTCCGGCCCACCCAGCTCGAGCTGTGGACCGCCGACTCGGACGGCGGTCATCCCCGCCAGGTCACCCGGCTCGGCGCGGCCAGCTTCGCTCCGTCGTTCCATCCTGACGGGCACCGGGTGATCTTCGCGACCAACTACCCCGATCCCAGGAGCCGGAACTTCGATCTGTACCTGGTGGACCTGGATGGCCGCGGGCTCGAGCGGGTCACCACCAGCGGCGAGTTCGACGGCTTCCCGATGTTCAGCCCCGATGGCCGACGGCTGGTGTTCGCCTCCAATCGCCACGGTAAGGAGCGAGGGGAGACCGACATTTTCATCGCCGACTGGGTCGAGTAGCCGGCCGGTTGGCCGGCATCGAGCAACGTTCCGGGCGCCGCGGTCGTCAGCCGCCCGATGCACCACCGTCCCGCCCCCGCACCGTGGAGGAGCTTGCCATGCCCCAGCGCTCCGGCGTGTACATCGTCCCGACCCACCGCTGGTACATCGAGCGGACCGTCTGGCTCATCGCAGGCGGTGTGCTCCTTGGGTCCACCCTCCTTGCCGCCCTGGTGCACCCGCTCTGGGTGCTTGGCGTGGCCGCCACCGGTATGGCCTCGATCCTGGTGGCGCTGACCGGCTTCTGCCTGGTTGGCAACGTGCTGGCCCGGCTCGGGTTCACGCCGATGCTCGGCCGGCCCGGCTGGAAACCGGGCGACCCCTATTTCATCCAGACTGATCGCTGGTATCTCGAGCGGCGGATCTACCTGGCTGTCGGCATCAACATCTCGCTGGCGTCGATCCTGTCGCTGGTGCATAGCCCGTGGTGGCTGGCGTTCACCGGGTTCGTCGGCGTCGCGATGGTGTGGTTCGCCGCCACGGGGTTCTGCATCATGGCCAACGGGCTCTTCTGGCTCGGGGCCGAGCCTCGGCTGGCCCCGCGCCGCGGGTCGGACGAGCTGGGCAACCGGCCAGCCGACGGGCACGTGAGGGCCTGACCCCGCCCTCGGGTGCCGCCCAACGTCTGCTTGATCCAGTCACGCAAGGGACGGCGACATCTGAACGGTCGAGCGGTGGGCGGCTGGGCGGTCCGGCATCGCGCCCCCGTGGTTCAGGGCCGGAGGGGCGCCGCGGTCAGGGCTGGCGCGGCGGTACCGCCGTAAGCCCACCCAATCACGCCGCCGTACAGCAGGTGCCCCAGCAGACTGCCCAGGATAAGCTCCGGATCGCCGCGGGAGAACACGCCGCCGCCGACCAGCGGCATAAAGACCAGTTGGGCCACCACGAAGACCATGAAGCCGTACAGCAGTCCGCGCACGGCTGGGGGGCCGGGCAGGCGGTCCTGGAGCACCGCCGCGTAGATCACGGCCAACCCCATCCCGATGATGAAGTGCAGCACCCAGCCAAGCGCCGGCCCGATCGACAATCGCGCGGTGGTCAGGCCTAGCGAGGTACCCAGCACTTGCCCCATGGCGATCCGGGGCAACCCCACCGAGGGCTCGATCAGCAGCAGCGCGGTCATGGCGGCAGTGCCGACCAGGCCGGCGACGGCGGCGCGCGAAACGCTCATCGTTTCCCCCTGCCGGGCGTCAGGGCTTGGTCAGCCCGTGGCTCACGGCGTAGATGTAGGACGCCACCAGAAACACCTGCGCCTCCTCGATGCCGCCGGGATGCGGCACCATCAGGGTGCCCGGCAGGCCGTTGTCCACCCGGTCAATGATGGCCGAATAGGTTCCGTTGATGTGGCGCCAGGTCGGGCCGGTCAGAGCGGGCGCGACGGGTCCGCCCTGCAGCTTGTCCCCATGACAGCCGGAGCAGGTGCCTTTCCCGTGGAAGACCTTGCGGCCGGCCTCGATCAAGCTCGGGGTGAGCATGCTGCTGTCGGGCTGGGGCGATCTGGTGGTGTCGGCGACCTGGGCGTGCGCCTGACGGGTGCCGAGCCACAACGCTCCGCTTAGCAGCATGCGTCGCAGCGTTGGTGTCATGCGATCCTCGGCGAGAGAGGGGGCGGATACCTCACCATACTCGCGCGGGGGGAGGAGCGCGACAAGAGCGCCGGTCCGGCCAGAATGTCCCGAGAGGGAGTTTCCGGACATCTTCACGTTCCCTTCAACCGCGGACGCCAAGGATGGGATACCTCCATCCTAGGGCGGCCCCAGTGCCCATCACGCATCGGCTGGTTCCCGCACTCCTGCTTTGCGCGCTCGCCTCCCCGCTCTCCGCGACCGACCGACTCGACGATCTGGCGCGAGCCTACGTTGCCGCGCACACGACGGGGCGCGCCGGCGTGGTGGCGTATGCCGCCGCCGCGCATCTCGCGCTGCCCAGCTACGCCCGCCAGACGGGTCTGGCGTGCAGCGCGTGCCACTACCAGTTCCTCACCCTGACACCCTTCGGCCGCAAGTTCAAGCTGAACGGCTACACCCTTACCAATCTGCCAGTCTTGGGGGAGAAGGATTCCACCAACGGGGGCCAGTTGAGCTTGTCGCCGGTGTCCCTGTTGTCGGCGATGGTCACCGCCGGGGTGACCCACACCAAGGACGCGCTGCCCGACACCCAGAACGGGGCCGCCGCCATGCCCCAGGAGCTGAGCGGTTTCCTGGCCGGCCGGGTGAGCTCGAAGATCGGGCTGTTCTCCCAGTTCACCTACGCCGGGGCGGACGGCGCGTTCGGCATCGACAACGTGGACATCCGGTTCGCCGACAAGGCCACGGTTGGTGGCGCCGACCTGGCCTACGGCGTGACGCTCAACAACAGTCCGTCGGTCCAGGACCTGTGGAACACGACCCCGGTGTGGGGCTTCCCGTTCATCGGCTCGGATGCGGCTCCCGGCGGCGCAGCCGGTACCCTGATTGACGAGGGCCTGGCGCAGAACGTCCTCGGTATCGGCGGCTATACCATGGTGGCGAACCACGTGTACGGCGAGCTGTCGCTGTATCGCTCGGCGTTCCAGGGAGCGGCGGCGCCCTCCTCCGCCACCGGCGCCATCCACGGCGTGGCCCCGTACTGGCGGGTCGCCCTGCAGCAGGAATGGGAGCACCGCTACCTCATGATCGGGACTTTCGGGCTGCACGGCAGCGTGTTCCCCGACGTCCTGAGCGGACCGCGCGACAACTACACCGACCTGGGCGCCGACGCCCAGTTTGAGACGGCGGTGGGCACCGGCAATGTGGTGGTGAGGGGCACCTGGATCCACGAGAAGCAGACGCTGGACGCGACCGCCGCCGCCGGCGGATCGGCCAACGTGAAGAACACGCTCAAGGTGCTGCGGTTCAATGCCAGCTACTACCCGCGGCAGTGGCTCGGAGTCAGCGGCGGGTATTTCGACACCAGGGGCAGCACCGATGCCGGCCTGTACGCCCCAGACCCGGTGGAGGGCAGCGCCAGCGGCAGCCCCAAGACCAACGGATTCGTCGGGGAAGTGGACCTGAATCCCTGGGAGAATACCCGGCTCGGCCTGCAGTACACCGCCTTCTCGAACTTCAACGGCGGCAAGACCGATTACGACGGGTCCGGCCGGAGCGCCTCGGGCAACAACACCCTGTTCGCGTTTGGCTGGCTGGCTTTCTGAGGGCGCGGCTCGCCGGATGTGCACGACCGCACCCGCGCATCCCGAGCCAGCCAGCCGGTCCCGAGACGCTCACGTCGCGCTCCCGCGTCGCCACGGCGGGACCGGTGCGGTCATGGCGCCAGGAGCGTGAACGAACCCGGGCTCGGAGACGACCTAGAGCTCGGGCTCGGGCCGCAGCTGGCGCTCGATCCGCCGGTCGGGCACGAACCAGATAAGCGCCACGGTCACGTACAGCGCCCAGCCGATCCACGGCCGGTAGAACGCGCCGGCCACGCCTAGTCCGTAGCAGAGCCGCGAGACCTGGCCCTTGCGGTCCCGCCCGAGCGCGCGGGCCAGCGGCGAGTCCGGCCCGTCCGCGGCGACGATCCGGCCCTGGAGCACGATGTAGGCATAGGCGGCAGCCAGCAGGACCACGCCGTACAACGCCGTGGGGACGGCCGCGAAGTGATTCTCCCCCATCCAGCCCGTGCAGAAGGGAATCAGCGAGAGCCAGAACAGCAGCAGGAGATTGGCCCACAGGACCCCGCCCGTGACCCTGCGGCAGGCCTGGAACAGGTGATGATGGTTGTTCCAGTAGATCCCGATGTAGATGTAGCTCAGCAGATAGCTGAGGAACACCGGCAGCAGGGGACGGAGGTCGGCCAGCTGATTACCATGGGGCACCTTCAGCTCCAGCACCATGATGGTGATGATGATGGCGATGACGGCGTCGCTGAACGCCTCGAGCCGGCCCTTGCTCACCCGAACGACCCGTTGATTTCTCCGAACGGCACCGCCGACACCAGCCGGGTGAACGTCCCCCGCTCGGCGATCTCCCGCGCGGCCTCGAGGAATCCGCCCCAGGCCGCCCGCGCCAGCGCGCCGCCGACGCTGATCCGCCGGACCCCGAGATCGGCCAGCTCGGCCACCGAAGCGCCCTCGGCGCCGATCAGCACGTTGACCGGGAGGGGGGCCACCGCCCTCACTAGCGTGGCGATGTCGGCCCGCGTTCTGAGACCCGGAGCATAGAGGCACTCCGCCCCCGCCTCGGCGTAGGCCACCAGCCGCCGGATCGTCTCGGCCAGGTCGGGGCGTCCGGTAATGAAGCCCTCGGACCGTCCGGTCAGCACGACGCCGGTGCCGCTCACGTCGATGGCGGCGCGCGCCGCCCGGATCCGCTCGACGGCGAGGGCGAAGTCGTACAGCGGTGCGGCCGGGTCGCCGGTCGAGTCCTCGATCGAGAGCCCCGCCACGCCGGTGCCCGTCGCCCGAAGCACGTTGGCCGCCACCGCCGCGGGCTCCACCGCGAAGCCGCCTTCGAAGTCGGCGTTGACCGGCAGCGCCACGCTGTCGGCGATGGCGCGGCCATGGGCCAGCGCTTCGTCCAGCGAGACCCGGTTGTCGGCCCGGCCGAGCGACCAGGCGAACCCGCTACTGGTGGTCGCCAGCGCCTGGAAGCCGAGCCCGGCCAGCAGACGGGCGCTCCCGATGTCCCAGGGATTGGGCAGCACGAAGCAGCCGGATTGGTGCATCCGGCGGAAGACCAGACAGCGCTCGTTGGGGCTCATCACGCCAAGATATACCCCCGGCGGCCGAGCGCACGTCCCGGGTCAGCCCTGGCGCTTGAAGAACTGGACCGCCCGCTCGTGCTTCTCCGCCGCCGCGCGGGTCTTGAAGGTGCCGAGGTTGCGGCGCCGGCCGGTCTTGGGGTCCTTCTTCTTGGAATAGAGGCGGTAGCCGCCCGAGGCGAGCTTGCGGATCATGGCCGATCTCCCGGGTCGCGGTACTCGAGGTCCGTCTGCCGCATGATATCGGTGGCGAGGAGCGATGCCCGTGAGCGTGGTCACCCTACGACAGGTAAGCCGAACCAGCCTACCCTCGGGGCCGTTGAACCGGCGCACTCTCTTCCTGACCGCGGAGGCCTGACCTCGCAGCGCCCCCCTGGAATAACGCCAGCACAGCGGGCGGTCCATCCCGGTAAACTCCAGGCTATGACCCCTCTCCCGGCCGAGACCCCGCTGACGGTCCGGCATGAGCCCGAGCGTGCCCGCTTCGTGGTGGCCCTGCCCGACGGCGAAGCGGAGCTGGTCTATGCCCCGTTCGGTGGTGACGTGATCGACCTGCAGCATACCGCGGTGCCGGGCTCGGCCCAGGGGCACGGCGTCGGCGACCTGCTGGTGCGCGCCGCGCTCGACTACGCCCGGTCACACCGGGTGAAGGTGATCGCGACCTGTCCCTACGTACAGGCCTGGCTCCGCCGCCACCCGGACGAACGGCCTTGATCGTTGGCGGATTTCTGACCATCACGCTGAAGATGACCGCCCCGTAGGTTCTCGGCAGCGGCCCACCTTTCGAGCCGGGCAGCGTCGCAGTTAGATACCCTGTGCGACCCAGACGCCGAGGAGCCCATGGCCGAGACCAAGACTGCGAAGAAGCCCCGCCGCAAGAAGCGGCCGGAAGGGGCACCCCGCTCGCGCGGCATCGCCCCGGAAGCCTTGGGCGCCGGCGCGCCCCCCGCCGCCGTCGCCCGCCTGGCCGAGGCGATCGAGGCCGATGGCGGCTCGGTGCTGGCGAGCTATCGCGACCCGCTGGGCGGCAACTGGCAGATCTTTGCGGGGCTCCCGATCGACCTGGTCGAGCCCACGCCGTACCAGCGTGATCTGTCGGACGCGCACGTGGCCAAGCTGTGCAGCGCGATGGACCGCCTGGGTCGCTACCTCGACCCGATGGTGGTCGTCCGGACTCCCGAGGGACGCTACTGGACACCCAACGGCAACCACCGGCTGGCCGCCATGCGCACGCTCGGCGCCCGGGCGGCGGTCGCCATCGTGGTGCCCGAGCCTGAGGTGGCCCACCGGATCCTGCTGCTCAACACCGAGAAGGCGCACAACCTGCGCGAGCGCGCCCTCGAGGTGGCCCGGCTGGCCCAGAGCCTGGCCGAGCTCGACGACCGGCCCGAGCGGCAATTCGAGACCGAGTTCGAGGAGGCGGCCCTCGTCACCCTCGGCTTCTGCTACATGGAGAACGGGCGGTTCGCGGGCGGGGCCTACCATCCGGTCCTGCGGCGGATCGACAAGTTCCTCGGCAGCGCGCTGCCCAAGGCGCTCGAGATCCGGCGGGAGCGGGCCGCTCGGGTGCTCGAGCTGGAGGCCGCGGTTGGCGAGGCGATCCAGGGGCTCAAGGCGCGCGGCTTCGAGAGCCCCTATCTCCGGGCGTTCATCGTCGCCCGGATCAACCCGCTACGGTTCCAGCGTGGGGCCAAGGCGGATTTCGACGAGACCATCGACAAGATGCTGGCCTCGGCCCGACGGTTCGACGCCGGCCGGATCAAGGCGGAGCAGGTGGCCCGGGCGGCCGGTCCGCCGGACGATGCCGCCGGCGGTTGAGTCTCGGCTGGGCTGGTTGCTCGGGGCTAGATGCTCGAGGAGTCGTGGATGACGGTCTCGAGGTCGACGGGGGTCCGCCGCCGGCACTCGCGCTTGAGGTCTTCGATGTCCGCGGCGACGAACTGGCCGTACAGGCCGGACATGGTGATCTCGAGCGCCGGCAGCCGCTTCCGCGCCACCGAGTTGGAGTAGGGCGCCACGATCGCCCGGTCGTCGAACCGGTAGAACGAGTAGGTCGGATAGCGGCCGAACAGCCATACTTCGGCCGGCTGGCCGAACTCCCGCGACAGCCGGGAGAAGTACCGGTAGGCGTCCACCACCAGCGCCGAGATCAGCGGCCCGTCATCGAAGTGTTTCTCCAGCGAGTACATCAGCTCGTGGTTCTCGAGATCGGGCAGGAACACCTCGAGCCGGCTGCCCGGGCGGGCCAGCATGGCACGAATGGCGGTGTCGTGATTCTCCCGCCAGCGGCGCGAATGGATGAAATAGACGGTGAGCCGGGTCGCCGAGGCCAGCAGCTCCTCGAATCGGGGCACGAACGCCGCGAACGGGGCGACCTGGATGATCTCGGCGCCGGGTGGCGAATCGGGCGCCGGCAGCGACGGGGAGGTCATCGAGCGAAGATGCCATCGGTCGCGGACGGCGGCAAGCAAGGGTCGGCTCCTGCGCCCCGCTCCTGCCCCCGCCGGGTATCGGGCTATCTTCCGCCCGAGAGCCAGTCGCACGATCGAGTCGCCAGCCCAGGAGAGCTCATGCCCCCCTTCCCATCGCGGTGGACCCTTGGCCTCGTCGCCCTCACCTTCGCCGGTCTTGCCTGCGGCGGCCAGCGTGACGGCTCGGCGGCCGCGCACGATAGCACCCTGACCGGCGGCGACTCCGCCGGCGCCCCCAGCTCAGCCGCCGCCGTCGGACCCACCCGGGTCGAGGGCTTCCAGGGCCCCGAGTCGGCCAAGTACGACGCCGAGCTGGACGTCTGGTACGTCAGCAACATCAACGGCTCGCCGGTGGACCGGGACGGCAACGGGTACATCTCCCGGCTCAAGGGCGACGGGACGGTGGATTCGCTCAAGTTCATCGTCAGCGGGGTCAACGGGGTGAAGCTCGACGCCCCCAAGGGGCTGGCGCTCCAGGGCGACACCCTCTGGGTGGCCGACATCGTCAACCTCCGCGGCTTCAACCGGAAGACCGGCGCCGTGGTGGCCAGCATCGCCGTGAAGGGCGCCAAGTTCCTGAACGACGTGGTGGTCGGCCAGGACGGGCTGTACCTGACCGACACCGGGGTCGAGGGCAGCGCCAGCGGCATCACCCACGTCGGTCCGGACCGGGTCTACCGGATCGACGGCAAGCGCGCCGTCAGCGTGGCCATCCAGAACGACAGCCTGGGAGGTCCCAATGGCATCGCCTGGGACGCCTCGGGCCGCCGGTTCGTCGTGGTGCCCTTCATCGGGAAGACAGTGGTGGCCTGGACGCCGGGCTCCAAGACGGTCACGCCCCTGGGCGTCACCAAGAGCATGGTGGACGGAGTGGAGCTGCTCGACGGCGGCCGCATCCTGTTCACCAGCTGGGCCGATTCGAGCCTCGACGTGCTCGATCAGGGCACGGTCACGGCGGTGAGCACCGACCTGCCCTCGCCGGCGGACATCGGGATCGACACCAAGCGGAACCGGGTGGCCATTCCGCTGCTGATGGAGAACCGGATCGAGTTCCGGGCCCTGCCGGCGGCGGGCAAGGGGGTATCGTGAGCGCGCTTCGCTACGCCGCGGTGGCCGCCACCGCGGCCCTGGTCGGCGCCGCCGGCGCGCGGACGGCCGGCGTCGGACCGGCGGGGCCCGACTCGGTCACCACCCACGGCGAATGGGTCAAGTACGCCCGGGGCACCGACTCGATCCGGGCCTACGTCGCCTATCCCGAGCGGAAGACCAAGGCGCCGGCGGTAATCGTGATCCACGAGATCTTCGGGCTGACCGACTGGGAGCCGACCGTGGCCGACCGGCTGGCCAAGGCGGGCTACGTCGCCATCGTGCCCGACCTGCTGTCTTCCAGGTACGGCCGGAGCCCGGCCGATGCCGACAGCGGCCGCAAGCTGGTGGGCGAGCTCGAGCCCGAGCGGGTCACCGCCGATCTCGATGCCACCTACGGGTACGTCAACGGGCTGCCGGCAGTCAACAAGGATCACATCGGCACCATCGGGTTCTGCTGGGGCGGAGGGCAGAGCTTCCGCTATGCCACCAACAACCCCAATCTCCGGGCGGTAGTTGTCTGCTACGGTCCGCCGCCCGACACCGCCGCGATGCGGCGGATCCAGGCCCCGGTGCTCGGCGTCTACGGTGAGAACGACGAGCGGATCGGCGCGACCCTCCCCACCACCGTGGCCGCCATGCAGGCCGACGGCAAGACGTTCTCGCACGAGGTCTACCCCGGCACGGGACACGGCTTTCTCAAGCCGGGGCGCCAGGGGAGCGACGGGCCCCAGGTGGAGCGGGCCTGGACCCGGATCCTCCAGTTCTACCGAGCCAGGCTGGGCAAGTGATAGGGGCCTGGCGGTGGAGCGGCACGCGAGGTGCCTGCCGGGCCTCCGCCGGATGGGCGGGGGCGGTCGCCTGGCTGCTTCTCTCTCCCGCCGCCTCGTCGGCCGCCGCCCAGGCCGTGCCGCCATCGGCGTCCGCGGCTGCGCCGGCGGTCGGCGCTCTGCCGTCGCAGGCGGCGACGCAGATCCCCACCTCCTACGCCATCACCCTCGTCGCGAGCGACACCGGCAGCCATATCCTGGCCGAGGTCGAGACCGGCTGGCGGCTTCGCACGGTCAATCCGGTCGAGCTCATCCTCGGCGCTCCCTGGCGAGTGGTGCGGGTGCTGGTGGACGGCAAGCCGAACACCCGGCTGGCCCGGACCATGTACGCCAGGCAGGACAGCCTGATCGCGGTACCCCACGAGAAGGCGCCCGGCGACACCCTCACGACTCGGGTACGCTATCACGGCATTCCCGAAGGCGGCGCGGTCGTTGGCCCTGACGGCGCCGGCGGTCGCACGCTGGTAGCCCAATCGGCCGTGGGCGCCCCCGCGCGATGGCTGCCGGTGCCGGCCGGGCTGGTCGAGGGTGCGTCGTCCGGCCCTGCGGCCCCGCGGGTCACGGTCACCTGGCAGGTGCAGGCGTCCACCGGCCAGCGGGTGACCGCCAACGGCCTGCTTACCGGGATCGACACCCTGAACTACGGCCACCTCACCTGGCACTACCGGCTCGACCGGCCGGTCCCGCTCACCGCGCTCGCGACGGCGGTCGGACGCTACGCGGTCGCCACGGTGCGGCCGCCGGCCTGCCGGGCCGCCTGTCCCCCGGTGACGGTCTGGACCGCCCCCGAGGACTCGGCCGCGGCCGCGGCGGGCCCGCTCGGCCACGCCGGCGACATCATGGCCTGGCTGGAGGCCCGCCTGGGTCGCTATCCCTACCCGGGGCTGGCTCACGTGACGACCGCGGCCGTCCCCGGCGGGGCGACCGCCGCCTCGCTGGTGCTGTACGACGAGTCGCAGCTCCGGGCCGGTGCGATCAGCGAGACCGACGTGGCCCGGGCCACGGCGGCCCAGTGGCTCGGGATGGCCACCAGTGACAGCTCGAGTCCAGGCCCGGCCGCCGCGACGGCCGACTACCTGGCCTGGCTCTGGTCCCGAGCGCGCCATCCCGGGCCGAGCGGCCAGATGCCGACCCGGCAGGTGGATGCCATCCAGCGCCTGCACCGGGCCGTGGGCGACTCGGCCTTCTACCGCGGTCTCCGTCGGTTCCTCGAGCGCCACCGGGATGCCGCCGCGGCGGCTGGAGCGTTCGAGCAGGCGATGACCGAGACGGCGGGGAGGCGAGTGAACTGGAGCTGGCCCGCCGCCGGCACCCGGTGAGGGCGACCGGCCGGCGAGCCGGACCGGTCGCCGCGGCCGCTCTCGCCGGGCTGATCGGCTGCAGCGGGTCGCTGCCGCCGCTCCGGGGCCAGATCGCGGTCGGCCGCGATGGCTACGCCGTCGTCGTAGCCGGCGCGGGCGATCTCTACGCGGTTCGGGCCCAAGGCGGGCCGGTCGTTCCGATAACCTTCAGCCGGGTCGCCGAGCTGAGGCCGCGGCTGTCGCCGGACGGCGGACGGATCGCCTTTCTGCGGGGGATCTCGGTGGCCGACTCGACGCCGGCCAGCGTCTGGATCATGAATCTCGAGACCGGCGGCGAGCGGTCGGTGACGCTGCCCAAAGCGGCGGGACGGCCGGAGCGGCTGGGGTGGCAGGGCGATGGGACCGAGCTGGTGATCGCGGCGACCGGCGGCCTCTATCGAGTCGATGGGCGGGGCGGCGCAGCCGCGGCACCGGTCGAGACGGCTGCGCGGGCGGCTGCAGAATCAAGCTTGGCCGTGATGCTGGGTGAGCCCGTCTTCGCCCGGGTCGTGCCCTGTTCCAGCCCGGCGAACCTGTGCGTGGTCGGGGACAGCGGCACGCCGGGCCCGCTCGCGGCCGGCGCCAGGGATGCGGCCCGCTGGGGGCCCGACTCGGTGGCGTTCCTGGTGGGCGACGCCATCGAAGTCCGTCCACTCGGTTCGGGGCGGGCGCGGCGGATCGAGTGGTCGGGCCTCCCGGGGCAGGCCCGGCAACTCACCGCCTTTGCCGGCCGCGCCGACACGACGTCAGCCGGTCCGCCCTAGGACGTCG
>DATAOR010000198.1:0-4667 GCA_036265635.1 Gemmatimonadales bacterium
CGCACCCTGATGACCGCCCGCTGGGCCCGGCGGCTCGAGTCGATGGTGGGCCGGGCCGCGTCGCTCGCCGCCGCCGAGGCGCTCGACGGCTACGAGTTCCTCGATCGCGAGTTCGCCGCCCTGGCGGCGGTCACCGCCGACCAGGTCCGGGCCGCGGCGGCGCGCTACCTCCAGCCGGACGGCGTGGCAGCGGTGCTCTTCCTCCCCGAGGGCGAGGGCGAGGCGCTTACCCCCGAGGCGCTGGCCGCCGCCTTCGCGGTGTCGGAGCTCCGGCCTGCCGCCGCCATCCCGGTGCAGGTCCGTCCAGCCGCGGCCGGTCTCGCCGGGCGGGCGCCCGCGCCGCGGCTCGAAGCCGAGGTCTGGCACACCGCTCTCCCGGGGGCGGACCTGCTGGTCCGCCGGAAGCCAGGCGTTCCGCTGGTTCACCTGGGCGTCTACCTGCCCCGGCTCGAGCTCGACCCGCCGGCCCAGGCGGGCCTCGGGGCGCTGACCGTCCGCAGCGCCGTGCGCGGCGCCGGCGAGCTCGACGCGGCCGGACTGGCCTTCGCCTTCGAGCGGCTGGGCGGGACCCTGAGCCCTTCGGCCGCATCCGACTGGCTCGGCTTCGGGACCACCGTGCTGGTCGAGCACCTGGTCGGCGCCGCAGGGCTGCTCCGGTTGGTGTTCGCGGCGCCCCGCCTGGCGGAGGCCGACGTCGGCCGCGAGCGCGGTCTGATGGTGGCTGAGGCGGAGCAGGTGGCCGATGACATGTTCCGCTACCCGTTCCAGCTCGCCTTCGCGGCGGCGTTCGGCGACGAAGGCTACGGCCTGCCGGTGGCCGGCCTGCCGCACACCCTTCCGGCGATCACCGCGGCGGACGCCCGGGCGTGGCACGGCCGAGCCCTGGCCGGCGTCCGGCCGGTGATCATCGCCGTGGGCGACCTCGACCCGGCCCGGGCGACGGCGGAGCTGGCCGAAGTGTTCGGCGCTCTCCCTGCCCGCGCGGCGGTAGAGGGCTGGCCCTCGCTCGACTGGCAGGCGGGCGACCGGACCGAGCCGGCATCGCGGATCGTGACCCGCGACAAGAACCAGGCCGCGCTCGCCATGGTGTTTCCCGGCGTGGACCGGCGACACCCGGATCGCGCCGCGGCCCAGGTCTGGGCCGCGGTGGCCAGCGGGCTGGGCGGCCGGCTGTTCGAAGCCCTGCGCGACCGGCGCTCGCTGGCCTATACCGTGGTGGCCTCTGCCTGGCTCAAGGCGCGGGCGGGGGCGCTGGTCAGCTATATCGCGACGTCGCCGGAGCGGGAGGAGGAAGCCCGGGAGGAGATGCTGCGCGAGCTCGAGCGGTTCACCCGCGAGCCGGTAAGCGAGGGCGAGCTGCGCCAGGCGATCAGCTACCTGGCCGGCCAGGCCGAGGTCAGCCGCCAGAGCGGCGCGGCGGTGGCGGGCGAGATGCTCGAGGCGTGGATCGCCGGAACGGGGCTGGGCGAGCTGGCCGATCCGGCCGCCGCCTACCGGGCGGTCACCGCCGAGGACGTCCTCCGGGTGGCGGCCGCGTCGCTCGATCCTGCCAGCCGGGTCGAGGGGGTCGTGCGCGGGCGCGGGCCGGTTCGGCCGAAGGTGGCGGCGCTCCAGGCCTGAGCCGGCCGCTCGGCCTCAGGACGATCGCGGGCCCCATTCCCGGGCGAGTCCGCGGGCGATGACGTCCACCCCGCGGCCCGCATCCACCGGCGCGCGGGCCACCACGGCGACGAAGCAACGGCCCTCGTGCGGTGCCGCGTGCAGCACGATGTGCCCGTCCCGGCAGAGCAGCGCGACCGACATCCCCTCCGGCCCTTCCCGCACCACCGGCGGTCCCAGCGCCGGCATGCCCACCGCCCCGGCCGCGGCCACGACCACCGCCGACAGCCCAGCCGGGTCGGCCAGCCGCGCGCCGCTGATGCCGCTGAGCTCGTCGAGGTGGTAGTTGAAGGCGGTGTCCACGGGGACCATCCCGCCGGTCAGACGCGCGTCGAACGGGCCGCGGCCGCGCGGCGGCCCGCCGCGACCGCGGTGTCCGGCGTCATCCGAGTATCTTGCAGGCCATGTCGTCCGAACCTAGTCCGCGCCCGGAGGCCGAGCAAGGTCGCGCGGCGTGGACCACCGCCGATCTGATCAGCGCGGTGCGGATTCCCCTCGCCATCGCCTTTCCGTTCGTTCCCAACGACGCGCGGCTGATCCTGCTCGCCGCCGCCGCGGGCAGCGATCTGCTCGACGGCCAGCTGGCCCGCCGGTTCGGCAGCTCGTCGCTCGGCGCGGTGATCGATCCGGTGGCGGACAAGCTGTTCATGGCCGCCGCCTTCGGCGTGGTGGCCGTGAGCGGCCGGCTCGAGTGGTACGAGATCCTCGGCGTGCTGCTCCGCGACATCGTGGCGACGGTCGCCTTCGTGGCGACCTTCGCCTCGCATCGGCCGCGGGCCATTCCCGCCCGGGCCGGCGGCAAGGCGGTGACGGTGGCGCAGGTGCTGACCCTGGTGGCGTTCCTGGCCGACTGGCCGACGCTGCGCCCGCTGGCCTGGGCCACCATGGCGGTGGCGCTGTACGCCATCTGGGACTACTACCGGGTGGCGCCGAAGGCGGAGCGCCGGGTGGGTGGAGGCCCATGACGCCGGAGACCAAGCGGATCACCCTGTCGTGGCAGGAGGGCCTGGTCTTCCGGGGTGGCGAGCCGGGCGGCCCGGTCACCACCGTGGACGGCGACAATGCCGCCGCCCCCGGTCCGATGCTCACGCTGCTGCTGGCGGCGGCCTCGTGCAGCGGGGCCGACGTGGTCAGCATCCTGGCCAAGATGCGGGTCACCCTGCACGAGCTCCGGATCGAAGCCAGCGGAGTCCGCCGGGAGCAGGAGCCCCGGCGGTATGTCTCGCTCCATCTGGCCTACTTCCTCCGGGGTGACGGCCTCGACCCGGCCAAGGCCGGCCGGGCGATCGAGCTCTCCGTCACCAAGTACTGCTCGGTCATCCATTCCCTCGCGCCGGACATCGCCGTTACACATGGGTTCACGCTGGGCTGAGCCGGCCCGGCTGTTCCTCCCCGGTGGCGCGCTCCTGGCCGTGACACTGGCGACCGCGCCGCCGGCCGCGGCCCAGCGGGTGGTGGAGCTGGGGCTGATCGCCATCGGCATCGCGGCCGATCCGGCGGTCCTGGTGGGTGGCGGGTGGGCGGGCCTCCGGACTTCGTCCCGGACCCGGGTCTCCGCCACGCTGGCGGCCGGCGGCAGCGACGGCGCCTTCGCCTGGCGGGGCGAGCTGCTGGGGCACTTCCTGCTGAGCCCGACTCGACCCCGGGGGGTCGGACTGTACGGCGCGGGCGGGGTGGCGGTGGCGGGCGGGCCGGTGGACCAGGGCTATCTGGTGCTCACCCTCGGGCTGGAGGACCGGCCGGGGGGGCGGCGGGGTTGGTTCGTGGAGGCCGGCATCGGCGGCGGGGCGCGGCTGGCGGCGGGTTATCGCTGGCGAAGAGGCACCGGGTAGCGGTCGACCCGGCAGGCCCGCCCTGGGCGCGAATAAAAACCCCGACGCACCGGTCAGTGCGTCGGGGTGTCGTCATGACTCTTTCCGCGGCTCAGGCGGCGCCGCTCTCCACGGTCTCCGGCTTCCGTTGGACCGGCTGGCAGAACCGCTCGCCGAGGAGGCGAAGCTGGGCCAGCTCTTCCTTGCTGAGGTCCTCGTACCGATCGGCCAGATACAGCATGGTGTCGTCGAACCAGTCCTTCTGATGCTCCGGCAGCGCGTCGATCACGCCGCACCGGAGGATATGACTGAACATCTCGTCCCGCGCCTGCGCAAATGCCACCGCCTCGGAGTCACGCCGGGGATTCTTGTTGTTCATGCACCTTCCTTTGAGCGTTCAACTCGATGGAAACTCGGGGCTGTCCCGTGACCGAATTTAACCCGGTTGCACCATTTGGTGCAAACCCGGTAGTTTGGCTGCCCCGGCGCCCGGGTGGTTATGTTTATCGGCAACATTCACATGAACTTGACCGAGGAGACTGGGCGGCTCCTCGGAGGTGGCCATGGCCGACCATGAAGAAACCTACGACGAGGCGCGGGCCGACCGCCTGGTCGACCTGCTCCGCGCGCTGGCGGAGCGGATCCGCGAGCTCGACCGGACCGGGCCGCTGCTCCGCGGGGTGCCCGAGCTGCTCCGGCTGATGGGCGACGCCCGGAGCGAGATGTTCCACTACGAGGTTCGCTCCACCTACGACACCCCCGAGGTCGCCGAGAGCCGCCGGATCGTGGACGAGGCGCAGCGACCGGATTCCTATCACCCGGACGAGCCGGAGGACGAGGAGCCATGGCGGCAACGCCCGTCGGAATGAAGCGGTTTTATGCCCTGCTGGGCGTGGTCGCGGTAGCCGGCCTGGGGCTGCTGGGGTACCAGCTGGCCAAGCCGGCCACCTCGAGCATTCCGGCCAACGTCGCCATCCAGCCGGGGGACACGGCCGGGTTCCACGGCTACGTCAAGGGCGACCCCAACGCGCCGGTCGAGATCACCGAGTACGCCGACTACCAGTGCCCCTTCTGCCAGACCTTCGCCACCCTGCAGATGCCCACCATCGAGGACCGGCTGATCAAGACCGGCCGGCTGCGCTGGCGCTACCGCGACTTCCCGCTCCAGCAGCACTCCTATGCCCGGCTGGCCGCCCA
>DATAOR010000199.1:0-8497 GCA_036265635.1 Gemmatimonadales bacterium
AGCATCACGGCGTAGAGAGCGAGTGCGCGTGCCGCCAGACTGCCTACATGGCGAGGCCGGGTACCACGGGTCCAGCTAGGCATGGTGGGGCCTCCCGCAGAGCGCGAGGGCAATGGCGCACGTCAGTGATGATTGCCGCACTGTCCGCTGACGTGCACTGAACGCGTTCTGACTATGACGTGGCGAGATCGGCACGGTGCCAGTTCAGTATAGACTACGGCCGATTCGGGGACTGTCAAGCAGATCGCATTTCCACCCCTGAAGACGACACCCACCGCTGGTCGGCGGAGTGTCTCGGCTTGGAGCCTGGCGGTCTGCGGCGGAGATCACGGGCGAGCTTCCAGGCGACCTGGTACCCGTCCCAGGCAACTGGGGGCCTGGCCAAGGCGGGCTTCCGCAGCTCACTCCCCGAGGCGGTGGCTCGCTCTCTCAGGGCCGCATCACCTCCACCCGGCCGATCCGGTCGCCCTCGAGGATCTCCTCGGCCACGCGCTGCCCGGTCTCGATCCGGCCGAACACCGTGTACTCGTGATCCAGCAGGGGATTGTCCACCAGGTTGAGGAACCACTGCCCGTCGCCGGTGTCCCGCCCCCGGGCGCTGATGCCGAGCGTGCCTCGGGCATGGGTGCGCATGGTCAGCTCGTCGCGCATGAAGGCGTCGTCGCCGACGTACTCGTTGGCGTCCGGCCCGCCGCCCTGGACCACGAAGTTGGGCTCGACCCGCTGGAAGATCCTCCCATCGTACCAGCCCGCCCGGGCCAGCCGAAGCACTCGCGCCACCGTGGCCGGCGCCTCCCGGGGGAACAGCCGCACGGCGAAGCTGCCGCCGCCGCTCGACGGCGCCATGGTCACCCGGAGCCGGACGGAGCCGTCGAGGAAGACGCCGGCCAGGGGCTCCGGCCGTATCGGGAGGGGCACCGGTCGTGCTGTCACCGCGCGGCCGGTCCAGCGGGACAGGGTCGCCGCCGCCAGCTGGGCGACCGCCGAGTCGTAATCCGCCACGTAGGCCTCGAGCCGGGGTGCCGTGGCGGCGGAGCCCAACGCGCCGATCCGGGTGAGCAGCGAGATCCGGGGGTCCCGGGCGTTCTCCCGCCGGGTGGTACTGAGCCGGTCGAACGCGGCCAGCATGGTCTCCAGCGCGTCAGGGTGTCTGGTGCTGTCGAGCGCGTCGGCCGCCGCCAGCACCACCTGGTGCCCGCTCGAGGCCAGCGCCCGGAGGTACACGCTGTCCGCCTGGTGCCTCACCGTCCCGGCAAGGCCAAGGATGGCCGCCTCCTGAACGTTCCGGTCCTGGTCCCGGGCCAGCCGATACAGCAGCTCGGTCCTGCCCGAGGCCGCAGCCGCCCGCGCCGCGTAGGCGCGGCGCTCGGAACGGGCCGCGGTGGCGAACCGGGCGAGCAGGCCCCGCGCTGCCGCCGGGTCGAGCCGGGCGAGCGCGAGGAGCGCGTGGGCGCCGGCCTGCCACTGATGATCCGCCGGCTTCAGGGTGGACGGAGCGACCGCCAGCCGCGCGAGCGCGCGGGCCGCGGCCGTCCGGCCGGCGCAGCCGCCTGCCATCGAGTCGATCGCCGCGATCCCGACGTAAGGATTGCGGTCGCGCGTGAGCGCCAACAGCGGGCCGCAGTCGGGCAGGCTGTCGCCGAGGCGAACCGTCACCGCGACCTCGGTGCGGACGATCGGACTCGAGTCGCTCAGCGCGCGGGCAATCAGGTGGGATCGTAGCGATGCCGACAGCGCGCCCGCTCCCCGCAGCGTCATCCGGCGGATCTCGTCGTCGCGGTCTTCCATGGTGCGGACCGCGGTGGCGCTGTCGAGGCCGCCGCTGGCCGCCAGGGTCAGGAGGGCCAGGCGGCGGACGACCGTGTCGCCCGGCTCTACCGCCGCGCCGCGCAGCAGCCTCACGGTGGCGGGCTCGAGCGTCCCCGTGGCGCGGCGGGCACGGGCCAGGGTGTACAGCCCATGCGCCAGCCCCGCGGAGCGTTGGGTGGCGAAGCGAGACCGGATCGCCGCCTCGGCCGCCCGGGCCGCGGCGGAGTCGGGCAGGGGCAGCCGGCCGAGCGAGCGGCCGAGGGCGTCGATCACCTCCGCGCTCGGCTCGGTCCCCAGCGCGGCCGACAGCGCGGCGGCGGCTTGGCGGGTGCCGAGGCTGGCAGAGTCCGCCGGTTCGGGATCGGCGCGGCGGGTGCGCCGGAGCGACTGGGCCACCGCGTTGGCCGCCTCGGCCCGCACGGCCGGGATCGGATCGCTCAGGGAGGCGAGCAGGAAGCGGCCGAGCTCGGGCCGCTGCAGGCGGCCGAGCCCCCGGACGGCGAGGCGGCGGAGGAGCGTGTCGGGGTCGTGCGCGGCGTCCAGCAACGGGGTGAGGCCGTCCCGCCCGGTGCCGCGCGCGTCCTCGGCCACCAGCAGGCGCTGCAGCACCGCCGAATCCGGCGCCACCGCCGCGGACGGGCCGGGAGACGAGGCGGTCTGCGCCGTGAGGTTCGAGGCGCCGAGGACGGTGGCGAAGACGATGGCCGGCAGGGCGCCGGCAACCAGGCGACGAGGCATGAGCGGTCCGCGGGTGGGGTCGGCAGCCACTACGCCGAGCCGGCCACCAAGGTTGCATCAGGTGGCATCGGGTGAAGGAAAGAAGAGCTCGAGCAGCCAGAGCGGCCGCACGCTTGTCCCCTGGCCGCCGCCCGTTCTATGGTTCGGCATGATCACCACACGCGCCCTCGGCCGCCAGGGTCTCTCGGTCTCCGCGCTGGGGCTCGGCTGCATGGGCATGAGCCAGTCCTACGGGGCGTTCGACGACGCCGAATCGATCGCCACGATTCACCGCGCCCTGGAGCTGGGCGTCACCTTGCTCGATACCGCCGAGGTGTACGGGCCCTACACCAACGAGTCGCTGCTCGGGCGGGCGCTCGAGGGCCGGCGCGACCAGGCGATCATCGCCACCAAGTTCGGCTGGGAGATCGGCGCCAAGCAGCGGGGCGGACTGGACAGCCGGCCCGAGCACATCCGCCGGGCGGTCGAGGGCTCGCTCAAGCGGCTCCGGACCGACCGGATCGATCTGCTGTACCAGCACCGGGTGGACCCGGCCGTGCCGATCGAGGACGTGGTCGGCACCATGGCCGACCTGGTCCGCCAGGGCAAGGTCCGCTTCCTCGGCTTGAGCGAGGCGGGCGCCGGCACCATCCGTCGGGCCCACGCGGTGCATCCGATCGCCGCGCTGCAGAGCGAGTACAGCCTGTGGGAGCGCAACCTCGAGGCCGAGATCATCCCGCTGCTCCGGGAGCTGGGCGTCGGACTGGTGCCGTTCAGTCCGCTCGGCCGGGGTTTCCTCACCGGGACGGCCAGGCGGGCGGAGGAGTATCCCGAGGGCGATTACCGCCGGGGCGACCCGCGCTTCCAGGGCGAGAACTACGATGCCAACATGCGGGCCGCCGCGGTGGTAGGCGAGGTGGCCCGCGAGCTCGGCGCCACGGCCGGCCAGGTGGCCCTGGCCTGGGTCCTGGCCCAGGGCCCCGACGTGGTGCCGATCCCGGGCACCAAGCGGCGGACCTATCTCGAGGAGAACACGGCGGCCGCCGATCTCCGGCTGGACGCGGGTCAGCTCGCGCGGCTGACCGACGCGCTGCCGCCGGCGGCGGGCCCGCGCTACAGCGAGCAGATGATGAGCTACGTGGATCGTTAGGGCCCCGGGTCGATCTGCCCTTCGCTCACCAGCACGCACCCGCCTCCCACCCGGGCCTCCACCACCTCGCCGTCCCGCTTGACCGCCGCTACCTCCAGCCGGCTGGGCCGGCCCAGCTCGATCCCCTGGCCGACCCGCCAGTGGAACCGGCCCGCCGGCGCCGGATCGCAGTCCGCCAGCAGCGCCCCCAGCGCGGCGTTGGCGCTGCCGGTGGCCGGGTCTTCGGGGACGCTGTCCAGCGGGGCGAACATCCGGGCGCGAAGATCGAGCTCGCCCGTGACCCGGGTGTACAGATGGATCTCGGGCGTCACGCCGGCAGCGGCCAGGGCGTCCAGCCGAGTCATGTCCGGCCGGGCCCGGCCCAGCGCGGCCAGATCGGTCAGCTCGGCTACCAGGAATCGGAGTCCCACCGACGCCTCCTGAGGCGGGTGGATAGTCGTCCGCAGGTCGTCCACGCTCAGCGAGACCGCCGCAGCCAGCGTGGCCGGATCCACCGTACGTCCCCGGGTCAGCCGCTCGGGCGCGGCCAGCTCGCAACGAATCCGGCCGGCCGAGGCGGCAATCGTGATCGGCACCAGCCCGGCTCGCTCCTCGAAGACCACCGTCAGGTCGCCCTGGAGCGGACCCAGCGCCCCGGTAGCGGCGAGGACGAAGGCCGTCCCGATGTTGGGATGGCCCGCGAACGGCACCTCCTGCGTCGGGGTGAAGATCCGCACCCGTCGGGTGTGGCCCGCCTCCGCCGGCAGCACGAAGGCGGTCTCCGAGTAGTTGAACTCCCGGGAGATGGCCTGCATCTGCCGGTCGGACAGGCCGGCCGCGGCCGGCAGCACCGCCAGCGGATTGCCGCCGAACCGGGTCTCGGTGAAGACGTCGCAGGTGAAGAAGCGGTACCGCGCCCCCGTTGAGCCGCCGGACGTTCGGGCACCGGCTCCATGGACCGGTGGACTGTCGCCGGACATCTGGTCTGCCACGCTCACCTCGCTGAGCTCCAGGTCGTTGCCCTGCCTCAGGCGGTCCGCTTCGGGCGGCACGCCGCAATGGCGCATTCGCGCTGGCGTATTATAGGGGGAAGCCCGGGCAGGCCGGGCTTGCCCCGGCCGGGTCCCGTCGGAAGGATTGCCGATTCATGCTGCTGAGGCACCTGCAGTACCTGACCGCGCTGGCACGGGAGCGGCATTTTGCCCGTGCCGCCGCCTCCTGTCAGGTCACCCAGCCCACCCTGTCAGCCGGCATCAAGCAGCTGGAGGAGCAGCTGGGCCTCCTGGTGGTCCAGCGGGGCCAGCGGTTCGAGGGATTCACGGCCGAGGGGGAGCGGGTCCTGGCGTGGGCCCGACGGATCACGGCCGATGCCGAGAGCCTGGCGCAGGAGGCCAGCTGGCTCCGCCACACGCTGCAGGGCCGGCTCCGACTGGGCGTCGTGCCCGCCGCGCTGCCGGCGGTGCCGATCCTGGCGCTGCCGCTGTCGCGCCGCCATCCTGGCGTGCAGCTCACCGTGCTGTCGACTACCTCGGCCGACATTCAGGCCGGCCTGGATGAATTCCGGCTCGAGGCCGGGCTCACCTACCTGGACAACGAGCCGCTGTCACGGGTGCGGGCCATTCCGCTCTATCGGGAGCAATACCTGCTCATCACCCCGGCCGATGGACCGCTGGCCGGCCGGCCCCGGGTCAGCTGGCACGACGCGGCGGCGCTGCCGCTCTGTCTGCTCACACCCGACATGCAGAACCGGCGGATCCTCAACAGCCACTTCGCCGAAGCCGGGGCGTCGGTCCGCCCGGCGCTGGAGACCAACTCGGTGTTCACCCTGTGCGTGCTGGTGCGGGCGGGATGGTCGAGTGTCCTGCCGTACGGATTTCTTCCCCTGCTCGACGGGGCGGAGGGAATCGCCGTGCTGCCGCTGGACGCGCCGGACGCGGCGTACACCGTGGGCGTGGTGCTGTCGGACCGTGATCCGCTGGCGCCGACCGCGGCGGCGCTGCGGGACGTGCTCGACGGGCTCGACTGGTCGGCGGTCGCCGGGGGACCGCCCGCGGGCGGCCCGACTGCGGGAGGGTGATCGGGGCTACTCGCCAGCCACCAGCCGATCCGGGTGGGTGTAGACCGTGAAGCGCGATCCGCGGGCAAACCCCACCAGCGTCACACCCGATTCCCGCGCCACCCGCACGGCCAGTCCGGTCGGTCCCGAGATCGCCGCCAGCAGGGGCGCGCCCAGCACCGCGGTCTTCTGCACCATCTCGAAGCTGGCCCGGCTGGTGACGACCACGAAGCCGGCCCCGCGATCCAGCCCTGCCTTGACCACCGCCCCGACCAGCTTGTCGAGCGCGTTGTGGCGGCCGACGTCCTCGCGCACCAGCACCAGGGTGCCATCGGCGCGGGCCCAGGCCGCGGCGTGAACGGTGCCGCTGGCGGCGTTGAGCGGCTGGTCCTCTCCCAAGGCGGCGAGTGCCCGCTGAAGGGCGCCGACCGTCACCGGACCGCCGCCCCGGACCGGATGGATCTGCTTGAGCACCGCGTCCACTCCGTCGGCGCCGCAGATGCCGCAGCCCGTCCGTCCGGTCAGCCGTCGGGTCCGCTCGGCGATCACGGCCGCGCAGCGCTCGGCGACGGTGGCCTGGATCTCGATCCCGCGGCTGTAGCGGACCACCTCGAGACGCTCGAGATCCGCCGGAGACTGGATGAGCTCCTCGGTCAGGCTGAAGCCGAGGGCGAAATCCTCCAGATCAGTCGGCGTGGCCATCATCACCACGTGGGGAATGCCATTGTACACGATGGCGACCGGCGTCTCCTCGACCACCCGCTCGGTCAGCTCGGTCGGCTTGCCCTGCTCCCACCGGGTGGCGGGCACCTCGAGCAGGGTGCCCCCGTACCCGAGCCGGTAGAGGCCCAGCGGATCACCCAGCCGCTCGAGGTTGGCACCGCCCATGACGACCTCCTCTGTGTGCTCGGACCAGCCCGCTTGGGGAAGATAGCGCGTGGAAGACCCACGACCGGCCGCACATCCCGCACAGCCTGCTACCGGCCAGGAGCTGCCGCCCTGGGAAAGCCTGCCGCCTCATCGGGGCGGACCGGCTCAGCGGACAACCGGGCGGGGGAGTCATCCGGGCGGGGGAGTCATCCGGGCCAATCTGTCACTCTCCCGGCTTGGCCCGCCCGGTCCCCCAGCCCCAGCCAGCCCCCGCTTCACCCCTGCCGCGCCGCGACTATGTTTCCGGACCCATGCCTCTTTTCGTCCCTCTCCGCGCGGCATACTGCTATGACGACCACTCTCTCCCGAATTTCCATTCTGGAACTTTTCGCCGTCGCCTCCGTCATGCTGACGGTGTCGGCGTGCGGCTCCGCCCGACACGAGCCGGCCGCCGCACCGACGCCGGCTGAGGTGCCCCCGGCCGAGGCGGAGCGGCTGGCGGCTATCGCCCGGGCTCGAGCCGACAGCGCCCGACTGCCCCGGACCGAGGCCGATGCCGAGTTCATGACCGGGATGATCGCCCATCACAGCCAGGCGATCGTGATGGCCGGCTGGGCCCCCAGCCACGGGGCCAGCCCGGAGCTGCAGGTACTGGCGGCCCGGATCATCAACGCCCAGCACGACGAGATCGCCACCATGCAGCGCTGGCTCGGGGACCAGGGACTGCCGGTGCCCGAAGCCAAGCCCGGGCCGATGAAGATGAAGATGAACGGGGTAGAGCACGAGATGCTGATGCCCGGCATGCTGACCGAGGAGCAGATGCACCAGCTCGACCAGGCCCGGGGCGAGGCGTTCGACAGTCTGTTCCTGACCTTCATGATCCAGCACCACAAGGGCGCCGTGTCGATGGTGCAGCAGCTGTTCGGTTCCTATGGTGCCGCGCAGGACGAGGTCGTGTTCAAGTTCGCCAACGACGTCAGCGTCGATCAATCCACCGAGATCGCCCGGATGGAAAAGATGCTGGCGGCCCACAGCTCCGCGCGGCCCTCCTGATTCCCAAGGACTTCGGCATGGCCCTGCTCGCCTCCGCCCGCTCGCTCGCGCTCGTGCTCGGCTTGGGCGCCGTGGCCGCCTGCGCGCACTCGACTGCCGGCGCCGGCGGCGGCAGCATGTCGGCCACGCCGCCGAGCCCCGACCCGCGGGTCGGGCTCAAGGCCGGCCTGTTCAACGCCCAGGAGGCGACCTGGAATCTCCGGGTGGTGTCGCAGACGCCGCCGTCGGAGCAGTTCCTCGGCGTGACCAACTCGGACCTGGCCTTCCTCGGCAAGTATGCCATTCAGGGGAGCTACCACGGGTACCAGGTGTGGGACATCTCCAACCCGGCCAAGCCGCGGCTGGAGACGGCCTACGTCTGTCCGGCGTCGCAGAGCGACGTGTCGGTCTACAAGAACCTGCTGTTCGTGTCGGGCGAGGGGCTGAGCGGCCGGCTGGACTGCGGCACGGAGGGGGTGCCGGACACGGTGAGCAAGGACCGGCTGCGGGGGATCCGGATCTTCGACATCAGCGACATCGCCCATCCCAAGAACGTGGGCAACGTGCAGACCTGCCGCGGCTCGCACACCCACTCGCTGTACGTGGACCCGAAGGATGCCGAGAACGTCTACGTCTACATCTCGGGCTCGTCCGGAGTGCGCTCCGCCAGCGAGCTGCCGGGCTGCGTGAACGCGCCGGTCGAGCAGGACTCGAACTCGGCCCTGTTCCGGATCGAGGTCATTAAGGTACCGCTGGCTCATCCGGAGCAGGCCGCCATCGTCAGCTCCCCCCGGATCTTCCAGGACCTGGCCGCGCCGCCCGAGCACGGCGAAGCCAAGGAGGACCTCGCCCGGATCAAGGCCGCCGAAGACAGCGGGGCCTTC
>DATAOR010000200.1:0-14410 GCA_036265635.1 Gemmatimonadales bacterium
TCGAGCGTGGGGATTGGGCCATCTGGACGAGCTGGCCGCGGCGGCCGCCCGAGCCACCGGGGTCGGTGAGGCGGTCTGCCGGGCCTATCTCGGCGATCTGGACTACGCGCTATCGTACCGTCATCTGGCCGGGCTGACGGACTTCTTCCGCCGACTGGCCCAGGAAGGCCTGGTCCCGGACGGGTCGCTCTCGTTCATCGCGGCCGCCTAGCGGGTAGCCGTTGTTCTACATCAATGGTGTAAGGGGTTGGTGATATGAGTGTTATCGATCGCAGCTCAAGTGAGTTCGTAGATCTGGTCGAGCTTTACCGTCGAGCCCCCCTGCTGGAGTTGGGCCAGCTGGCGGACGCCGAGCGGTGGCGCCGCCATCCCGCTCCTACGGTCAGCTACATCATCGACCGGAACATCAACTACACCAACGTCTGCGTGGCCGACTGCCAGTTCTGCGCCTTCTACCGGCGCCCCAAGCACCATCAGGGCTACGTGCTCAGCTTCGAGGAGATCGGGGCCAAGATTGACGAGTGCAAGGCCATCGGCGGCGTTCAGATCCTGCTCCAGGGCGGGCACAATCCCTACATCCCGTTCGAGTGGTATCTCGACCTGATGCGCTATATCAAGCGCCATCACCCGATTCACATCCACGGCTTCTCACCCTCCGAGGTGGTCTTCTTCAGCGAGCGGTTCGGGTTGGCGATGCCCGAGGTGGTCCGGGAGCTCAAGGCCGCCGGTCTCGACAGCATCCCGGGCGGGGGCGGCGAGATCCTGGTGGACGGGGTGCGGGAGCGGGTAGCCCCGAAGAAGGCGCAGACCGAGGAGTGGCTGGGTGTCCAGGAAGAGGCGCACCGGCAGGGCATGAAGACGTCGGTCACCATGATGTATGGCCTGGGTGAGAGCGACGAGGACCGGATCGAGCACCTGCTCCGCGTCCGTGAGGTGCAGCGGAGGACCGGCGGGTTCACCGCGTTCATCTGCTGGCCGCTCCAGCCCGAAGGCACGCCCGGCATGTCCGACTATCCCAAGACAGACGCGGTGACCTACCTGCGAACGCTTGCGCTGGCCCGCGTCGTCCTCGACAACGTGCCCAACCTGCAGTCGTCGTGGGTCACCATGGGGCACAAGGTCGGGCAGGTGGCGCTGCGCTTTGGGGCCAATGACTACGGCAGCCTGATGATGGAGGAGAACGTCGTCTCGGCCGCGGGGACCACCTATCGGACCACCCTGGACGAGATCGAGCGGCTGATCCGCGACGCGGGCTTCCGGCCGGTCCGCCGGCGGCAGGACTACAGCGTCATCGAGGAGCCGGTCGCCGCGTGACCCGGGTGGGCATCGGCTACGACTCGCACCGGTTCGTGGCGGGCCGCCCCCTCGTCCTCGGCGGTGTGACCGTTCCGCATGACCACGGTCTGGCGGGCCATTCCGACGCCGACGCGGTCGCTCACGCCCTGACCGACGCCATCCTCGGCGCGGCCGGCGCCGGCAACATCGGCCAGCTGTTTCCCGACTCCGATCCGCAGTGGAAGGATGCCGACTCGATGGAGCTCCTGCGGACCGCCCATGAGCTGGTCCGGGGTCGGGGGCTGTCCCTGGCCCAGGCCGATTGCTCGGTGATTACCGAGCGGCCCCGCTTGGCCGGCTATCTGAGCGCCATGGGCGCGGCCCTGGCCGAGCGGCTCGGTGTCGAGCCCGGCGCCGTCAGCGTAAAGGCGAAGACCAACGAGGGGATGGGATTCATCGGGCGGGGCGAGGGCTTGGCCGTGATCGCGGTGGCCGTCCTGGAGGGGCGCTGATCGAGTCGCTGCTCGATTGGGTGTCCCATCTGCCGCCGGCAGCCGTGTATGCCGTGCTTGCCCTGCTGGCGGCGGTCGAGAACGTGCTGCCACCGGTGCCCAGCGACGGGGCGGTGGCGCTCGGCGCCTTCCTGTCGCACCGCCATGTGACCACGCCGCTGCTCGTGTTCCTGGTGACCTGGGTGGCCAACCTGATCGGCGCGGCGGGGGTGTACCTGGCGGCGCGACGCTACGGCCGCCGGCTGTTCGCCTCGCCGACCGGCCGGCGGCTGCTGGCCCCGCGCTCGCTGGCGGTCATCGAGCGCGAGTATCTCCGGTTCGGCGTGGCGGGCATCTTCCTGAGCCGGTTTCTGCCGGGCATCCGGGCCGTCGTGCCGCCCTTCGCCGGCCTGGTGGGGCTGGGGGCGGTCCGCACCTTCGTCCCCATGGGGCTGGCCTCTGCCCTCTGGTACGGGGGGATCACCATCGTCGGTGCCGCCATCGGAACCGAGTGGAGCCGGATTACCGCGCTGATTGCCGGGGTCAATCGGACGCTGGGAGCCGTGACCCTGGCGGTGGCGCTCGGCGGAGCCCTCTGGTATCTGCTTCGGGCCCGCCGGCGGCGGCGTGAGCGGGTCTGGCACGCCACCCGCGAGGCGCTCGATCCCGCGGCGCCGTCCTTCCTCGCCGGCACCGACGTCGCCGAAGGATCCGCCCGGCAGTCGGCCGCGCTGCTGGTGCTGGAGCTGGCCTATGCCGACCCCGTGCTGACGGCCGAGGATCGGCGGCTCATCGCGGCTCACCTCCACACTCGCTGGGAGCTCAGCCCACCGCCGCCGCCCGAGCCGCAGCCCGAGGAGGAGCGTCGCACCCGCTTCGCCGCCTACGCCGGCCGACTTCGGCAGCGGGTGGGCCGGGCCGAGCGATTGGAGCTGGTCGAACGGATGTGGAGCGTGGCCTTTGCCGACGGTGTGATCGGCGCCCACGAAGCCCGGGTGATGCACCTCGCCGCCGAGCTGTTGGGTATCGGACCGGCCGAGCTGGCCGCGGTGTCACGCCGGATGCAGGCACAGCGAGAGCCATGAGCCTGCTCGACGCCCGGGCGGATGCCATCCGCGACTTCGGGCTGGAAGGGTTTCGCGACTTCCTGGCGCTCGAGTCGGGGCACAGCGAAAACACGGTCGCGGCCTATCTGCGT
The DNA here is from genome assembly GCA_036265635.1 of Gemmatimonadales bacterium. Taxonomy (GTDB): domain Bacteria; phylum Gemmatimonadota; class Gemmatimonadetes; order Gemmatimonadales; family GWC2-71-9; genus CAVVWJ01. Next base: position 2,965 of record DATAOR010000200.1, read on the forward strand.
GACCTCCGCCGGCTGGCCGAGTACGCCGTGTCGAAGGGCATCCGACATCCGGGACAGGTCAGCCGGCCGCTCCTGCGCGACTTCATCTATCTGCTCAAGGACCTCGGACTCAGTCCGGCCACTATCCGGCGCGAGGTGTCCGCCATCCGGACCTACTACGCCTTCCTGCTCGGCGAAGGTCGCGTGGCCGCCGACCCCAGCGAGCGGCTCGAGACGCCCAAGCGGGGCCGCACCTTGCCCGGGGCGCTCACGGTGCGGGAAGTCGAGGCGCTGCTGGCGGCGCCGGGCCTGGACGAGCCCCTGGCGTGGCGCGACCGTGCCCTGCTCGAGCTGGGCTACGGGGCGGGGCTCCGCGTGTCCGAGCTGTGCGGCCTGGGCACGACCGACCTGCTGTTGACGGAGAACCTGGTCCGGGTGTTCGGCAAGGGCGGCAAGGAGCGACTGGTGCCGATCGGTCGCAGCGTCATCGGCGCGGTGTCGGTCTATCTCCGGCAGCTGCGGCCCGAGCTCGACCGCGGCCGGAGCGCCGGCCGGGTGCTGCTCAATGCCCGGGGCGCGCCGCTGTCCCGGGTGGGTGCCTGGGGAATCGTCAAACGGGCCACCGCCCGGGCCGGGCTCCGCAAGCGGGTGACGCCGCACACGCTGCGGCACAGCTTCGCCACCCATCTGCTCGAGGGTGGGGCCGACCTTCGCGCGGTGCAGGAGATGCTCGGGCACGCCGATCTGTCCACCACCCAGATCTATACCCATGTAGATCGCGAGTATCTCCGCTCGGTGCACAGGCAGTTCCATCCCAGGGGATGATGCCGACCCGGCTAGGCGGGGCGCCCCGCGAGCTGATCACCGTCCTGCTGCTGCTGGCCCCCGGATGCGTGCCCTACCAGCCAAGGCCGCTGGATCCGACGATGTACCCGGCCCTGTACCGGGCGCGGCGCCTCGACGATGCCCGGCTGCGCGACTGGGTGGCGCGATGGGGCCCGCCGCCGGCCGGTCACCGCTGGACGCCACGCCAGCTCGGGCTGGCCGCGCTGGCGCTGCGGGCCGACATCCGCCGGGGCCGGGCCGAATGGCGGGCCGCCCTCGCCGGCGAGACCGCCGCCGGTGTTCACCCGCCGCCGGGCGTCGAAGGCTCGCTCGAGCGGGCCGTGTCCGGCAGCGAGGGCCAGTCGCCCTGGGTGGTCTCGCTGGCGGCCCTCCTGACGCTCGAGCTCGGCGGCAAGCGGGGGGCCCGGGTGCAGCAGGCGCGGGCTCGCACGGCGATCGCCGAGAGCGAGCTGCGCGACCTCGCCTGGCGTGCCGTGCGGGGGGCAGAGGCCGCGGCACTGGCGCTCCACACCGCCGAGGCGGAGCTGGCTGATGCCCAAGAGGAGGAGAGCAGGCTGGCCGAGGTCGAGCAGCGGGAACGCGGCCGGTTGCAGGAGGCTTCGCTCTCCAGCGCTGAGCTGGCCCGTACCGGCACCGAGGTGCAGGCGGCGCGAACCGCGGTCGCGGCCGTCGCCGGGGGGGTGCTGAACGCTCGAGCGGCGCTGGCCGGCACGCTGGCACTCCCCCGCCGCGCCCTCGACTCGCTCGAGGTAGCCGTTGATTCCCAGTCAGGCTGCGCGCTCATCGAGCGGCTCGGCCCGGATTCGCTGGTGGCGTGGGCGCTGACCCACCGCCCCGAGATGGGCCGGGCGCTGGCCAGGTATGCCGCTGCGGAGGCCGAGGTCCGGCTGGCGGTCGCGCGCCAGTATCCCGACCTGGACCTGGGCCCGGGCTTCATCTGGGATCAGGGTGTGCACCGCTGGACCGTCGCCCTGGCCCTGCCCAGCCTGCTCGGCATCCGGCAGCGGGCGCCGATCCGCGCGGCGGAAGCGTCGCGGGCGGCCGAATCCGCGGCGGTGGCCGAAGTGCAGGAGCGCATCATGGGCGAGACCGAGGCCGCCGTGGCGGAGTGTCAAGGTGCGGTGCTGGAGCGAGCCGCCGCCGACTCGCAGGTCGCGGCGGCGGAGCGGGCCGCCGCCCTGGCCTCGGCGGCCTACCAGCGAGGCGAGTCGTCCGGACTTGAGCCGGCCCTGGCCCGGCTCTCTGCCGGACGAGCGGAGCGAGTCCGGCGCGCCGTCGCGCGGCGGCTCATCGCGGCCGGCGCCTCGCTGCACGGCGTGCTGGGCCAGTGGTCCGAGGTGACCTCGGAGCGGTGGCCCGACCCTCGCCAGGACGAGCTGCCCGATCAGCCGGCCTCGCCGCCGTGATGTCCCTTTCCCCTGCAGTGTCCGGAGACCGGCTGCCCATGAATCCATCCGCGCTTCTCACCCCATGAGCGCAGCGCTCCGCCGGGTCGCGTCCCTCGTGGTTCTTGCGATCGGCGCGGCGGCCATCGTCGTCCTTTACCGCAACCACCGCGATCAGTCGGCGGCGGAGGCGGAGCGGGACGCGCCGGTCGTAGCCCCGAGCCGCGTGAGGCAGGACAACGGGGGAGCGGTGGTGGCGCTTCGACCCGGGGACCGCGCCCGTATCGGGCTGGCCCTCCACGCCCTTCAGCCTGCCTCGGCCAGGAGCGAGCAGCGGCTGCCTGCCGAAGTGATGCCGGAGAGCGAGCGGGTGGCAGTGCTGCGCGCGCCGGTCACGGGGAGGCTGACGATCCCTCCCGGCGGGCGCTGGCCGGCCCTGGGTCAGCGGGTGTCGGCCGGCGTCCCGCTCGCCCAGGTCTCCGATGCCCGGCCGCTGTCGCCGCCGATCAGCGGCCTGGTGACGCAGGTAACGGCTCAGCCCGGGGCCCTGGTGGAAGCGGGGCAACCGCTGCTCGAGGTGGCCGACTACAGCCGGCCGCTGGTCCGGGTCGCCTGGCTCGACCCCGTCGGCGGGGGACCGCCCAGGCAACTGATGCTGGCCCCGACCGGCTTGGCGAAGCGGGTGCGGGCCCGACTGGTCGGGCCGGCGTCCGAGGCCGATCCGGTGACCCGGCGGCCGGCCTACCTCTACCGGGCCGATCGAGCCTGGCCCGGCGCCACGGCCGGCACCCCGGCCCTGGCCTTTGTCGCGGGGCCTCCATCGGAAACTCTCCAGGGCGGCGTGCTGGTGCCCGACGCGGCCGTGGTCCAGTGGGATGGCCTGACGTGGGCCTACCGGGCCGCCGCCGGCGACCGGTTCGAGCGCCTCCGCGTCATGACCGATCGGCCGGGCCAGGGCGGGTGGCTGGTGTCGGCTCCGTTTGCACCGGGAGACTCGGTGGTCGTCCTGGGCGCCGAGGAGCTGCTGTCAGAGGAGTTCCGCGCCCGGGTCACGGTGGGCGACGAGTCCGGCGAGTGACGCGACCCGGCTCCTCGCGCTCCCCATGCTGACCGCGCTGGTTCGTCAGGCCATTCGCCATCGCGGGGTGGTGGTCGGGCTGGCGATGGCGCTGGTGGTGTACGGCGCCGGCGTGGTCGCCAACGCCCGGCTGGACGTCTTTCCGGAGTTCGCCCCCCCGCAGGTCTCCATCCAGACCGAAGCGCCCGGCCTCGCGCCCGAGCAGGTGGAAGTGCTGGTGACCAAGCCGATCGAGGATGCCATCAACGGCGTGGAAGGGATCGCCGTGGTGCGGTCGCAGTCGATCCAGGGCCTCTCGGTCGTCACCGCCGTGCTGGCCGACCAGCAGGACATCTACCGCGCGCGCCAGGCACTGGCGGAGCGGCTGGTCGAGGCGACCGGCCGGCTGCCCGCCACGGTGGCCCCGCCGGTCCTGACGCCGCTCACCTCGTCCTCGAGCACGGTGCTGGTCGTCGGCCTCACTTCCCCCAGCCGGACGCTCATGGAGCAGCGGACGTTCGCGGATTGGGTGATGCGGCCCCGGCTGCTGGCGACGCCCGGCGTCTCCAAGGTCGCAATCTTCGGGGGCGAGGTCCGGCAGCTGCAGGTGCAGCTGGATCCGGAACGGCTGAGGCGTTACGGCGTGGGGCTCGGGGAAGTGGTCGAGGCGGCCCGCGAGGCGACGGGCGTTCGCGGTGCCGGCGTGCTCGACGGGGCCAATCAGCGGATCACCGTCCAGGCCGAAGGCCAGGCGATCACGCCGGCCACCTTGGGCCGGGCGGCCGTCCGCGCCCGGGACGGCTCGGTGCTCCGGCTGGCCGATCTCGGGCGGGTGGTCGAGGCGCCGGCCACCCGGTTCGGCGAGGGAGGGGTGGACGGACGCCGCGGACTGGTGATCGTCGTCTCGGCCCAGCTCGGGGCCAACACCAAGGTGGTGGCCGAGCGGGCCGAGTCGGCCCTGACCCGGCTGGCGCCGGCCATGCGCTCGCAGGGTCTGGTGCTCCACCCCGGACTGTTCCGGCCGTCGGAGTTCATCGACCTGGCGCTCCGCAACATCGTCACCTCGCTCCTGCTCGGCGCCGTGCTGGTGGCCGTGGTGCTGCTGGTCTTTCTCTCCGACGTGGGCGCCGCCGCCATCTCGCTGACCGCCATCCCCCTGTCGCTGCTCGCCGCGCTGATCGTGCTCGACCGCCTCGGCTTCGGGATCAACACCCTCACGCTCGGAGGGCTGGCCATCGCGCTCGGCGAGGTGGTGGACGACGCCATCATCGACGTGGAGAACATCGCCCGGCGGCTGCGGGAAAACCAGGCCGCCGGGTCGCCCCGGCCCGCCGCCCGGGTGGTGCTGGATGCGTCGCTCGAGGTGCGCAGCAGCGTGGTCTACGCCACCTTCGTCGTCGCCCTGGTGTTCATTCCGGTACTCACGCTCACCGGCGTCCAGGGCGCCTTGTTCCGGCCGCTCGGCCTGGCCTACATCCTCGCGATCCTGGCCTCACTGGTCGTGGCGCTGACGGTGACACCCGCGCTCACCCTGCTCCTGCTCGGAGGAAGCCGGCATCGGACCCACGAGTCGCCCGCCTTGGCGTGGCTCAAGGCACGGTATGCCCGCCTGCTGGAGCGGCTGGCCGACCGGCCCGCGGCGGTGGGGACGGCCGCCCTCGGCATCTGTCTCGCCGCCGTGGCCACGCTGCCGTTCTTCGGCGCGACCTTCCTGCCGGAATTCCGCGAGGGGCACTATCTGGTCCACATGTCGGCCGTGCCTGGAACCTCGCTGGACGAGTCGTTCCGGCTCGGGGTCGAGGTGACGGCGGCACTCAAGCGCGATCCCCGCGTCCGCTCGGTGGCCCAGCGGATCGGCCGGGCCGAGCTGTCGGAGGATACCTGGGGCACGCACTATACCGAGTTCGAGGTGGATCTGGTGCCACTCACCGGTGAGTCCGCCGAATCGGTCCAGGACGACCTCCGGCGGATCCTGGCCGGGTTTCCCGGGGTGAACTTCGCCATTCGCGGCTTCCTGGCCGAGCGGATCGAAGAGACGCTGACCGGATCCACGGCCGAGCTCGTCGCGCGGGTGTACGGCGACGATCTCGACAGCCTCGACCTGGCCGCCCGGCGGGTGGCCGAGGTGCTGTCCGCCATCCCCGGCGCGACCGATGTCCAGTACGATCCACCGCCGGTGGCACCGCAGGCCACGGTTCGGCTCCGCCCGGAGGATGTCGCGTTCGCCGGGCTCCGGGCCGACCAGGTGCTCGCCACCATCGAGACCGCCACCCGGGGTGCTCCGGTGGCCCAGGTGTTCGAGGGGAACCGGGCGACGGACGTGGTCGTGACCCTGGCCCCCGGGCGGCGGCTGCGGCCGGAAGACCTGTTGAGCCTGCCGCTCACGACCATGGACGGGCGGCAGGTGGAGTTGGGTCGGGTGGCCGACGTGGCCCGGACGACCGGCCGGTTCGCCATCGCCCATGTCGGGGCCCGGCGAGTGCAGACGGTCACCGCCAACACCAGCGGGCGCGATCCCGCCAGCGTGACCACGGCGCTCGAGCGCCGGCTGGAGCCCCGCGCGGGACAGCCGGCCCTGCTGCCGTCCGGAGTCTACGCCGAGGTCGGGGGCGCGGGCGCGGCCCAGCGCGCCGCCCGGCGTGAGCTCCTGCGCGACAGCCTGCTGGCAGGGGCGGGCATCGTGATGCTGCTCTGGGTGGCCTTCGGCGAGTCGAGCCGGCTGCTGCTGGTGCTGGCCAATCTGCCCTTCGCCCTCGTCGGCGGAGTGCTGGCGGTCTTCGCGACCGGCGGCCTGCTCAGTCTCGGCTCACTGGTGGGATTCGTCACCCTGTTCGGCATCGCCACCCGGAATGCGGTGATGCTGATCTCCCACTACGACCATCTGGTGGCGGTCGAGCGCGCGCCCTGGGGGCGCCCCACGGCGATCCGCGGCGCGCTCGAGCGCTTGGGGCCCATCCTGATGACCGCGCTGGTGACCGCGCTCGGACTCCTGCCGCTGGCGCTCGGCAGCGGCGACCCGGGACGGGAGATCGAAGGTCCCATGGCCGTGGTCATCCTGGGCGGTCTACTGACGTCCACCGCCCTCAGCCTGTTCGTCTTGCCCACGCTGGCGCTCCGGTTCGGCCGGTTTACCCCATCGGCCAGGCCCGACTAGGCCGCGATCTCGGCCCCACTGGGGTCGGTCGATTCGAATACCCGGCCGAGCCAGCGGAGGATGCCTGCTGCCTCGAGCGCCACGCCGGCGACCAGCACCAGCGAGGCCGGCGCCACCGACCACCAGCCGATGGTCTCCTGGGTGCTCCACCACAGGGCCAGCGCCAGGACCGCGGGCACGGCCAGGACCGCCGCCAGCAGGGCGGAGTAGCCCACGAGCATCAGCATGTTCTGTCCCAGCGCCTCGACGCCACCCGGGCGGCCACTGCCGAGGTGGGTCCAGGCGGGGAACAGGAGCGCGGCTGCGTTGTGGAGCAGGAGGCCGACGAAGTTGACCGCCGGCAGGCAGACCACCGCCGCGAGCAGGACCACGGTCCTGACCCGCAGCGACGGCTCCATCCCGGCGTTCCCCAGGAACGCCAGATACGCCACCAGCAGCAGCGACAGCTGGAGCGTGGTCAGCACGACCGTGGACGCGGCCGTCTCGGCGGCCACGATCGCGCGGCCGGGGAGGGGGTAGCTCCGGATCAGGTCGAGCTTGAGCAGGTCCTGCCGGAGGTCGTTGCGGATCCACTGGGGGCCGATGACGACCGCCAGGGCGGCCCAGGTGGCGGAAAGCCACCCCGCGGCATCGGCGACGCTGCCGACGCGGGCAAACGAGAGGGCGGCGGCCGCGATGCCCGCCACGGCGAGGGAGGTGGCGATGCTTCGGGCCCGGCGGGTCCGTACCACGGCCAGCAGATTCTTCCACAGGATCGCCGCGGCGGGCCGCCCCGTCGGCGCCAGTCTCAGCAGCCGCGGCTCGCGGCGGTGGGCCAGCCGGGCGGTGGCGCCACCCCGGGGGCTGCGCTGGCGGGAGCGTCGCAGGGAGGCCTCCGCGGCGGCTTCCTCGAACGCGCTGTCGGCCCGCACGACCCAGATATAGTGGAGGACCAGGATCAGGAGCGCCGGGCCCATGGCCCGAACCCACTCGGCAAAGCTGTGAGCCGCGAGAGGTCGGATCATGGCCCGGAACGGGGTCAGGAGCAGGCGGGGCAGGGGCTGCTCGGCCGCATCGACCAGCGCGTCCAGCAGCGTCGCCAGGCCGGCCGACCAACCGGCGGCGAGATCGGGCAGCGCATCCCGCAGGCTCCAGGTGAGGCCGATCAGCAGGGCGCCTAGAGCCGTCAGCGAGACCAGCCGGTGGCGCAGCCCCACCCGCCCGTGCTCGAGCAGGCTGGTGCGGACGAACGAGGCGCCCAGCCGGTGGAATGAGATGGTGGTCAGCAGTACCCAGATGGAAAGGGCCCGTAGCCAGGGCGACGCGCCCAGCCGCTCCCGCGCCAGAATCAGGGTCCAGAGCAGCGCATTGAACAGGATCAGGACCTGGTTCCGCAGCAGCTTGTACTGAACCAGGCCACGCCGGGTGACCGGTCCGCTGAACAGGAAGGTCACCTCCGCCGGGCTGAAGGTGAGCACCCGGCGCTCCACCCCGAACAGCCATCCCCAGAGCAGCGCCCCGACCACGCCCAGCGCACCGAGCAGTTCCACCCACCGGACGCCGATCAGCACCTGCGGCGTGTGGCGGGGACGCTGGTCGACCGCGACGATCCAGAGATAGGACAAGCCGAGCAGCAGGGCGACGAGATAGCGAGGATTGCGGAGCTGGCGGAGCTGCCGGCTGACCCGGTTGTAGGTAGTCCGCCAGGCGAGATACCCGAACACCCGGATCATTCGGGGAGTTCCCCGTCGGGAGCGATCAGCGCCAGGAACACGTCTTCCAGCCGGCGGCCGGCCAGGGCAGGCCGGCTGGCCACGATCTCGGCCACCGTGCCGAACGCCACCGCCTGGCCCGCCTTCATGACCAGGATGCGGGTGCAGATCTCCTCGACCAGGTGGAGCAGGTGAGAGCTGAGGATTACCGCGGCGCCCTCGCCGGCGCGGCGGACGATGGTGGCTTTCATCCGCCGGATGCCGACAGGGTCGAGCCCGGTGAGCGGCTCGTCCAGCAGCAGCGCCCGGGGGCGGTGAAGCAGCCCGCAGGCGATGGCCAGCTTCTGCTTCATGCCCCGCGACAGCTCGCCCGGCAGCGCCGTCCGCTTTCCGGCCAGCTCCAGCTCGGCCAGAAGGCCGGGCATTCGCTGCTCGACGTCGGCAACCTGGTAGAGCCGGCCGACGAACCTGAGATGTTCCTCGACGGTCAGGTAGTCGAACAGGTGCGGCTCGTCGGGGATGAATGCCAGCAGCGACTTGGCGGCCACCGCGTCGGTGGCCAGGTCGTGGTCGCCAATCCGGATCCGGCCGCGGGTCGGGACGATGATCCCCGCGATGCTCCGGATGGTCGTGGTCTTGCCCGCCCCATTGGGACCGACCAGCCCGAGGACCTCCCCGGGCTGGACCGTGAAGGTGAGGCCCCGGACCGCAGCCAGGTCGCCATACCGCTTCTCCAGCCCGTCGACCTCGATCACGGAAGCCCCGAGGTGGCCGGGGACTCCCGGAACCGGGGCCACGGGTGAAACTTTCGGGCAGGGTGGGACGTCTCTTGTTGGAACATAGTTCCTTGCAGGGCCACGAAATTCACGCGTTCGGCCACGGAGGCCAGCCCCATGCGTAGTTATTGGCTGCGGATCCTGATGGGCGCCTTTGCCATCTTCGCCATCGGCATGCTGGGCATCCACCTGGTGCGCCGCGGACGGCACCAGGTGGAATCGGTCATCGCCAGCGCCGAGCCGCTGAGCATTCCTCTGCCCTTCGTCCCGTTCCAGCTCAACGGCAGCAAGCTGGGCACGGTGGAGCGGCTGACCGTCAATCGCGACGCCCCCAAGAAGGTGTCCTCGATCGAGCTTCAGGTGAAGCTCGACGATTCGCTGGTCGCCCAGGGGCTGGCCGGCTGCCGGCTGGCCGCCAACATGGACGCCGATTCCGCCGGCCGGGGTGACGTCAACGTCCAGGTCAACCGGATGGGCGAGAAGACGTTCTTCTTCTGCGCCACCAGCGATTCGGGGTTCGAGGAGCTGGGCTCGGTCAAGCTGATGCCGGGCAACGTGGAGCTGCCCCTCCTGCTGCCGGAGTCGCTGGCCCAGCACCTCCGTCGGGGCGACTGGGCGCAGAGTGAGGAACAGACCGACTCGCTCGCCAGCCTGGGGGATTCCCTGGCCGGCATGGCGGAGGCGATCGCCGACTCGGCCACGGAGAAGGCCGCGCTGGCCCAGCAGTCCGCTCGGCACCAGGTCGAGCGGGCCGCCCGGCTGCAGAGCCGCCTGGGCGACTCGCTCCGGGCCGAGGGACTGCGTCGCGGCGATTCGATTCAACGGGCGATGAGCCGGATGGCGGACTCCCTCAAGGCCCGCTAGCTTCGGACCATGCTGCTGGTCCTCGATAACTACGACAGCTTCACCTATAACCTGGTCCAGTATGCCGGCGAGCTGGGGGCCCATCCGGTGGTCCACCGGAACGATGCCCTCGGCGTGGAAGCCGCGCTCGCGCTCGAGCCCGATGCCATCGTGATATCCCCCGGGCCGTGCACCCCGGGAGAAGCCGGCATCAGCGTCCCGCTGGTCCGGGCCGCCGCGGCCGCGGGGGTGCCGCTGCTCGGCGTCTGCCTGGGTCACCAGGCCATCGGCGAGGCGTTCGGCGGCCGGGTGGTCCGGGCCGAGCGGCTGATGCACGGCAAGACCACGCCGGTGGCCCACAGCGGCCACCCGCTGTTCGCCGGCCTGCCGGTCCCGTTCGAGGCCATGCGGTACCACTCGCTGGTCATCGAGCCCGCCACGGCCCCGGTGGCCCTGGAGGTCACGGCGTGGTCGAGCGACCGGCGCCCGGGCAGCGAGATCATGGCCGTCTGCCACCGGGAGCGGCCGGTCTACGGGGTTCAGTTCCACCCCGAATCGGTCGGCACCGACCAGGGCCGGCGGATCCTGGCCAACTTCCTGGCGCTGGCTGGGGCGAGTCGGGCCGTCGCCGCCTAAGTCGCTCCGGCCGCGTACGATAGACCCCCGGCTCGGGGTCCAGCACCGACCGGCACGAGTTTTGACTGGCCCCGCGCGGCCGATTACTTTTGGTGATGCGCGTTCTGGGTGTCATTCCGGCTCGTCTTGGCTCCACCCGTCTCCCCAATAAACCGCTCCAGCTGCTGGCCGGTGAACCGCTCATCACCCGGGTCATCCAGCGCGTCATGGAGTACGAGGTCGTCCAGGAGCTGGTGGTGGCAACCGACTCCGACATGGTGGCCCGTGTGGTCGAGCGGGCGGGGGTTCGCGCGGTACTGACGCATGATGGCCACCACACCGGCACCGACCGGGTGGCCGAGGCGGCTGGGCGGGCCGAGTTCCGCCAGTACGACGTGGTGGTCAACGTGCAGGGCGACGAGCCGTTCCTGCCGCGGGAGGCGCTGACCGGCGCCATCGCGCGGGTGGGTGAGGGGGACGATGTCGGCACCGCCGCCGTCCCGCTGGCGGTCGAGCTGGCCGGGGAGCCGGCCCGGGTCAAGGTGGTCACCGACGCGCGAGGCCGGGCGCTGTACTTCTCCCGGGCCGCCATCCCGCACCGCCGCGAGGCGACCGACCCGGCCGACGGGCTCTACTGGCAGCATCTGGGCGTGTACGTCTACACCCGGTCGGCCCTGGCCCGCTGGGTCGCGGCCCGGCCCAGTCCGGCCGAACAAGCCGAGCGGCTGGAACAGCTCCGGGCCCTGCACATCGGACTCGACATCGGGGTGGCGCGGCTGACCGAGCCGGCGCTCCCGGGCGTGGATACAGCCGACGACCTTCGACGGGCGGAAGCCCACTGGCATGCACTTCAGAGGTAAGCCTATGACTTCGGCATCGAACGCGACCAAGTACATCTTCGTCACCGGCGGCGTGGTCTCTTCCCTCGGGAAAGGCATCGCCGCCGCGTCGCTTGGGCGCCTGCTGGTCGAGCGCGGCCTGAGCGTGACGATGCAGAAATTCGACCCCTACATCAACGTCGATCCCGGCACCATGTCGCCGTTCCAGCACGGAGAAGTCTTCGTCACCGACGACGGGGCCGAGACCGACCTCGATCTGGG
>DATAOR010000201.1:0-6295 GCA_036265635.1 Gemmatimonadales bacterium
CCGCTGGCCCAGCTATACGGATCGATCTCCACTCCCTCCATTCGCTTCGACACCACCGCCAGGTTGGCCGGAGCGTAGAGAAAGATCGCCGGCGCCTCGGCATTGAGGGTGTCCATCGCCTCGCGATAGAGCGCCCGGGCGGAGTCCACCGCGGTCGCCCGGGCGGCGCGGGCGAACAGGGTGTCGAACGCCGGGCTCGACCAGTGGCCGTAGTTGAGCGCGTCCCACCCCGCCCGGGTCCACTGCTCGGCCAGGCCGCGCGGGCTGGGCTCGTCCAGCCAGGCGCCGATGTAGCTGTCGAACTGGCCCCGGCCCAACCGCTCCTGGAACACCGGGAAGTCCACCGCCGTCACCGTCACCGCCGCGCCCACCGCCTGCCACATCGCCTGGAGGGCGACGGCGAGCTGGCGCCGGGTCGGGCTGGTGCCCGGCACGAGGATGTCGAATGCCAGCGCCTTGGTCCCCCGGCGGCGGACCCCGGCCGAGTCGGCTCGCCAGCCGGCCTGGTCGAGCGCGCGCGCGGCCGCGACCGCATCGAACGGCAGGGTGCGAATCCGATCGTCCCAGATCCAGAGCAGCTGCGACATCGGCCCCGGCGGCGCCTTGGCCTCGCGGCCGAAGGCGGAGCGGGCCAGCGCGTCGCGATCCACCGCCAGCGCAAGGGCGCGGCGGGTGGCGGCATCGCCGAAGATGGGATGGACCGGATCGGTGGACCTGCCGCGCACCCGGAAGCCAAGGAAGCCGTAGGTGGCCGAGGGATAGGGCTCCAGCCGCACGGCCGAATCGCGGGCCGCCCGGGTGGCGTTCTCCGGCCGGCCCGCAGTCTCCAGCAGATCGGCCTCACGGCCGAGCACCAGGTTGAGCGCCGCGTCGGGATCGTCAGTGAACCGCCAGACCGCTGTGCGGATCGGCGGGAGGTCGGCGGCGCGGCGGCCGGCGGTGTCGGCCACCAGCCGGACGAACTCACCGCGCCGCCACTCGGCCACGCGGTAGGGTCCGCTGCCGACGAGGTGCGCGACGGCGGTGTCGGCCGGCCAGCGGCCGCGCGGCACGCCGCCCCAGATGTGCTCGGGGATGATCCGGACGTGATAGGTCGCGTCGTATAACGACTCGGGCGACGGGCGGGCGAAGCGCACCAGCACCGTGGCCGAGTCCTCGGCCGTCACCGCGAGCTGTCCGGCGAGATAGGGCCGGGCCGGCGCATCGAGGACCGAGTCGCCGAAGGCCTCGAACGAGAAGACGACGTCGGCGGCGGTGACCGGGCGGCCGTCCTGCCAGCGCGCGCCGTCCCTCAGATGAAATCGCCAGGAGACCGAGTCCACCCGCTCCCACCGCTGGGCCAGCGCGGGCCGGTAGGCCCCGGTGTCGATCGGGGCGGCGCCGGGGGCCAGGTCGGCCAGGCGCTCGAAGATCTGGTCGCTGATGTCGCGGCCGACGGTCTCGACCACCAACGGCGGGAGCAGGTGACTGGGCTCGCCGGTGGCGGCGACCACCACCGTGCCGCAGCGGAGGCAGCCCGCCGCGTCGGGGCGGCAGCTGGCTGCGGCCAGCAAGGCGGCGATGGCGCCGAGCCGGCGGAGCGACTGGCGAGAGCATGCGGGCACGCGGGCCTCGATCGAGGGTCGCGGGAAAGGAAGCCGCGCGGGGGGTGCGGCGCCAGCGTCGAGGCGCCAGCGTGGAGGTGCGGTGCCGGCAGGGAGTGAGCAGGGGAGGTGGGGCGCAGGGCCTCCACGCCCGTCGGGGCTGTGGCCCGTCGCCCCACCTCCCCTGCTCGCTGGTCGATCTCCGCTGGGTCGCGCTCCCGGCGAGGGCGCTGGAGACGCGCAGCGGGGTGCGCGGTCGATGGAACGTTTCGATACACGGGGATCCATGGCAATGCAGAGCAGCGCCTTCCCGCGCTCTGGTCCTGCGGTGTATCTTGTTGCTGCGCAATCCATTGTGGCGGCGGAGGCGATCGGCACGCCGATTGCCTTTCCAGGGGCCTGACAGCGGTTACCCTAACCCTTGGAGAACAATCATGCGCCGCCCCAGCGTTGGTACGATCGCCCTCATCGCCGCCTCGACCCTGGCCGCCTGCAGCGACGGCAGCGGGCCGTCCGGCGGCGGGCAGCTCAACTTCGGCCTGGCCAGCCGGCCTGCCGCCGCCTCGGCGTCGAGCGCGAGCGCGTCCGTCATCGGGACGCCTGAGACGTTCACCGACGGAACCAACGTGCTGGTGGTCGACACGGTCCAGCTGGTCATCCGCGAGCTCGAGCTCAAGCGGGTCGAGGCGACCGTCTCGTGCGGCGAGTCGGGCGGCGACCATTGCGAGAAGCTCGAGGTCGGCCCGCTGCTGCTGGACCTGCCGCTCGGCGCCGGCGTGGCGCGGGCGTTCAGCGTGCCGCTGGCTGCCGGCAGCTACAGCGAGGTCGAGTTCGAGATCCACAAGCCGTCCGACGACGACGCCTCGGACGCGGCCTTCGTCCAGGCCCACCCCGACTTCGCCGGCCGGAGCGTACTGGTGACCGGCAGCTTCAACGGCGTCCGGTTCCACTACAGCAGCGACCTCGACGCCGAGGAAGAGATCGAGCTGAGCCCGCCGCTGGTGACCACCGACGCCGCGGCCGCCGATCTGACCCTGCTGGTGGACCTCGACCGCTGGTTCCGGACCGGCGCCGGGGTGCTGGTCGACCCGGCCACGGCCAACGTGGGCCTGGTCAACGAGGGGCTGGTCGAGACCAACATCAGGGCCACGCTGCACGCCTTCGAGGACGAGAACCATGACGGATCGGACGATCACGGCGGGACCAGCGGCAGCGATGACGGTTCGGCGCACACCTGATCCGGCCCCCGGCCCGTGACCACGGCCGCCTGGCAGATGGCGGTGGTCGAGCTCTCGGACAGCTTCCGCAGCAGCATAGCGGAGCTGGCCCGGGAGCTTCGGGCCGGGATGGTGACGTGGCAGCCGGGGGACGGTGCCACTCCGCCGGCGGGCCCGGCGGTGCTGCTGATCCTGGCGGGCGGGGCGGAGGCCGCCGCGATCGATCTGCTGACGGAGCTGCCAGGGGGTGGCGCGTCGGTTTACCTGGTCGGCGCGGCGCCCGACCACCGGCTGGCGGCGGCGGCGGTGCAGCGCGGGGCCCGCGACTACTTCGCCCTGCCGGAAGACTTCGACGTGCTCCGCCGCTCGCTCGAGCGGGAGGCCCGGGAGGCCGAGGGCCGGACCGAGGCCGGACGGTTCGCCGAAGCCGAGCGGAACGCCCAGGGGTTCGAGGCGATCCTCGGCCGGAGCTCGGCGCTCCGGCTCTCGCTGGACCAGGCCGGCCGGGTAGCGATGCACCGCGACGTCACCGTGCTGATCGGGGGCGAGACCGGGACTGGCAAGGAGTTGCTGGCCCGGGCGATCCACTACGGCGGGCCCCGGGCGCCGCACCCGTTCGTCGAGATCAACTGCGCCGCCATCCCGGCCAACCTGCTCGAGAGCGAGCTGTTCGGTCATGAGAAGGGGGCCTTCACCGGCGCGGTCGCGGCCAAGCCCGGGCTGTTCGAGCTGGCCCACGGCGGGACGCTCTTCCTCGACGAGATCGGTGCGCTGCCGCTCGAGCTCCAGCCCAAGCTGCTCCGGGCGCTCGAGTCCCGGGCGATCCGGCGGGTCGGCGGGCAGCAGAGCCGCCAGGTGGACGTCCGGGTGATCGGGGCGACCCACCTCGACCTGGCGGCGGCCGCGGGCCGGGGCGAGTTCCGCGAGGACCTGTACTACCGGCTCAACGTGGTGGCGCTCGAGCTGCCGCCGCTGCGCGAGCGGGACGGCGACATCGAGCTGCTGGCGGAGACGTTCCTGGCCCGGATCGCGGCGGGGTATGGGCTGCCCGTCCCCCCGCTCACCGCCGAGCTGCGGCTGGCGCTCCGGGCCTACCCCTGGCCGGGCAACGTGCGCGAGCTGCGAAACGCGATCGAGCGTGCGTTGGTCCTGTCGCCTCGGGGGACGCTCCGGGCCGAGGAGCTGATCCCGGCACCGCCCCGGACTGCCGGCCGTGGCGCGGCGAGCGGACTGCCGTTCCCGGCGACACTGGGCGAGCTGGTCCGGGCAGCGGCCGTGGCCATGCTGGAGCTGACCCGGGGGAACAAGAGCGAGGCGGCGAGGCGGCTGGGGATCTCGCGGCCGCGATTGCAGCGTCTGCTCGACGGGGAGGCGGAGTGAGCGGAAGCGCAATGGCACCACGGAGGCACGGAGGACACGGAGGGGGGGTGTGATGGGGAAGGCTCGCCGTGAGCAGGGTGGAGTGGGATCGGGATGGAGAATCGGACCGCTGGCCGGTCCACCACACAGGGAGATCGTCATGCGTGCCGTCAGTCTGCTTACCGGGCTGCTCCTTCCGTTTCGCGGCGGCCGGCCCTGGCGCACCACCGTTCTTGCCGGGCTTGCCGCCGGGGTGGCCGCCTGTTCCGACGGCGGCGGGCCAAATGATGGGGGGACCACCAAGCCGCCGAGCGAGCTCAACGTGGTCCGGGTCGCCCCGAGCAGTACGCCCCTGTTCAATCCGGTGGACAGCTTCTACGCCCTGAAAGGCGAGGACCGCGAGGTCCGGATCTCCTTTCAGGACGAGGTTGGCGGGGAGGGCGAGGAGTATCTCCGGCTCCGGGTGCGGGCGGGCTCGCTCCGGGCCCTGCCGGACGGCAGTCCGATCGCGGAGGGCGACTCGGTGCTGATCCGGGTGTCGGTCTCGGATCCGGCCCAGATGCTGTTCCAGTTCGAGCCCACGGGGCTGAGCTTCGAGCCGTCCGACCCGGCCGAGCTCAAGATCCATTATGACCACGCCGACGGCGACATCAACGACGACGGCGTGAGCGACACACTGGACGACACCCTGGAGCGGACGCTGGCGATCTGGCGGCAGGAGAATCCGGGCGACCCCTTCGTCCGGCTGCCGTCGGTCCTGACGCTCGAGACCGACGAGGCCAACGCCGAGCTCACCGGCTTCAGCCGCTACGCCCTGGCGTACTGATCGGCCGTGACCTCGTCCTCTCCCTTCGCCGGCGACGCGACCCACCAGCTCCGGGAGCTGGTGCGGAGCGGCCGCTTCGGCGAGGCGCTCGACTGGTACCGTGGGATGGACGCCGAGGCGCCCGGTCCCCGGGCCGACGCCCGGCTGCTGGCCGCGACGGCGGCGACCCGGCTGGGCGAGTTCCCCACCGCCGAGACGCTGGCGGCCGAAGCGCTGAGCCAGTTCCGGGCCCGGGGCGACGCCGACGGCCGGATGCGGGCGCTCAACCTGCTTGGGGTGATCCGGTTCGAGCGCGGCCGGCTGGGCGAAGCCGAGTCGTCGCTGGCCGAGGCGCTCGACCTGGCGACCCAGCTGGGCGACACGCTCACCGCCGCGCGGGCCTGCAACAACCTGGCGTCGGCGATCCATCTTCGGGGCCGCCCCGAGGAGGCGCTCGGTCTCTATCGCGGAGCGCTGCTGGCCTACCAGCGGCTGGGCGATCGCCGGGGCGCGGCGGAGGCCTACCACAACCTGGGCATCATCTACCGGCAGCAGGGCGACTGGCGCTACGCCCAGGCCGCGTCCGAGGAGGCGCTCCGCCACGCCGAGCTGGTGGGCGAGCGCGGCCTGCTCGCGCTGGCCACCACCGGCCGAGCCGAGATCCTGGCCGAGCGCGACAGCCTGGCGCAGGCGCGGCAGGAGCTGGAGCGGGCGGGCCGGTGGGCCGAGGAGGCGGGCGACGAGGTCGGCCGGGCGGAGGTGGAGCGGGTCCGGGCGCTGGTGGCCTACAAGGATGGCGACCTCGCCGGGGCGCTGGCGGCGGCGGAATCGGCGCTGGCGACGGCGCGGAGCTACGACAGCGCGGTGCTGGCGGCCGAGTGCGCGGCGCTGCTGGCGGTGGCGCTCCGGCGGCTGGGACGGACCGGCGAGGCCGAGCTGCGTTACGCCGAGGCCGACGCGGGGTTTCGGCAGCTCGGCGCGGTGCGGCTGCTCGAGCGGCTGGCCGACGAGTGGCGGGCAGCTGGGCGGCGGCGGGCGCGACGGCCGGAGGCTTGAGCAGGTCGGATTCGGGTGCGGGCAGGGGGCGTACAGGGGCGGCGGAGCGACGAGCCATCCACGCCCGTCGGGGCTGTGGCCCGTCGCCCCGCCTCCCCTGCTCGCTTCCTGCCGGCACCCAACCCCGCCCGCTCAAGCCTCCGGCCGTCGCGCCCGCCGCCGCCCAGCCGCCCGCCACTCGTGGGCCAGCCGCTCGAGCAGCCGCACGGCGCCGAGCTGCCGGAACCCCGCGTCGGCCTCGGCGTAACGCAGCTCGGCCTCGCCGGTCCGTCCCA
>DATAOR010000202.1:0-7784 GCA_036265635.1 Gemmatimonadales bacterium
ACGATCGTCCGGGGGCAGGTGGTCTTCCGGCGGGCCTGACCGGCTCCCGGCGGGCCTCCACCGCCCTTAGATTGGCAGCATCAGCGCGCCACCCCGACCAGATGCCTGACCTCGCGCAGCGGAGAGGATAGTCCCGTCATGGCGAACAGCCCCGAATCGGCCATCGAAGGCCTGCTGCAGCAGCGCGCCCAGTTCGAGCAATGGCTGGCGCGCCTCGATTCGACGCAGGACAAGGCGCCGCCGGCAGTCAGGGCCAAGGTCCGGGGCGACTACGAGGCGAGGCTTCGGGGTGTCATCGACCAGCTCCGGGGCCACTCGGCCACGATCAGCCAGGAGCTCGAGCGCCACCGGGCCACCCAGTCGGGCCTCGACCACGAGCGGAGCAAGGTCGAGGAGGAGCTGGCCGAGGCCGAGGTCCGCCACCTGGTTGGGGAGTACACCGACAACGAGTGGCAGCGACTGAGCGACCAGGCCAATGACCGGCTGGGTCGGCTCCGGGGCGAGCTGAGCGGGGTCGGGAACGAGATTGCCCGGCTGGCCGAGGTGCAGGGCCTGATCGCGGGGTCGCCGAAGAAGGCGGAGCCGCTGCCGGCGCCCGCACCTCCGCCACCACCGGAGCCGGTCGCGGCCGCGCCGGAGCCCGAGCCGCCGGCGCCCGCGCCGGAGCCGGTCGCCCCGCCGCGCCCGGCGCCCAAGGCCGAGGACGAGATGGCGTTCCTCAAGTCGGTCGCCCCCGAGGAGGAGCAGCGGAAGCCGGCCCCGGCCGCCCCGGCGGCCCGGCGGGGGAGCAACCCCGGTACTGGAGGTTCGGGACGGACCGAGCCGACCGCGGCCCAGACCGCCACTGCGGCCGGCAAGCCCGGCGCGGCCGGCGTGGCCAAGACCCTCAAGTGCGGCGAGTGCGGCACGCTCAACCGGCCGACCGAGTGGTACTGCGAGCGCTGCGGGGCGGAGCTGGCCGGCATCTGAGGCCTGTTGCGTAAGGCATTCTGGGAAGAAAACTTCGCGAGCTGACCTGAGGTCACTTGTCAGCTCCGGGGGGAAATTCCAACGGCGGGCGGAACGCAAACGGGGCCCCGCTCGGTGAGCCGGGCCCCGATGCGTTTCCCGGCGCAGGCAGGCTACTTCTTGGGCGGGCTCTTGGTCAGCTTGGCCAGCCGGCTCTTGGTCCGGGCGGCGGCGTTGGGGTGGATCAGCCGCTTCCGGCCGGCCCGGTCGATCAGCTTGACCGCCTCGTCGTAGGCCGCCTGCGCAGTGCCGGCCGCAGCGGCCCGCACCTTCTTGATGGCGGAGCGCAGCTGACTGCGCTGGGTGCGGTTGAGCGCGGCGTGGGTCTTGGCCTGGCGCATACGCTTCTTGGCGGACTTGATTCGGGGCACGACGACCTCGCGTTGGGTTCGACAGCCGGGAAACCGAGCGGGGGAAGTTAGGGCGCCGGCCCTGCAAGGTCAAGTGCCAATTCGCTTTGACTTGGCTCGGGCGGCTGTGTAACCTTCCCCGTCCCCACCGACAGGATCCGGCCCTGGAAGCCCAACTCAGCGCTTTCATCTTGGCGCTCCCGATGCTGGTGTTCGCCATGGTGGCCCACGAGTACGCCCACGCCGTAGTGGCCCTGCAGCAGGGCGACGACACGGCCTACAGCCTGGGCCGGGTGACGCTCAACCCCATTCCGCACATCGATCCCTGGATGAGCCTGGCGCTGCCCACGCTGCTCTACTTCATGACCTCGGGCAGTTTCATCTTCGGCGGGGCCAAGCCGGTGCCGGTCAACTCGCGGAAGTTTCGCCACTACCGGCGCGGCGACATCCTGGTCTCGGCCGCCGGTGTGACCACCAATTTCGTGCTGGCCCTGGTCTGGGCGCTGCTGTTCGTCGGGCTGGGGCTGGTGGGGCGGAGCCTCCCCTCGGCCACGACCGTGCTCGACACCGCCCAGCAGATGATGATGTACGGCATCCGGATCAATCTCATCCTCTGCTTCTTCAACCTGATCCCGATCCCGCCGCTGGACGGCTCGCACCTGCTGTACCACGCCCTGCCGGCCCGGCTGGGCAGCCAGTACCGGAGCCTGCAGCGGTTCGGCTATCTGCCATTGTTCGCGCTCCTGTTCCTCTTTCGTCCCGCGCTGAGCATCCTGCTGGCGCCGGTCTTCGGCATGATGAACCTGCTGTGGGGATTCATGGCGCCGTACCAGGTTGGCCCGATGGGAGGGGCCTGACCGTGACCACGCCGGACGCCCCGACCACGGCCCTGGGCGCCGGGCCCGGGTTCGTGGTCCAGCTGGACGCCTTCAACGGACCGCTCGACCTGCTGCTGCATCTGCTGCGGGAGGAGCAGCTCGAGATCGCCGACATCCCGATCGCCCGGATCGCCGACCAGTTCCTCCACGCGATTCACGAGCTGGGCCTCAACCAGGCGGCCGATTACCTCGACATGGCCAGCCGGCTGGTGCGGCTCAAGGTCCAGATGCTGCTGCCGCGGCACAGCGAGGACGAAGGCTGGGAGGATCCCCGGGCCGAGCTGGTGCGGCGGCTGCTGGAGTACCAGCAGATCCGGGAGATCGCGGTCTGGCTGGGGCGTGCCGCCGAGCGCCGCGCCGGACTGTTCGCCCGCGGATACCTCCCGCCGCCGCCCGAGCTGTCGCCGCCGCCGCTCACGCTCGACCTGCTGGAGCTGCTCCAGGCGGTCGAACGGGTGATCAGCGCCATCCCCTCGCCGGTGCTCCATCGGGTGGTGGCGCGGCCACTCGATGTCGAGTCCGCAGCGCGCCGGATCGAAGCGCTGCTCGAGAGCCGGGAGCAGTTCGGCTGGCTCGACGCGCTGGGGCCCCGGCCAACCATCGTGGACGTGCTGTCGACCCTCCTGGCCCTGCTGGAGCTCGCCAAGCGCGGCGCGCTCCGCCTGGTCCAACCTTCCGCCTTTGCCCCGATGGTGATCGCCCGTGACCCCGCTCGCGCAACTGCTTGAAGCGGCGCTGTTCAGCGCCGCCCGCCCGCTCACGGTCGAGGAGCTCGCCACCCTCGACCCGGACGCCGCCCTGGCCGACGTCCGGGTCGCCCTGGAGCAGCTCCGCGAGCACTACGACTTCGACCAGCACGGGGTGGAGCTGCTGGAGATCGCGGGCGGCTACCAGATCCTGACCCGGCCGGTCCATGCGGCGGCGATCGAGCGGGCCCAGTTCTCGGTCCGGGCGCCCAAGCTCACGCCGGCGGCGCTGGAGACGCTGGCGGTGATCGCCTACCGCCAGCCGGTGGGGCGGGCGGAGATCGAAGAGATCCGCGGGGTCTCGGCCGGCGGAGTGCTCCGCTCGCTCCAGGAGCGCGGACTGATCGAGGTGGTGGGCCGAAGCGAGGCCCTGGGCCGCCCGTTGCTGTACGGCACCGCGGCGATGTTTCTCGAGCTGCTCGGCCTGCGCGACCTGGCCGACCTGCCCAAAGCGGAGGAGCTGACCATCGCGCTGCAGCCCCACCGGCCCGAGCCCGACAGCGGCGACGCGGCGGCGTACGTCGAGGCCGAATCGTGAGCGAGATGCGGCTCCAGCGGGCGCTGGCCCGTGCCGGAGTCGCCTCGCGCCGGGCAGCCGAGACGCTGATCCGGGACGGCAAGGTTCGGGTGGACGGCCGGGTGGCGACCCTCGGCAGCAAGGTGAATCCCGAGCGGCAGAAGATCACGGTGGCCGGCCGGCCGGTGAAGCTGCAGACCCGGCGCTGGCTGGCCTTCCACAAGCCGCTCGGCGTGGTGACCACCGCGAGCGACGAAGCGGGCCGGCGGACCGTGCTGGACTTCATTCCGGAGCCTGCCGGGCTGACCTACGTCGGCCGGCTGGACGTGATGACGACCGGGCTGCTGCTCCTCACCACCGACGGCGAAGCGGTCCACCGGCTGACCCACCCGCGCTACCGGGTTCCCCGGCGCTACACCGCGCTGGTCCACGGGCTGTCCACGGCCGAGCTGACGGCCGCCGTGCGACAGAAGATCGTGATCGATGGGCGGCCGGTCGCTCCGACCGAGGTGCGAGTCCGCCCCGGCACTGAAGGGCGGAGCATTCTCGACGTGACCCTGACCGAGGGCCGGAACCGGATCGTCCGCCGCTGGGCCGAGGCGATGGGGCTCAAGGTCGAGCGGCTGGCCCGGCTGTCGTACGGGCCGGTCCGCCTGGGCGACCTGGCCCCGGGCCGGTACCGGCCGCTCACGCCCAAGGAGGAAGCCGCGCTCTACCGGGCCGTGCGGCTGGAGCTGGACGAGGACTGAAACCGGGGTGGGGGCCGGGGCGTCCGGTCCCGTGCCCGGTTAGTCCCGGGCCGACCCCGACCCGATCACGGCTATGTTTCGAGAGCCCCACATCAGCCATCCCGCACCAGGAGCCCAGCAAGCGTGACCGCGCCGAAGCTGACCGACACGCCGGCCGAAACGCTGCCCGTGCAGCGGATCCTCAAGGAAGTCTCCCGCCGGATCGTGGGCCAGGATGCGATGATCGAGCGGCTGCTGGTCGGCATGCTGACCGGCGGGCACATCCTGCTTGAGGGCGTGCCCGGCCTGGCCAAGACGCTCGCCGTCCGGACCCTGGCCGAGATCATCCACGCCTCGTTCTCCCGGATTCAGTTCACCCCCGATCTGCTGCCCGCCGACGTGATCGGGACGATGGTGTTCGACCAGAAGTCCCAGGACTTCTACGTCAAGAAGGGGCCGCTGTTCGCCCAGATCATTCTGGCCGACGAGATCAACCGGGCCCCCGCCAAGGTCCAGGCGGCGTTGCTGGAGGCGATGCAGGAGCACCAGGTCACCATCGGCGGGACGACCTATCCGCTGGAGGAGCCGTTCCTGGTGCTGGCCACCCAGAACCCGATCGAGAACGAGGGCACCTATCCGCTGCCCGAGGCCCAGCTCGACCGGTTCATGCTCAAGGTCCGGGTCGGCTATCCGACCAGGGACGAAGAGAAGGAAGTGCTGCTGCGGATGAGCGGCGGGCACGAGATCACGGTCGAGCGCCTGCTCCAGCCGGCGGCGATCCTGGCCGCCCGGGCCGCCATCGCCGACCTGTACATGGACCAGAAGGTGGTGGACTACATCGTGGACCTGGTGCGGGCAACGCGCGATCCGGGCAGCGTGGGGCTGGCCGACCTGACGCCGCTGATCGCGTTCGGCGGATCGCCCCGGGCCTCGATCGCGCTGGCCCAGGCGGCCCGGGCGCACGCCTACCTCCGGGGCCGGAGCTATGTGGTCCCGGAGGACGTCCGCGCGCTGGCGCCCGACGTGCTCCGGCACCGGATCGTGCTCACGTTCGAGGCCGAAGCCGAGGATGTGGACAGCGACAGCGTGGTGACCAAGGTGCTGGCCGCGCTCCGGGTGCCGTAACTCGCCATCATGCCCGCCGTATCGCCCGAAATCCTGAAACAGGTCAAAGGCATCGAGCTTCGCACCCGGGGGCTGGTGGGCTCGCTGTTCGCCGGCGAGTACCGCTCGGTGTTCCGCGGCCAGGGAATGGAGTTCGCCGAGGTGCGGGCCTACGAGCCGGGCGACGATTTCCGCTCGATCGACTGGAACGTCTCCGCCCGGCTGGCCAGCCCGTTCGTCAAGACGTTCACCGAGGAGCGCGAGCTCACCCTGATGCTGCTGGTGGACCAGTCCGGCTCGACCCGGTTCGGTGAGCCGCTGACCAAGGCCTCGCTGGCGATCGAGGTGGCGGCGGTGCTGGCCCTGGCCGCGGCCCGGCAGAACGACCGGGTCGGCGCCCTGCTGTTCGCCGACGAGGTGGAGCGGGTGATTCCGCCGCGGAAGGGCCGCCGCCACGCCCTCCGGGTGATCCGCGACCTGGTAGCGTTCGAGCCGGCCGGCCGTCGGACCAACCTGGCCGCCAGCCTGTCCTACGCCAGCCGGCTGCTCCGCCACCGGAGCATCGTGGTGGTGCTGTCCGACTTCATCGCCGAGGGTTGGGAGCGCCCGCTGCGGCGCCTGGCGGCCCGGCACGAGCTGGTCGCCATCACGGTGGACGAGCCGCGGGAGCACGAGCTCCCCGAGTCGGGCTGGATCGAGATGGAGGACGCGGAGTCGGGCCGGCGGGTGCTGGTCGATACCGGGAGCCGGGACGTCCGCGCCCGCATGCGCGCGCTGGCCCGGGCCCGGCGGGAGGAGCGCGAGCGGTCGCTGGCGGCCGCCGGCGCGGACCAGGTCCACCTGGCCACCGGGATACCCTATGCGCTCCCGCTCCGCCGGGCGTTCGCCCAGCGGGCCCGGCGCATCCGGCGGGCGTGACGACCGTGCAGCCCACCCCCTCCACCCACTTCGCTCCCGCGCTTCAGGGCCGCGCGCCGACCGTGGGCGACACCATCTGGGTCAGCCGCACGGTGGCGCTGCCGGCCGGCGCCACCCTTCGGCCGGCCGACTGGGCGGCGGGTGACACCATCCAGCGCCTGGGGCCTCCCACCGTCTCCCTTCACGGCGATTCGGCCACCGTAGCCTACCCGGTGGTGGTCTGGCACCCGGGCACCATCGCGGCTGACGTGCCGGGCCCGCTCCTGCTGCTCGACGGCGGCCGGATCGATTCGCTCGCCCCGGTGCGGGTCGAGCTCCGCATCGCCAGCGTGCTGCCGGGCGAGCCGGCCGAATCGCTCGCCCCACAGCCTCGAGCCGATTTCGTGCCCCGGATGACCGTCAGCCCCTGGCCGGTGGTGGTGCTCCTGCTCCTGGCCGCGCTCCTGCTGGCGCCGCTGCACTGGTGGTGGCGGCGCCGCGGGCGGCCGCGCGCCCGGCTCCGGCTGCCGCTGGCCGGCGAGGGCGGCCCGCCGCTGGACCACTGGTCCGACGCGGGGGAGACTCGGGCGGTGGCGGCGGTGGCCAGCCAGCGGCTCCGGGGACTGATCGCGGCCCGGATGCCGGCGGCGCATACCGGGCTCGATACCGAGGCGCTGCTGCGGGTGGTCGCCGGTCGCAGCGACTGGCCGGTGGCGGAGCTGGCCGACGTGCTCCACGCGCTGGACGAGGCCCGGTTCGGACAGGTGGCCTTTCCGGACGCGGTGGGCCTGGCCCGGTGGGCCGACGAGCTGGCGCCGCGGCTGGTGCCGGAGGCGGCGTGACCTTCGCCCGGCCGTGGCTCCTGCTGCTCCTGCTGGGTCTGGCGGTGTGGTGGTGGCGCCGCCGGCGGCACGACGTGCCGGCCGCCACCTACAGCGACGTCTCGATCCCGCTGGCGGTGAGCGCCCGCCGGTGGTGGGTGGCGGTCCCGCCCGTGCTTCGCGGGCTCAGCTTGGCGGCGCTGGTGCTGGCGGCCGCCGGGCCGAGGATCGGCGGCGACACGGTGGAGGTCAAGCAGGAAGGGATCGCCATCGTGATCGCGATCGACATCTCCAGCAGCATGCTGGCCGAGGATTTCGCCCCGTCGAACCGGCTGGCGGTGGCCCAGCGCCAGGCGGTGGGCTTCATCCGGGGCCGGACCGCCGACCGGATCGGCCTGGTGGCCTTCGCCGGCGAGGCGCTGACTCAGGTGCCGGTGACGCTGGACTATCCTGTGGTCGAGCAGGCGGTGATGGATCTCAAGATCGGCAGCCTCGAGGACGGCACCGCCATCGGCAGCGGGCTGGCCACGGCGGTCAACCGGCTCCGGCGCGCGCCAGACAAGTCGAAGGTCGTGCTGCTGCTGACCGATGGCGAGAACAACAAGGGACTGATCGATCCGCGGACGGCGGCCGCGACCGCGGCGGCGTACGGCATCAAGGTGTACACCATCGGCGTCGGCACCATCGGTGAGGCGCCGATCCCGACCGGCCGCGGTCTCGGCGGCTTCCGCTACG
>DATAOR010000203.1:0-4288 GCA_036265635.1 Gemmatimonadales bacterium
CTCATCGCCGAGTCGGCCGGGGCCGACCGGGCGCCCGGGAGCGCCGCCAGGAAATCGTCGGCGAAGACCCGGATCGTGATGACGGTGGTGTCGCCGGCGCCCTCCCGCAGCTCCGTCACGGCCGTGTGCATGGGGTGGGCCCGGCCGGCGGCCAGCGCCGCGGCCGTGTGCAAGCGGTGGGACCGGCCCGCTGCCAGCGTCACCGCGATGAGGAGGGCGGCGAGCACCGCCGGCCTACCAGGGTGCGCGGCTGACGGCCATCCGGGCGGCCACGATCACCACCACGGTGCTGACCGCGACGACGCGGAGGCGCAGAACCGACGGGTGGGCTCCCGGTCTGCGGAAGAGGGCCAGCAGGCCATCCACCCCGGCGAACGCGACGGCGGCCAAACCGAGCACGACCAGCTGTCCCAGCTCGATGCCGAGGTTGAAGCCGAACAGCGGCCGGGCGATCGAGCCGGTGAACAGACTGGTGAGATAGTTGGCGAAGCCGGCCCCATGGACCAGCCCGAACACCCCGGCGAACACCGGCCGGTAGCGGCCACCCGGCGGCGCGATCTCGCGCCGCCGGACCAGGATGTTCTCCAGGCCGGTGAGCACGATGGTGACCGGGATGAGAAACTCGATCACCGGGGTCGGCAGCCGGACCGCGCCGGTCACCGCCAGCGCCAGGGTGATCGAATGCCCTACGGTGAACGCCGTGATCACCCAGAGCGACCGCCGCCAGTCACGGCCGCGGTAGATCGCCGCCAGCGCCAGCAGGAACAGGAGGTGGTCGAGCGCCTGAAGGTCGGTGATGTGGCGGAACCCCAGCCGAACGAAGCTGCCGAGCTCGGACATGATCGGCTATCGGTTCAGGGTGTCGAGCACGGCGCGGGCCGTCGCCGGCTGGGTGGGATGCCACCAGGGATTGATCGCGAGCGCGCGCCGGAGCTGGGTTCGCGCCTCGGCGGTCTCGCCCAGGGCGCGGGCGATCATGCCGGCATGGTAGGCCAGCATCGCGTCCTGGGTGCCCAGGGCTATCGCCCGCGCCATCGGCCGGCGGGCCTCCTGGTCGCGTCCCGCGGCGTGCAGTGCCCAGGCCAGCAGGTCGTAGCCGTAGATGTCCTGCCGCGAGGTCAGCTCCTGCCGGACGTTGACGAGCACCTGGGACACGTTACGGCCATGATCGAGCAGATACAGACTCCAGGCCCGGTGGTAGGCCCCGGGCTGGCGGAGGACGCTCAGCCCCATCGCCCGGTCGTACTCGGCCGACTTGGCGCTGTCGCCCAAGGCGCGCCAGGCCTCGGCCAGCAGCCCGAGCGTCGCGGGGTCGAGCGCCTGTGATACGGCCAGCTCGCCGTCCGCAGCGGCGCGGCGCCAGTCGTGGCGGACCGCCGCCAGCCGCGCCCGAGCGCCGAGCAGGCGGTGATCGGTCGGCCGGAAGGCGAGGCCGGCGTCGAGTTCCCGGGCGGCCTCGTCCAGGTGGCCGGTACGGAGCGCCAGGTCGCCCAGGCGGAGATGGAACCAAGCCATCTGCTCCGCGGGCAGCCCGTGCCGCCGCTCGGCGACCGCCAGTCCCTGGCGGAGCAGCCGGCGGGCTTCATCGGTCTGCCCCCGCAGCTCGGCCCATCGGGCCAACCGTGGTGCCGTGCCCAGATCGGTCTGGTAAAGGAGCAGCATGCCGAACAGGCTGTCCGCTTCGCGGTACCGGCCCAGCTCCATCGCGCTCTCCGCCACCAGCCCTCGGGCGGCAATCGAAGTGGAGTCGGACGCCAACAGGTCGAGGGCCT
Source organism: Gemmatimonadales bacterium (assembly GCA_036265635.1). Taxonomy (GTDB): domain Bacteria; phylum Gemmatimonadota; class Gemmatimonadetes; order Gemmatimonadales; family GWC2-71-9; genus CAVVWJ01. Next base: position 1,773 of record DATAOR010000203.1, read on the forward strand.
CTCCGTGCGCCTCGGCGAAGCGGTGCTGACCCATCAGACTGGTGGCCAGTACTCCGACCGCCTCGTCGTTCCGAGCGCGTCGGAGCGCCAGCGAACGGCGGGCGTTGGTCTCGGCCCGCGTCAGGTCCTCGTTGTCGGCGGTCTCCCGGGCACGCTGGAGATACAAACCGGCGAGCTGGGTGAAATCGCGGGCGCTACCAGGGTCGCGGGCGACGCGGGCGCGATAGAACGCGATATCGAGATCGCGCACCCGGGCGCTGTTCATGGCCCCCAGCTCAGTCGCAGGCCGTCGCGTCGATCCCGAGGTCGTCAGACGCCCTACGGCACCCGCCAGTGCCACGGCCGCCACGCCGCCATACCAGATGCTCCCGCGCATCAGACTTTCCTTTCAGATCGGCGTCCGCCGGCGGGTGCGCCGGCGGACTCAAGAGATCAGTTCGGCACGGCCAGGTAAGGGAACGTGGAGGTCACGCCGGGTGAGTCGAACGCGACGTGGTCGGTGGTCAGCGCGGGTGTGGCGTGCGCGGCGTCGCCGAGAGCATCGCCGAAGACCGCCGTCAGGGCCAGATCCACCACGTCGTCGTCGAGCTTCCGGCCACCCCACCCCCCGGAGAGCGTGGTCGCCAGCCAGCCGGCCGTAGAAGGATCCTTGCTGGTGTCGATGACCAGCACGTCAGGGATCAGGGCCGGCGCGATGGCGTTGATGTACGCCGGATCGCGGCCTGCCACGGTGGTCATGAAGTCGACCACCGCTGGCGCCACCAGGGTGGCGTCCTGGTCCGGCCCGATCGAGCCGTGCACCGGGTGATCGCGCTTGGACAGGAGGACCTCGCTCACCAGCGGGTTCCCCAGCCGCTGGACCTGGTTGTACATCCGGGGACCGGGACCGGTCGCGTCGCCGGTGTCGTCGCCGCAGGCGGCGGCCGCGAGGGCCGCGACCGAGACGGCCGTGGCCAGCGCCAAGCGCCGCCTGGCCGTGGCGAGAGTATGGAGCTGCATCGGGGACTCCTTGAGGACTCGGTAGGTGGAAGTGGTCACTGGCTGATCGTGCCCCAGAGGCCGAGTCGGCCGGGCGCGCCGCCCTCGAGCATGGCCGCGGGGAGCTCGATCACGATCGAGTTGACGTTGAAGCCGCTGACGTAGTTGATGCCCGGGTCCCGGAAGTAGAATGGCGTCCCGGGCTGGCTGGGCGTCAGCGCGCACGAACTCGACAGCGCGCCTCCGACCGGCCGCCGGTCGGGCAGGATGCAGAACGCCGCCTCGAGATCGATGAAGAACGGATCGTCGCGCGGCCCGGCGAACACCTGCAGGCCCCCGGCCGAGCCGAGCGCGGTGTTGATCGCGCCGCTCACCGCCGGCGACGCGTCGGCCACCTCGTTCGCCATGGCGCCGCGCACCGGCGGGGCTACCGGGCCGCGCACCTGGACCTGCTGGCCGGCGCCGTCGCCGCTGAAGGTCACCTGAATGACCTTGTCCTCCAGCGCGTCGCCGTCGGTGTCGATCTTGAACTGGTAGAGCAGGTTGGGATCGAAGGACGCCTGCGCCGGATCGGTTGCCCCGGCAGGCGTCAGAAAGGCGCGGGTGTCCATGACCAGCGCCACCCGGCCGGCGCCGCCGGGAAAGGCGTAGACGTCGGTCAGGTCCGATTTCGGGTTGAGCTCCACGAACGGCGTGTCCTGGTGGTCGGAGGCTCGCGCGACGGCGATAGCCCCGAGGCCGCCCAGCGCGATCGCGCTGGCGACGAGCCACCCCCGCCGGTGAGCCGGTTTGGTATTCATGGCGTGCCTTCTCCTTGCTGTGGGAGGTCGAACTGCCGCCTGCAGCCTGGATACGGCCATGGCTCGGGTTCGGATTGGCGGGCGGGGGCACGCGACGGATGAATCCGGTTCGGGCGGGGGCGGCGTACTTGCCGCAGCGAACAGTCGAGCGGTCGAGGTGATGCGGAGACGAATTGGGGAACGAACCCAGGTCGCCGGCTGTCGGGCTCAGAGGGTGCAGGTTCGTTCTACTGCTCTACTGACCTCTGCCGTCCGATAGTCGGCGACTGGGTTCCGCTATGGAAAGGTGGGGGTAGGAGCTTCACCAGTTCCAGAAGCGGGAGGGTGAGTAGGCCTCGATGTCCTCGACGGTCGGCTCGCCCGTGAGCAGCTGGCGCACGATCACGCCGGTGATCCCAGCGAGAAGAATGCCGTTCCGACCGTGCCCCGCGGCGTACCACAGTCCGGGCAGTCGAGGCTCGGCGCCAATGATGGGCCGACCGTCCGGGCTGACCGGGCGAAGCCCGGCCCAGGTTCGGTTGACCGCTGCGGTAGCGAGGGCAGGACAGAGCGCGGTGGCTGCCGCGAACAATTTGGCGAGCCCGGCCGAAGTCGTTTCCGGCCGGAAGCCGACGTATTCCATGGTAGAGCCCAGGATGGCCTCGTCACCGCGGGCCAGCAGGTAGCATCCGTGGCCGTAGACGATGCCTCGGCGCGCACCGGGCGGCCAGGGGAGTGCTGCCATTTGGCCACGGACAG
>DATAOR010000204.1:0-23825 GCA_036265635.1 Gemmatimonadales bacterium
CGGGCTGGTCGCCAAGCAGCCGGTCAACTACCGGGACATCCAGCGCGCCATCACGGCCCTGTTCCGCACCGGCCAGTTCGACGACGTCCTGGTGCAGCAGCAGCCTCGGGGACCGGGGCTGCTGCTGACCTTGCGGGTGAAGGAGCGGCCGGTGCTGGCCAAGTGGGCCGTCCGCGGTGTCACCAAGGTGTCCGAGGGCGAGGTCAAGGGCCGGGTGAAGCTGGCCGAGGGCCGGCCGATCGACCGCAACGCGGTGGAACAGAGCCGGGCCTCGATCGACTCGCTGTACAAGCACGAGGGCTACTACGCGGCCCAGATCAAGGCGCTCGAGCTGCCCCAACCGAACGGACAGCTCCGGCTGGTGTTCGACGTGGACGAAGGCCAGCGAGTCGCCATCAGCGAGGTGGTGATCGACGGCAACCAGCGGTTCTCGGACAAGCAGGTGGTCAAGCACATGGCCACCCGGCCCGAGGGGTTCTGGTGGTTCCAGAACGGCGAGTACGACGAGCGCAAGGTGGACCAGGACGTCCGGGAACGGCTGCCCCACTGGTACGCCGACAACGGCTTCGTCGACATGCAGGTGACCCACGATTCGCTGGTGGCGGACTCGGCCGGGGGGAAGGCCGTGCTTCATCTGACGGTGGCCGAAGGCGCGCCCTATCGGGTCGGCAAGTTCGACGTCGAGGGGAACCGGCGGTTTTCCAGCGAGGAGCTGCAGGCGCTGTACCCGTTCGGGCCGGTCGGGCCGGGCGGGATGCCGCAGGGCGGGCCCCGGCCGTTCAGCCGCTCGGACTGGGACGCCGCCACCGAGAAGGTGCAGAACCTCTACGCCAACAACGGCTACATCTACGCTCAGGTCGAGCCGGTGGAGACCCGGCGCCCCGGGACCGACGGCAAGCCGGTGCTCGACCTGGGGTGGACCATCCGTGAGGGCGCGCCGGCCACGATCAACAAGGTTGAGATCGTCGGCAACGACGTGACCCACGAGCGGGTGATTCGCGAGGCGATCATCATGCTGCCGGGCGACCTGTTCAGCCGCGAGCGGCTGATCCGGTCGTATCAGAACGTCGCCAACCTCGGGTTCTTCCAGCAGCCGCTGCCGAGCCCGGACGTCAAGCCGGCCGCCAACGGGGTCGACGTCGACATCGTGTTCCGGGTCGAGGAGCGGCGGACCGGCAACATCAACTTCGGCGCGTCGCTGGGGCAGGGCACCGGGGTGGGCGGATTCCTCGGGCTGGAGGAGCCGAACCTGTTCGGCCGGGGCAAGCGGGGCAAGCTCCAGTGGCAGTTCGGCAAGAACATCAATGACTTCACCCTGAGCTACACCGATCCGGCCATCCGCGAGAGCCGGATCTCGGGCACCGTGTCGCTGTTCGACTCCCGGGCCCGCTATACCATCGGCGACCTGGGCCGGCGGAAGCAGACCGGCGGCAGCGTCCAGCTCGGCTTCCCATTCCTCGGCTCGCGCTACACCCGGTTCTTCACGTCCTACTCGTATCAGCGGGTCCGCTACGAGGACGGCTCGACCGACCTCCGCGCCCGGTTCAGCTGCAGCGCGTGCAGCCGGTCCACCATCGGCACCAGCGTGCTGCGGGACACCCGGGTGGGCCTGCCCTTCGCCACCGGCGGCTCCTTCACCAACGTCAGCGGCGAGCTCAACGGCGGCTTCCTGGGCGGCACCGGCGACTATCGGAAGGTCGATCTGGAGGGCCGCTGGTACGCCCCGCTCGGCACCCTGGGCGGCGGCGGCCAGCTCGGGGCCGGCGTCCAGTTCGTGCTCGGCCTGACGGCCAAGTCGGGCTTCATCTTCGGGGACGCCGGGCCGTTCTACACCGAGCTGTACTCGCTCGGCGGCGTGCAGTACGGCATTCCGCTCCGGGGCTACGACGAGTTCTCGATTACCCCCAATGGGTTCGACCCGTCGGCCAGCGGGAGCAACGCCACCAGCCCGGACGCGTTCGGCAAGTCCTACGCGGCGTTCACGGTCGAGGCCGGCGCCCGGATCAGCCAGTCGCTCTACGTCGATGCCTTCTTCGACGCCGGCAACGTGTACCGCAGCGCTCGGCAGTGGGATCCGACCCGCCTGTTCCGCGGGGCCGGCTTCGGCGCGGCAGTGATCTCGCCCCTGGGACCGATCGGCGTGGACCTGGGCTACGGGTTCGATCGGGTGGACGGGCAGGGGAACCCCGCACCGGGCTGGCAGCTGCACTTCAAGCTCGGCAACTTCTTCTAGTCGGCACGCACCTTTCACGGGAGCAAACGCATGAAGCTGTCTGTCTTGGGATCCTGGGCTCTCCTCTCGCTGCTGGCCGCGGCCCCCGCGGCCGCCCAGCAGGGCAGCGCGAAGGTGGCCTATGTGAACACCCAGGCGATCCTCAAGTCGACGCCGGGGTATGCGCAGGCCGAGTCCACCTTCACCAAGGAGCTGGCCACCTACCGGGGCGAGGTGCAGAAGCTCCAGGCCACCCTGGACTCGGCCGCATCCGACTTCGAGCAGCAGAGCGTGCTCCTCAGCCCGACCCAGCGGGCCGCCAAGCGGAAGGACCTGCAGGGCCAGCAGCAGCAGCTCGAGAAGCGGACCCAGGAGCTGCAGCAGAAGGCGGCCACCCGGGAGCGCGAGCTGCTCGACCCGATCCAGAGCAAGGTGAACAGCGTGATCGAAGGCGTCCGCGCGTCGGGCAACTACGCCATGATCTTCGACGTGAGCGCGCCCAACAGCGGCATCGTGACGGCCGACAAGGCACTCGATCTCACCCAGAAGGTCATTCAGCAACTCAAGTCAGGCACCTGAGATCGTGACCTCGCGTTCCCTCACCGCGCAGGCGGTCGCCGAGCTGGTCGGTGGCCGCCTGCTTGGCGATGGGACGGTGGAGTTGCGGGCCGTCCGGGCGCTCGACCGGGCCGGACCGGAGGCGATCTCGCTGGCGGTGTCGCCCCGGTACGCCGAGGAGCTCCGGGCCTGCCGGGCGGGCGCCGTACTGGTGCCCGACGCGCTGGCCGACGCCGAAGGCGGGCCGCGGGCGCGGATCGTGGTCAAGGATCCCTATGCCGCGCTGGTCCAGGTCATCGGCGCGTTGTTCCCCGGCCGCCGCGCGACGCCCGGCATCGATCCTACCGCCCGGCTCGGGGCCGGCTGCGTGCTCGGCAGCGGCGTCAGCCTGGGGGCCTACGCGGTGCTGGGCCGGGGGGTCCGGGTGGGCGATCGTACCGCCATCGCCGATGGCGCGTCGATCGGCGATGGCGTCACCATCGGCGAGGACAGCGTGATCGGCCCCCGGGCGGTGATCTATCCCGACGCCAGCGTGGGCAGCCGGGTGGTGCTCAAGGCCGGCGCGGTGATCGGCGGGGTCGGCTACGGCTACCTCAGCGACGCGGGCGGCCATCATCGGATCCCGCACGTGGGCGGCTGCATCATCGAGGACGATGTCGAGATCGGCTCCAACAGCTGCGTGGACCGGGGCAGCGTGGACGACACCGTGGTCGGCCAGGGGACCAAGATCGACAACCTGGTCCATGTCGGCCACAATGTCCGGATCGGGCGGCGGTGCCTGATGATGGCCGGGGTCGGCATCGCGGGCAGCACCCACATCGGGGATGACGTCATCCTGGCCGGCCACGTCGGCGTGACCGACCATCTCGAGATCGGCCACCGGGCCCGGATCGCGGCCAAGAGCGCCGTCTTCGGTGACGTGCCCCCGGGCGCCTCCTTCAGCGGCCACCCGGCCCGACCTCACCGCCAGTTTCTCCGGGCCCAGGCGGCGCTGTACCGGCTGGCCCCCCTGATCGCCGGCGTGGAGCGCCTGGTGGGCGAGCCGAGCGACGGTGGCTAGGAGAACGCTGGGGCGCGCCGCCGCGGTGCAGGGGGTCGGGCTCCACACCGGACGGCCCGCCACCGCCCGCTGCCTGCCGGCGGCTTCCGGCGACGGGATCGTCTTCCGCCGGGTGGACCTGCCCGGGGCGCCGGCGATTCCTGCCCGGGTGAGCGAAGTCCACTCGACCGAGCGGCGCACCGCGCTGGGTCACGGCGAGGCGGTCGTGCAGACCGTCGAGCACCTGCTGGCCGCCGCCGCCGCCCTGGAGCTCGACGATCTCACGGTGGAGCTGGACGGGCCGGAGCCGCCCATCGGCGATGGCTCCTTCGACCCGTTCCTGGCCGCCCTCACCGAGGCCGGGGTGCGGACCGTGGAGGGCGAGCCCACCGTCTACCGGGTGCTGGCGCCGTTCCAGCTCGCCGACGGCGAGTCGAGCTACGTGGTGGCCCCGGCGCCCATGCTCCGGCTCACCACCACCATCGAGTGGGCCCATCCGCTGATCGGCCGCCAGAGCGGCGCTTACGACATTACCCCGGAGGAGTTCCGGCGGGAGCTGGCCGGGGCTCGCACCTTCGGCTTCCTCCACGAGGCCGAGGCGCTCCGGGCCCGGGGACTGGCCCTCGGCGCCGCGCTCGAGTCGACGCTGGTGCTCACGAACGACGGGCTGGCGGGGGACGCCAGGCTCCGCTGGCCGGACGAGTTCGTCCGCCACAAGACGGCCGACCTGCTGGGCGACCTGGCCCTGGTGGGCGGCCGGGTGCAGGCCCACGTGATCGCAACCAAGCCAAGCCATCAGGGCAACATCGCGCTGGCCCGCTGGCTCACCCGGACCGCCCAGCGCGTCGGAGGCCTGGCGATGGACATCGGCCGGATCCTGGACGTCATCCCGCACCGGTACCCGTTCCTGCTGGTCGACCGGATCCTCGAGGTGGAGGGGACCAAGCGGATCGTCGGGATCAAGAACGTCACCATCACCGAGCCGTTCTTCCAGGGCCACTTTCCCGGCCACCCGATCATGCCGGGCGTGCTGATCATCGAGGCCATGGCCCAGGTCGGCGGCATGCTGCTGCTGGGGACGATCGAGGACCCCGACCAGAAGGTGGTCTACTTCATGTCGCTCGACAACGTGAAGTTCCGCCGGCCGGTGCTGCCGGGCGACCAGCTGCGCTGCGAGCTCGAGATGCTGCAGAACCGGGGACGGACCTGCCGGATGAAGGGCATCGCCTATGTCGACGGCAACGTCGTCTGCGAGGCGGAGATGATGGCCCGGGTGGTGGATCGGTGACCACCCGGATCCACCCCAGCGCGATCGTCGACCCCTCGGCCCGGCTGGGGCAGGACGTCGAGGTCGGACCGTGGGTGATGATCGGGCCCGAGGTCACCGTGGGCGACCGGTGCCGGCTGGGTCCCCGCTCGCGCCTGGTCCAGAACGTGATCCTGGCCGCCGACGTCACCGTGGGCGACGGCTCCATCCTCGGAGGCGACCCGCAGGACCTCAAGTTCAAGGGCGAGAAGACCTGGGTTGAGATCGGGGCGGGCACCATCATCCGGGAATACACCACCATCAACCGGGCCACCTCCCACAGCTACCGCACCACCGTGGGCGAACGCTGCTTCATCATGACCTACGTCCACCTGGCCCACGACTGCCACGTGGGCGATGAGGTCACCATCGCCAACGGCACCCAGTGCGCGGGGCACGTGACCATCCACGACCGGGCGGTGCTGAGCGGGCTCAACGCCATCCATCAGTTCGTCACCATCGGGACGTTCGCCTTCGTCGGCGGCGGCTCCCGGGTCAACCAGGACATTCCGCCCTACGTCAAGGCGGTAGGCAACCCGATGGAGCTGTACGGGCTCAACTCGATCGGCCTGCAGCGCGCCGGCTTCTCGGGCGACACCATCGCGGCCCTCAAGCGGGCCTACCGGCTGTTCTTCAACTCCGAGCTCAACCTGTCGCAGGCGCTCGAGCGGGCCCGGAACGACCTGCCGCATTCGCCCGAGGTGGAGCGATTCCTGGCCTTCGTGGAATCGTCGGAGCGGGGCGTGCCGGCGTGAGCGCCCCGCTGCCCATCGGCGTGGTCGGCGTCGGCGCGCTCGGCCGGCACCACGCCCGGCACCTGGCGGCGCTCGAGGACGCCGCCCTGGTCGGCGTGCACGATACCGATCGCGCCCGCGCGGCGACGGTGGCCGCCGAGCTGGGCACCCGCGCCTTCGACGATCTCGACAGCCTGCTGGCCGCCGTCGAGGCGGTAACCATCGCCGTGCCCACACCGGTGCACCATGTCGTCGGCCAGCGGGCGCTCGCGCGCGGCGTCCCGGTGCTGATGGAGAAGCCTCTGGCCGGCACCCTGGCCGAAGCCGACGACCTGATCGCGGCCGCGGCCCGGCGCGGACTCCAGCTCCAGGTCGGTCACATCGAGCGCTACAATCGCGCGGTGCGCGCGGCCGAGCCGTACCTGGACGGCCCCCGGTATATCGAGAGCCAGCGGCTGGCACCGTTCCAGCCCCGCGGCACCGACGTCGCGGTGGTGCTCGACCTGATGATCCACGACCTCGATCTGGTGCTCCACCTGCTCGGCGGGGCCGAGGCCACCGAGGTCCGGGCCTCCGGGCTGCCGCTGCTCAGCTCCCATCTCGACATGGCCAACGCCCGGGTGGAGTTCGCCAACGGCGCCGTGGCGCTGGCTACCGCCAGCCGGGTGTCGCGCGAGCGGATCCGGCGGCTCCGCCTGTTCCAGCCCAACGGCTATCTCTCGCTCGACCTGGCCAGCGGGGGCGGTGAGTTCATGCGGGTGCGGGCCGACTGGCGGCCCGGCACCGGCAACGCCCTGACCGACGTGGTCGAGCGGATCGTGCTCGAGGCGCCCCAGGCGGATGCCCTTCAGCTCGAGCTGCTGAGCTTCGTCCACGCCGTGCGAGGCGGCCGCGACGTGGTGGTGAGCGGCGAGGAAGGCCGGGCCGCGCTGGCATTGGCGCTCCGGGTCGCCTCGGCGGTGCGGACCTCGCCGCTGGCCGTCCCCGCAGGCGGATGATCGCCCGGCCGGCCCCGCGCATCTTCGTCTCCGCCGGCGAGCCCTCGGGCGACCTCCACGGGGCCGGCGTCATCCAGGCTCTGCGCACGCGGCACCCCGGCGCGACGATCGAGGCCCTGGGTGGCCCCCGGATGGCGGCCGCCGGCGCGACCATCCGATACCCCATGGAGGGTCTGGCGGCGTTCGGTCTGGTCGAGGTGGTCACCAAGCTGCGGGCCCATCTTCGGCTGCTCCAGGCGCTCCGGGCCGATTTCCGGGCGGGGCGCTACGACCTGGTGGTGCTGATCGACTATCCCGGGTTTCACCTCCGCGTCGCCGAAGCGGCGCGGCAGGCGGGAACGCGGGTGCTCTACTACATTGCGCCCCAGCTTTGGGCCTGGCGCCCGGGCCGGGCCCGGCGCTTCGCGGCCGCGGTCGATCGCCTGGCGGTGGTACTTCCGTTCGAGCAGAAGTTCTTCGGTCAGCTGGGGCTCAAGAGCGAGTACGTCGGCCATCCGCTGGTGGACCGCGGCGGCTGGCCCACCCGGGCCGAAGCCCGTGCCCTGCTCGGGATTCCGCCGGAGGAGCGGGTACTCGGCATGTTTCCGGGCAGCCGGGCCCAGGAGGTCCGCCGGCTCTGGATCCCGTTCCGGACCGCCGCCCGCCGACTGCTCGACGAGGGTCGTTGCCACCGCGTGATCGTGGCCGGCACGGCGACCGGAGAGTACCCCGACCCGGGCCCGATCGAGATCGTGCGGGGCGACCCGATCCCGGTGTTCGCGGCGGCCGACGCGGCCCTGGCCAAGTCCGGCACCACCACGCTCGAGGCCGCCCTGGCGGACGTGCCGATGGTGGTGGCGTACAAGGTCCACCCGCTCACCTGGCAGATGTTCCAGCGGCTCCGAACGGTCCGCTGGGTCAGCCTGGTCAACCTGGTGGCCGAGCGCCAGGTGGTGCCGGAGCTGCTGCAGCACGAGGCCGAAGCGGGACCGCTGGCCGAGGCGCTGCGGCCGCTGCTCGATCCGGCCGATCCGCGAACCCTGGCCCAGCGCGAGGGCCTGGCGCTGGTGCGCCAGCGGCTGGGCGAGCCCGGTGCCACCACCCGGGTCGTGGCCCTGGCCGACGAGCTGCTGGGCCGGTGAAGCTCCGGGTTCCGCCCCCGCTGGCCCGCCTGCTGGCGGGTCCGTTGCTCCGCCTGCTCGCCGCGTCGTGGCGGGTGGAGACGGTGAATGAAGAGCGCTGGCGGCCGTTGTACCAGGCGCGTCGGCCGCACGTCTTCCTCCTGTGGCACGAGGTGCTCCTGCCGCTCCTGTGGCAGCATCGGCGCCAGTCGATCGCGATCGTGGTGAGCGAGGCCCGCGACGGCCAGTATCTGGCCGACTTCGCCGCCACGCTGGGCTACCGGGCGGTGCGGGGCTCGAGCACCAGGGGTGCCGCCCGGGCGCTGCTCGGCGCTGTGCGCGAGCTCGAGGCCGGCCACCCGGTCGCGTTCACCCCCGACGGCCCGCGCGGCCCCCGGCGCGAGCTCAAGCCCGGCGTCGTGGCGGCCGCCCAGCGGGGCCACGGCGTGGTGGTACCGCTCCATGCCGAAGCGGACCGCGCGTGGCGGCTTCGCTCATGGGACCGGTTCCTGATTCCGAAGCCCGGCGCCCGCGTCCGGGTCCGCTACGGCCGGCCCTTCGAGGTCGGCCCGGGCGACGCCGGGCTGGCCGCCGGGCTGGCCGAGGCCAAGGCCCGGCTGGGGGAGATCGCCGGCACCGGGGAGGCCGGCGGCCAATGAGCCGTCGCGGCGATACCCACCGGATCGTGCGCTGGCTCTGGACCAGCCGGCGGCCGGATGCCCGGCTGGCCCGCCTAGCGCTGCTGCCAGCTTCCGGACTCTGGCGGCTGGCCATGGACGCCCGGCGCGCCGCCTACGGCCGCGGCTGGCTGCCCACCCACGATCTGCCTCTGCCGTCGGTGGCGGTCGGCAACCTGACGGTGGGCGGCTCGGGCAAGACCCCGATCGCCGTCTGGATCGCGCGGCATTACGTGAGCCGCGGGCTCGTTCCCGGCATTCTGCTGCGCGGATACGGTCAGGACGAGACCCTGGTGCATCGCCATTCGGTGCCCGAGGCGGTGGTCGTCCCCGATGCCGATCGGGTGGCCGGCGCCGAGCGAGCCCTGGCCGGCGGCGCCCAGGTCCTGGTGCTGGACGACGCCTACCAGCGGCTCGACGTCCACCGCGATCTCAATATCCTGGTCATGAGCGCCGAGACCACCCGCGCGGTCCGCTGGCCGTTGCCGGCCGGGCCCTGGCGCGAAGGCTGGGAGGCCTTGGGGCGGGCGGATGCGGTCGTGGTGACCCGCAAGCGGGCCACCCGCGAGGCCGCCCAGCAGCTGGCCCGGGAGCTGGAGGCGAGGGTGCACGGCCCGGTGGCGGTCGCCTATCTCGGCCTGCAGACGCTGGAGGGCCTGGTGAGCGGCCGGCGCCGGCCGGCCAGCGAGCTGGCGGGGAAACGGGTGGTGGCGGCGTCCGGGATCGCCGATCCCGACGCCTTCGTGGCCCAGACCAAGGCGACCGGTGCGGCGGTCCAGGTGGCCACCTGGAAGGACCATCACGACTACCGGGACGAGGACGTCGCCTGGCTGGCTCACGCCGCCCGCAAGGCCGATCACGTGATCATCACCGAAAAGGACGCCGTCAAGCTCCGCGATCGCTGGCCCGCCGCCGTGCCCGAGCCCCTCGTCGCCCTGCTGGACCTGAGTTGGGAGGAGGGGGGCGACCGGATCACCGCCGTCCTCGACGCCGTCGTCACCCCGGTAGACCGCTTCTAACCCATCCATGGAGACACCCGGATACCCTATGAGCACCACCAGTCGCCCGCCGCTGCTCGGCATCCGTCCCGAGAAGGACACCTTCCTCAACGAGGAGAACCCGTTCGAGGCGATGATGTCCCGGTTCGACTACGCCGCCCAGCGTCTGAGCCTCGACCCCGGGCTGTACAAGGTCCTGCGGAGTCCCGAGAAGCAGATCATCGTCAGCGTGCCGATCCACCGGGACTCGGGCGAGGTCGAGGTCTTCACCGGGTACCGGGTCCTGTACAACACCAGCCGTGGTCCGGCCAAGGGCGGCATCCGGTTCGACATGAACGTGACCCTGGACGAGGTGAAGGCGCTGGCCGCGTGGATGACCTGGAAGTGTGCCGTGGTCAACATTCCGTTCGGCGGCGCCAAGGGCGGCGTGGTCTGCGACCCGGCCACCATGTCCGTCGCCGAGCTCGAGCGGATCACCCGCCGCTATACCTCGGCCATCATCGAGACGCTGGGCCCCGATTCCGACGTCCCGGCCCCCGACGTGAACACCAACGAACGGATGATGGCCTGGATCATGGATACCTACTCCATGCACAAGCGCCACACCGTCACCGCCGTCGTCACCGGCAAGCCGGTCGAGATGGGCGGCTCGCTGGGCCGCCGGGAAGCCACCGGGCGAGGCTGCATGCTGGTCACCCGGGAGGCCCTGCGGCGGCTGGGGCTGCCGCTCAAGGGAACCAAGGTGGCCGTCCAGGGGTTCGGCAACGTCGGCTCGATCGCCGCCCAGCTGATGGAAGAGCTGGGACTCACCATCGTAGCGGTCAGCGACAAGTCGGGTGGGATCCACAATCCCAACGGGTTCCGGGTCCGCGAGCTGCAGCAGCACGTGAAGCAGCATCGCTATCTCAGCGAGTACCGCGAGGCGGACCACATCAGCAACGAGCAGCTGCTCACCGTGGATTGCGACGTCCTGGTGCCGGCCGCGCTGGAGAACGTGATCACCAGCCACAACGCGCGCGACGTCAAGGCCAAGGTGATCTGCGAGGGCGCCAACGGGCCCACCACGGCTAACGCCGACAAGATCCTCGAGGAAAAGGGCGTGTTCGTCATCCCCGACATTTTGGCCAACGCCGGCGGCGTGACGGTCAGTTACTTCGAGTGGGTCCAGGACCGGGGCGGGTACTTCTGGGACGAGGACACCGTCAACCAGCGGCTGGAGCGGATCATGGTGCAGTCGTTCGACGAGGTCGTGGCCATGGCCAGCAAACATCAGGTCAACACCCGGATCGGGGCCTACATGCAGGCGATCGAACGGGTCGCGGCGGTGCACCGGCTGCGCGGGATGTACGCCTGAGCGGCCCGGGGCGCCCGGACTGAGGGACGGCCGGCGCGGTGCTCGAGCTGGTGGTGCTGGCGGTAGGCAAGCTGCGGCCCAGCTACCGGGCGGCCTGCGACGAATACCTGGCCCGGCTCGGCCGGACCGCGCGGGTCCGGGTGGTCGAGGTGCGCGAGGCCAGCCGGGCCCCGACCGTGGCGGCGCAGCAGGCGGACGAAGCCGCTCGCCTGCTGGCGCGGCGGCCGGCGGGGGCGCGGCTGGTCGCGCTGGCCCGCACCGGTGCTGCCTGGTCGAGCCTGGAGCTGTCGCGCCGCCTGGGGGCCTGGCAGCGCGACGGCCGGGCAGTGGCGCTGGCCATCGGCGGGTCGCATGGGCTCGGTCGGGACCTGCTCGACCTGGCCGACGACCGGTGGAGCCTCGGTCCGCTCACGCTGCCCCACGAGCTGGCCCGGGTGGTCGTCCTGGAGCAGCTCTACCGCGCGGGCAGCATCCTCCGGGGCGAACCCTACCACAAAGGCGGCGGTGACGGCGGATGACGGAGTGGTTCGAGGAATGGTTCGGCGAGGAGTACCTCCAGCTGTACCCGCACCGCGACGCCGCCGAGGCCGAGCGGGCCGTACGGCTGATCCTCGACCGGGTCGGCTTCGCGGCGGGGTGGCGGGTGCTCGACGTCGCCTGCGGGGCCGGGCGGCACGCCCGCGCCTTCGAGACGGCCGGGGCTCGCTGCGTCGGGCTCGATCTGTCCGCCGCGCTGCTCCGGGTGGCCCGGCAGGTCACTACGGCGCCGCTGGTGCGGGCCGACATGCGCGCCCTGCCGGTCCGGCCCGGCTCCATGGACCTGACCGTCAACCTGTTCACCAGCTTCGGCTACTTCGATCATGATCGCGAGCATGCCGGCGCCCTCGGCGAGATGGTCGCCACCGTCCGCCGGGGGGGGTGGTTCGTGATCGACTTCCTCAACGCCCGGTCCGTGAGGGAAAGACTGGTTCCCCGCGAGACCCAGCGGCTCAACGGCCGGGAGGTGGAGGTCGAGCGCTCGGTCTCGGCCGACGGGCGCCATGTCTGCAAGAGGATCCTGACCGCCGACGGGCGCCGCTTCACCGAGCGGGTTCGGCTGTTCGGGGCAGGGGAGATCGAGGCGATGCTGGCCGCGGCGGGCGTGACGGTCCGCCAGCGCTTCGGGGACTACGACGCCGGCCCGCTGCTGCCGGCCTCGCCCCGCTCCATCCTGCTGGGGCAGGCCGGATGAGCCTTCGCTTCGCTCCCACGCCGCTGGCCTACCCGATGGTGGCGCCGACCCCGAGATCAGGCGGCCTGGCGCCCGAGCTGGCCGCGGCCGTGCTGCCGTCGCCGACCAGCGAGGCCCAGGTGGCTCGCCTGGTCCAGCCGGACGCGGTGGCGGTCACCACCGGTCAACAGCCCGGTCTGTTCACCGGCCCGCTGTACACGGTGCACAAGGCGCTCAGCGCTGTCGCGCTGGCGCGTCAGCTGGAGGCGCGATGGCGGCGGCCGGTGGTCCCGGTGTTCTGGCTGGCCGGCGACGATGCCGATTTCGCCGAGGCCAGCAGCGTGTCGTGGATCGGCGCCGATGGCGCCCTCGCCACCGCCTCGCTCCCCGCGCGGCCGGCCGACGCGCCGCTGACGCCGATGTACCGGCTGCCGCTGGGCGAGGGGGTGGTGGCCGCGCTCGAGGCGCTCGCCGGGGGCCTGCCCGCCTCGGAGTTCCGGGACGCAACCCTGGACTGGCTCCGCCGGCACTACCGGCCGGAGGCCACGGTGGCCGGAAGCTTCGGCGGCGCGATGGCCGAGCTGCTGGGACCGCTGGGCCTGGTCTGTCTGGACAGCACCCACCCGGCAGTCAAGCAGGCCGCCGCGCCGGTCCTGCTGAACGCGCTGGAGCAGTCGCAGGCGCTGGACGAGGACCTGGACGCCTTCGCCGAGGCCCAGGGAGCTACGGCCCGGACTTCCGGCGTGACCGTGGGCGACGGAGCCGCCCTGGTGATGCTGGAGGCCTCGCTGGGCCGCGACCGGCTGGTCCGCGACGGGGCCCAGTTCGTGACCCGGCGCAGCCGGGAGCGGCTCAGCCTGGCCCAGCTGGGCGCCATCGCCGCCACCGAGCCCAGCCGGCTCTCACCCAACGTGCTGCTCAGGCCCGCGGTCGAAAGCGCCCTTCTGCCCACCGTCGCCTACCTCGGCGGGCCGGGTGAGCTCCGCTATCTGGCGCTGACCCCTCCGGTGTACCGCCGGCTCGGAATCCCGCGGCAGCAGCCGCTGCCCCGGTGGTCCGGCGTCATCGTGGAGCCGAAGGTGGACCGGGTGCTGGACAAGTTCGGGCTCGAGCTGGCCGAATTGTTCTCGCCCCCCGGGGCGGTCGAGGCCAAGGTGGTGCGCGGCCAGCTCCCGGCGGAGGTGAATTCGGCCCTGGCGCGCCTGCGCGCCACCCTGGAGCAGGAGTACGCCGTGCTGGAGCGGGCGGCGGTCGTCATCGACCCCACCCTGGCGCGTCCCGCCCAGGCCGCGCGGCAGACCGCCGTCGCCGGCACGCAGGAGCTGGAGAAGAAGCTGGTCCAGCACCTCAAGCGGCGGCAGGAGACCGAGCTGGGCCAGCTGGCGCGGGCCAGAACGGCGGTCATGCCCGCCGGCAAGCCGCAGGAGCGGGGCGTGACGGTCGCCCCGTTCCTGGCCCGATACGGCCCCACCCTGCTGGCCGAGCTGACCGACCACTTCGAGGCCTGGTACCGGGACGCCCTTGAAGGGGCGTCGGCAGAGGCCTAGACTCGACGCATGTCGGTCATCGCGCTGTTCCTGCTGGTTGCCCTCCTGATTCCCATCCTCGGCATCGTGGTGGACTCGCCGATCGGGCGCGCCCTGGCCCGCCGGCTCGAGGGGCCCGGCACCACGCCGCCCGATGTCGCGGCCCTGGCCAAGCGGGTCGAGCTGCTCGAGGCGGAGGTGGACGACCTCAACCGCAGCATGCAGACGCTGCAGGACGAGAACGCCTTTCTCCAGCGGCTGCTGTCGGATCCCGCCCGGACGACCCTTCCACCGCCGTCCTCGACCTGAGCGCCAGCCGCCGTTCGGCCCGACCGGCGGTGATGGTCGCCGCGGGCATCCTCCTCAGCCGGATCGTCGGCCTGGTCCGGAACCGCGTCTTCGCCCATTACTTCGGCACCTCCGATGCGGCGGATGCGTTCAACGCCGCCTTCCGGATCCCCAACTTCCTCCAGAACCTGTTCGGCGAAGGGGTGCTGTCGGCCTCGTTCATCCCCGTCTATGCGGGTCTCCGGGCGCGGGGCGAGGATGCCGAGGCGGAGCGGGTGGCCCGCGCGGTGGCCGCCCTGCTCGCTCTGGCCACGGCTTCGCTGGTGCTGCTCGGGGTGCTGTTGACGCCGTACCTCATCGCGGTGATCGCGCCGGGGTTCACCGGGGAGAAGCGCGACGTCACCATCCGGCTGGTCCGGATCCTGTTCCCGGGCGCCGGCCTGCTGGTGCTTTCGGCCTGGTGTCTGGGTGTACTCAACAGCCACCGGCGGTTCTTTCTCAGCTATGCCGCGCCGGTGGTCTGGAACGTGGCAATCATCGTCAGCCTGATCGCGTTCGGCCGCAGCCGGGCGGCCTATCCCCTGGCGGAGGTCGCCGCCTGGGGATCGGTGGCGGGCAGCCTGCTGCAACTGGGGATCCAGCTGCCCACCGTCGGGCGGCTGCTCGAGGGGCTCCGGCCCCGCC
The DNA here is from genome assembly GCA_036265635.1 of Gemmatimonadales bacterium. Classification (GTDB taxonomy): domain Bacteria; phylum Gemmatimonadota; class Gemmatimonadetes; order Gemmatimonadales; family GWC2-71-9; genus CAVVWJ01. The sequence continues at coordinate 14,685 of DATAOR010000204.1, forward strand.
TGGCGCGCGGCTCCGCGCACGTCGCCCAGGTGCTGAGCAACTTCGGGCCGGTGTTCGTGGGCCGGGGTGTGGTGCAGATCAGCGCCTACGTGGACACGGTCCTGGCGAGCCTGTTGCCGACCGGCGCGGTCGCCGGCCTGTCCTACGCCCAGGTCATCTACACCCTGCCCGTGAGCCTGTTCGGCATGTCGGTCTCCGCGGCGGAGCTGCCGGCGATGGCCAGCGCCATGGGAACGGAGGCCGAGCGGGCGGCGCAGCTTCGCGCCCGGCTGACCGCCGGACTGCGCCAGATCGCGTTCCTGGTCGTGCCATCGGCGGCGGCCTTTCTTGCCCTTGGCGACGTGATCGCCGGGGCCTTGTACCAGTCCGGCGCCTTCACCCGCCTCATGACCGTGTACGTCTGGACCATCCTGGCGGGCTCGGCCGTGGGGCTGCTGGCCTCGACCATGGGGCGGCTGTACTCGTCCGCCTTTTATGCCCTGCACGACACCAGGACCCCGCTCAGGTTCGCCGTGGTGCGGGTGACCCTGACGATCGCGCTGGGCTACCTCTTCGCGATTCCGCTACCGGGGTGGCTCGGGGTGGATCCACGCTGGGGGGCGGCCGGCCTGACCGCCTCGGCCGGGCTGGCGGGATGGGTCGAGTTCCTGCAGCTGCGCCGGGCGCTGAACCGGCGGATCGGGGACACCGGCCTGCCGGCCGCGCTGGCAGCCCGGCTGTGGGGGGCGGCCGGGGTGGCCGCGGCCGCGGGGTGGGGGGTGCGGCTCGCCCTCGGAGCCCTGGCACCGATACCGCTCGCCGCGGTGGTGCTGACGGCCTTCGGAGCGGTGTATTTTCTGGTAACCGACCGGCTGGCCGTCCCCGAGTCCGGCGCCCTCCTCCGGCGGCTCCGGCCGGGGGAACCTCGAGACCGCGCCGACGGTTAACCGCCGGCATCTTCCATGACCGCACCCGGCATTCCCGACGCGCTGCAGCGCAAGCTCGACACCCTCCCCGAAGGCCCCGGCGTATATCTGTGGAAGGACGCCGGGGGCGAGGTCCTCTACGTCGGTAAGGCGAAGCGGCTGCGGCAGCGGGTCCGGAGCTACTTCTCCGCCGACTTCGATGCCAGCCCCAAGGGCCGGCTGCTCCAGCGGCTGATCCGCGATGTCGAGACCATCGTGGTCCGATCCGAGGCCCAGTCGCTCATCCTCGAGAACAATCTCATCAAGGAATACCGGCCGCGCTTCAACGTGCGGCTCAAGGACGACAAGAGCTACCCGTCTATCGCGGTGACCCTGGCCGACCCGTTCCCCCGGGTGATCGTGACCCGGCGCCGGGATATCCCGGGCGCCCGGTACTACGGCCCCTACACCGACGTGGGGCAGCTCCGCCGGACCCTGGCGATCATCCGGCGGCTGTACACCGTCAGGAGCTGCACCGACGACCTGCCCGCCGAGCGCAGGGACCGGCCTTGTCTCGACTATCACATCGGCCGCTGTCAGGCGCCCTGCGTGGGGTGGCAGCGGCAGGAAGACTATCGCCGGATGGTCAACGATGTGGTGGACTTCCTCGAGGGCCGCACGGTGGACGTCCGGCAGAAGGTCCGCGAGGCGATGCTGACCGCCAGCGAGCGGGAGGACTTCGAGCGCGCCAAGGACATGCGCGACGCCCTGCGCTGGCTCGACCGGCTGGACGAGCCGGGGAGCGTCGAGGTGATCGGAACCGGGGACGCCGACGTGGCAGGCTACGCCCGGGACGGGGACGACGCCGTGGGCGTCCTGATGCGGGTGCGGGAGGGGCGGATCGTGGGCCGGGAGCACCGGTTCCTCGAGAACCTGGAGGAGGAGGCCGATGCCGCGGTGCTCAGCGCGTTCCTGGCCCGGTACTATGTGCCGGCCGAAGCGCGGGCCAAACGGGTGATCATCCCGTTTCCCCCCGAGGACTGGGACGCCCTGCGAGAGCTGCTGCCCGGCACGGAGTGGTTGGTGCCCCAACGGGGGACGGGGCAGCGGTGGCTCGAAATGGCCGATCACAACGCGCGGCACCTGCTCGAGAGCCTCCGCATCGAGTCGTTCGAGACCGAGGAGCGCTCGGAAGACCCGGTCTACGCCCTGGGCCGCGATCTCGGTCTCAGCGTGGTGCCGCGCCGGCTGATCTGCGTCGACATCTCGCACAACCAGGGACGCGATACGGTGGGCTCGCTGGTCTGGTTCGAGGCCGGCCGTCCCAAGAAGAGCGAGTACCGCAAGTTCAAGATCCAGGGATTGGGGCAGCAGGACGACTACGCCGCCATCCACGAGGTGATCACCCGATATCTGACCCGGCGGCGGGACGAGTCGCTGCCGCTGCCCGACCTGATCGTGATCGACGGCGGGAAGGGGCAACTGAGCGCGGCGGTGGAGGCGATGAGTCAGACAGGGATCGAGCCCATTCCGATGATCAGCCTGGCCAAGCGCGAGGAGGAGGTGTTCCTCCCCGGCCGGTCCGACAGCATCCGCCTGCCGCGCCGCAGCCCGTCGCTCCGGCTGCTGCAGCGGGCCCGGGACGAGGCGCATCGCTTCGGCCTGGCCTACAACCGGCAGCGACGGTCCACCCGCACCATCACCTCCGAGCTGCTCAACATTCCGGGCGTCGGGCCCAACCGGCGCCGGCAGCTGCTCGAGCGCTTCGGCAGTCTGGCCGGGGTGAAGTCCGCCTCGGTGGCGGAGCTGGTCACCGTGCCTGGGCTGTCGACCCGGCTGGCCGAACGGATCCTGTCTCACCTCAACGGCCCCTCGTGAGCGCGCTCAACGGCCCGGCTCCGGACTGGGCGCTCGAGTGCTCGGGGTGCGGCGCGGAGCGTCAGGCTCACGGTCTGCCGACCGTCTGCGACCGCTGCGGAATGCCCTGGCTGGTCCGCTATCCGTCGCGGGTGCCCACCCTGGTCGAGCGAGCGGAGATTCGACGCGGCCACGGCATGTGGCGGTTCCGCCCGTTTCTCCCGCTCCTGCCCGGCGAGGAGCCCGTCTCGCTCGGCGAAGGCGACACCCCGCTCCTCCGGGCGGGGCGCACCGGCGGACGGCTCGGTCTGGCGGACCTCTGGCTCAAGGACGAAGGCACCAACCCCACGGGGTCGTTCAAGGCCCGCGGCCTGAGCGCGGCGGTGACCCGGGCGATCGCGGCCGGGGCGACCAGCTTCGTGCTGCCGACGGCGGGCAACGCCGGCGTGGCGGCCGCCGCCTACGGCTCGCGGGCCGGCGTACCGGTCCGGGTCTACGCCCCAAGGACGACCCCACGGACCATTCTTTCCCAGATCCGCAGCTTCGGCGGTGATCTCGTCCTGCTTGACGGTCACATCGGAGACTGCGGTCGGGCGGCGCGCGCCTGGGCCGACGAGTGCGGCGCCGTGGACCTGTCCACCTTGCGCGAGCCCTACCGGATCGAGGGGAAGAAGACCCTCGGTCTCGAGCTGGCGATGCAGCACGGTTGGACGCTGCCCCAGGTGATCATCTACCCCACGGGGGGTGGAACCGGACTGATCGGCATGTGGAAAGCATTCGTCGAGCTCCGCGCAGCCGGCTGGGTCCGCGACCCGCTGCCGCGGATGTACACCGTCCAGAGCACGGGCTGCGCCCCGGTGGTGCGGGCGTTCGAGGCCGGGGCCGAGCAGTGCGAGCCATGGGCCGACCCATGGACCAGCGCGAGCGGGCTCCGCGTGCCGGCGCCGTTGGGTGGCGCGTTGATGCTCCGGATCCTGCGGGAAACCGGCGGCGGAGCGGTCGCCGTGATGGACGAGGAGCTAGAAGCTGCCGCCAGGGACGTCACTCGAGAGATCGGGGTAGATATGTCCCCTGAAGGCGGGGCAGCCGTCGCCGCCGTGAGCGCACTCCGGCAGGCCGGGCAAGTCGGACCCGACGAGCGCGTCGTGGTGTTCAACACCGGGGCAGGGTGGCTGTACCGCGAGTCGGGGGGTTTGCCTCAGGTCTGAGCCTCGGCCATATTTATAAGTCTATGGCTGATGGACGTTTTGCCATCCTGGACCCGGCCGCGGGCGTGAGTGGCGACATGCTGCTCGGCGCCCTCATCGCGGCCGGCGCCCCGATCGACTGGCTCGAGGGCCTGCCGGCGCGGCTGGGTCTCGCGGGCGTCACGGCTTCGGCCGAGCCGGTCGACCGGTGCGGCGTCCGGGCGGTGAAGGTGCGGGTTGCGCTGCCCGGCGGTGCCCAGGAGTTGCCGGCCGAGCCGGTGGGGACGGCTGATGCAGGTCGTGGACACGCGCATTCCCACGGGGGCCCCGCTCACCCCGAGGCCCCGCACGCCCACGATGGCGCGTCCCGGCACGGCGCAGCCGGCCACTCGCACGAGCATCACGATCACGAGCATCATGATCACGAGCACCGGGGGCACCGTCACATCGGCGAGCTGATCGCCCTGGTGGAGGCGGCGCCGCTTTCCCCCTGGGTGAAGGAGCGGGCCGTGCAGGCCTTCCGGCTCCTGGGCGAAGCCGAGGGCCGGGTGCACGGACTGCCGGCGGAGCAGGTGGCCCTGCACGAGGTCGGTGCGCTGGACGCCCTGGTGGACATCGTCGGCGCCATCGAAGGATTCGAGCGGCTCGGCATCACCCGGATCTACCACCGCCCGGTGGGGCTCGGCAGCGGCTGGGTCCGGGCGGCCCACGGGATCCTGCCCGTGCCGGCCCCCGCCACCGCCATCCTGCTCGAGGGCATCGATGTGACCACCGGGGGCCCGGTGGTCGGCGAGGCGGTGACGCCGACCGGCGCCGTGCTGCTTCGGGTCCTCTCTTCCGGAGCGCCGCCGGCCCGGTGGCGGGCGGTCTCGGCGGGCGCCTGGGGAGCCGGCGGGCGCGACCCCGAGCACTACCCCAACGCCCTGCGGCTGGTGCTGGCGGAGCCTGCCGGCGAGGCCGGGGAGGTGGTGGTCCTGGCCAGCGACCTGGACGACCTGAGTCCGGAGTACCTCGACCCGCTCCGGGAGGCGCTGGCAGCCGCGGGCGCACTCGACGTCCAGGTCTGGACCACCCAGATGAAGAAGGGCCGGACCGGGTTCCGGGTGGAGGCGGTGGTGCCGGCCGCGGCGGCCGACCGGGTCACGGACGCGTTCTTCCGACACAGCACCACCGCCGGGATCCGCCGTACGGCGGCCGAGCGAACCACGCTCAGCCGACGGGAGGTCCAGGTCGAGGCCGCCGACGGTACTCCCGTGCGGGTCAAGGTGCTGGACGCGCCCGGCGGCCCGCGGATGAAGCCGGAGTACGATGACGTGGCGGCCCTGGCACGACGGACGGGGCAGCCAGCTCACGAGGTGGCAAGGGACTTGCGTGACCGGGCACTTCGCCTGGTGGGTTCCGAGGAAGCCGCCCGGCTACAGACCCCGAACAAGGAGTCGTGACGAGTGAACGCAATCTCTGCGTCGGCCTGCCTGCTGCTCATGGGCGTCTCCGTGCTTCACGCCCAGCAACCGGTGAACGACCGCGTCGCCAAGGGCATGCCCACGACCTATCAGCCGGCCCAGTGCAACATCAAGCCCAATCACTTCAAGATCAGCAGCGCGGCCGGCTATCTCAAGTCGGCCATCGAGACGGACGTGCCCGAGAATCGAAGCCGGATCCTCGGCCAGGGTGAGAAGGTGGCGCTCGAGGCGATGGCGCAGAACGGCCAGGACAAGAACCCGGCTGCGTGGTACTACCTGGGACGGATCTACCTGATGCAGGGCCGCCTGCAGCCGGCCGATTCGGCCCTGAGCAAGGCGGAGCAGATGGCCCCGGACTGCGCCAAGGACATCGCCACCTACCGCCGGAACGCCTGGTCCACTCTGGTCAACGCGGGCAGCAAGTTCGAGCAGGACAAGAACACCGACTCCGCCTATGTGGTGTACCAGCAGGCCAATCAGATCTACCGCGGGTCCCCGGTCGCGATGTACCGCGAGGCCTCGATCCTCAACGACAAGGGGCAGACCGACAGTGCGGCGTACTGGTTCGGCCAGGCGGCGGCCGTCTCGGCCAATACCACCGATACGACCGAACAGAAGTATCGCAACAACTCGGCCTACAGCCAGGGCGCGCTGCTGCTCAATGCCAAGAAGTACGACCAGGCGGCGGTCGTCTTCGAGCAGTACCTGAAGTGGGTGCCTGACGATGCCCAGGCCAAGCGGGGCCTCGCCGCCGCGTACCGGGGTCAGGGCAAGACCGCGCAGGCCCAGGCGCTGGACAAGGAGCTGCTGGCCAGCGGCGGCGCCCCGGCCGCAGGCGCCCCCGGCGGAGGGGGCGGCTCGGCCGACCTGATGAACACCGGGATCACCCTGTTCCAGGAAAAGAAGTACGCCGATGCCGCCACGGCCTTCGAGAAGGTGGTGGCGGCGGAGCCGTACAATCGCGACGCGGTGTCGAGCCTGGCCAACACGTACCTGGCGCTCAAGAACGGCCCCAAGCTGCTCAGCACCGCGCAGCGCCTGGTCGAGATCGAGCCGCTGAGCGAGAGCGCGCTCAAGCTGCTCGGCGAGGGCTACAAGCAGAGCTCGAAGCTGGACGACGCCGTCAAGACCGCGGAGCAGGTGCTGGCCCTTCCGGCCAACGTCAAGGCGTCGACTTTCGCTCCGTCGGCCAACGGCGCCTCGCTCACGCTCAGCGCCACCGGGCGGGCGGCGCAGACCGCGGCGGGCAAGCCGATCGCACCGGCGGCAGTCCCGATCACGGTGGAGTTCCTCAACGCCGGCGGGCAACCGGTCGCCACCCAGGCCGCCACCATTCCGGCCGTCGCCAACGGCGCCTCGCAGGACGTCAAGGTGGAAGGTCAGGGCGCTGGCATCGTCGCCTGGCGCTACAAGCGCAAATAGAGGAGCCGGCCATGGCAGGGGTTCAGGCGGAGAGGCATACCGGTGAAGGGCTCACCACCACGCGAGCCCCCTTCATCGAGCAGGCTCAGGCCGAGGGACGGCTGTACATCACCCAGCCGTACGAGCGGTACTCGGAGGACAACCACGAGGCCTGGCGCCGGCTGTATACCCGGATGGAGGACCGCTGGCAGCGCTACGCCAATCCCCGGTTCCTCCAGGGAATCGAGAACCTCTGCCTGGATCCGGCACGGGTGCCGCGGCTGGAAGATGTCAACCGATTTCTCAGCCCGCTCACCGGCTTCAAGGCCAAGCCGGTGAGCGGGTACGTTCCGTCCTTCCTGTTCTTCGACTGTCTCCGCAACCGCGAATTCCCCACCACGATCACCATCCGGGACGGCGCCACGCTCGACTACCTGCCCGAACCGGACATCTTCCACGACATCGCCGGGCACGTGCCGATGCACACCGATCGGGCTTTCGCCGATACCCTGGTGCGGTTCGGTGATTGCGCCCACACGGCGGCGGAGATCGCGGCGGGGATTGCCGACGAGGAGGAACGGATCCGCCGGGTCACCAGCATCTTCAAGGCGCTGGCGCGGTTCTTCTGGTTCACCATCGAGTTCGGCCTGATGCGAGCGGCCGACGGCCGAGGCCTCAAGGCCTACGGCAGCGGGCTGCTCAGCTCACACGGGGAGCTGGCCCATGCGATCGACTCCCCGCTGGTGCAACGCTATCCCCTGCAGCTCGAGTGGGTGGTGAACCAGTACTTCGAGATTCATCACTATCAGCCGCTCCTGTTCGTGGTGGAGTCCTTCGACCACCTGTTTGAGCTGGTAGGCCAGCTGGAGCAGTGGATGCGGGATGGCCGACTGGACAACGTCTCGCCAGGCGAGCCCGAGGTGAGCGAGCCCGATCTCCGGAGCTTTCTCGAGGCCTCCCGGTCCAAGTAGCGGCCACGGCCACCGCTTGACACCTTCCGGCGAGGCGGGCACATTCCCGACAATGTGCGGCCGTCGGCCGCGACCTTGCGGGCGTAATTCAGTGGTAGAATGCCAGCTTCCCAAGCTGGACGTCGCCGGTTCGAGTCCGGTCGCCCGCTCTCTGGAAGCTCCTCGCCTTACGTGATTTCGGTAACGTGGGGCGTTCTTGTTTCCCCAGCCTCGCCAGCCATAGTGTTGTGCCCAGCGATAGACCCCCGCCTGCTCCGGTCACCAGCAGCCGAGCTCTCACTCGTCGTTGCAGCCGATCCCTTACTCGGTCGAAAAGCTGGCCGACCTACACTCGAAGACTTCGGACCGGTGCCCAAGGCAAATGCTGCTACCTTACGAACGGCGGTATCGAGGCATAGCTTATCGGTCTAATCCCCCTCTGAAGTCGCCGGCAGTACGGTCCCCGGAAGGCATATGAGCGCTGGTGCGACAAGCTCGACGCGACCGGTTGTGCTGGTAGTGGATGATGAGCCGGTAGCCCTCATGATGCTCCAGCGAACGCTGGAGTCCCGCTATCACGTGCTCACCGCCACCGATGGCCTGGAGGCGTTGAACATCATCCAGGTGTGGGGTCCAAGCGTCCGCGTCGTGGTCACCGACGTGCGCATGCCTCGGCTGTCCGGGCCGGCGCTGGCGGCCCATCTGGCACGCCTGGATCGAGCTCCCGCAATCCTCTTCGTCTCGGGCTTTACCGACTCAGAGGTGCCGGACGGCGTGCTCGCCAAGCCCTTCACCCCGGATCAGCTGCTCGCCGCAGTGGCACGCCTGGTCGAGGGCCAGGACCAAAGCAACGGACCAACAGGTTGACGCCAGGGACGCGCCTGGCGTCGGCGGCGGGCGGGGTATGTCGCTGCCCGCAGCCTTGGCACGTCAAGAAGCGTGACGAGTGATTCGGCAGGAAAGTCCAAGCCGGAGGAATACCCATGGGGGGAGAAGCGAATCGGCCGAGGGCCGGAACGGCCGACCAGGATAGTCGCCGGGAGTCGGCCGAGGCTGACACATCGGCAGGCGCGGAGGCGCTGACCCGCCGAAACGTCGAGCGGATCCAGGCGCTCGAGGCCCGGGAGCACAGCAAGGCCAAGCCGTCGGATCGGGTCGCCGACGCGATTGCGAACTTCTCCGGCTCGATTGCCTTCGTCTGGATCACGATCCTGCTGATCGGCGGTTGGATCGCTGCCAACCTGATGCTGCCGAGCCGTGACCGGCTCGACCCCTTTCCTTTCCCCCTGCTGACCCTGGTGCTCTCCATCGAGGCCATCTTTCTCTCGATCTTCATCCTCATGAGCCAGAATCGCGCGGCCCGGATCAGCGACAAGCGGAGCCACCTCGACCTGCAGCT
>DATAOR010000205.1:0-9925 GCA_036265635.1 Gemmatimonadales bacterium
GGCGGGGAAGTCGCCTACACCATCGGGCTGGTGGAGGACAACCTGCTGGGCACCGCGAGCTCGGCGGCGGTGCGATACCGCAAGACGCCGGACCGGACCAGCGTCACGCTCGGCTTCCGGCGGCCTCGGCTGTTCGCCGGCAGGGTCGGGCTGGGGGCCATCTACGAGAACCGCTCGGATGGCCGGCTCAGCTCGCTGGCGGTGGAGCAGCCGTTCTACTCGCTCACCTCCCGGAGCGCCTTCCGGGTCGAGCTCGAGGACCGGGACGAGCGGGTGCTCCAGTTCTTCGACGGCGCCAACGTCGCGCGCGACACCCTGACCCACCGCTTCACCCTGGCCCGGGCCTCGGCCGCGTGGGCTGCCCGCGGTTCGTCCGAGGGCTATCTCCGCTGGGGGGTACAGGCGCAGGTGCGGCGGGAGGATTTTCTGCCCGAGGCCTCCACCGCTCCGTTCGGCTCGACCATCACCGGGGCGGCCGGCCCGTACCTCACCTGGAGCCGGGCCCGCTTTCTGGTGGCGCGCGGGGTGTCCGGCTTTGCCCGCGAGGAAGACGTCGACCTGGGGCTGACCGTCCGGCTCGGGCTCATGGTGGCGCCCAAGCTGCTCGGCTACGACCGCGATGGCGTGGCGCCGCTGCTGGCCGCCCGAGCCGGGTTCGAGGTCCCTGGCGGCTTCGGCTATCTCGAGGGGCTGGCCAACGGGCTCTATGACTCGGCCGGGCTCGACAGCGGGTCCGTCCAGCTGGCGGCCACCGCGGTGGTCCAGCCGGCCCGGCACCAGGTCGGCATCCTCCACCTCGAGGTCGGCTGGCTCGAGCACCCGGTGCCCGGCGCGGAATTCGATCTGGGTCTGGGGCTCGGCCCGCGCGCATTCCGCAGTCACGCCTTCACGGGCGACCGATCCTATTTCGGCACGGCGGAGTACCGGATTACCCTGGTGGACGACCTGCTCGGCCAGCTCGGCCTCGGGGTGGCCGGCTTCGTCGATCATGGCGGGGCCTGGTATGCCGGCCAGCCGCGGCGATCGGGCTGGGATGCCGGGCTCGGCCTCCGGCTCGGCGCCAGCCGCTCGACCGACACCGAGGCGCTGCGGTTCGACTTCGCCCGGCGGTTCGGCAACGACGCCCAGGGTGCCGGCTGGGTGGTGACCGTGGGCAAGGGCTTTGTGTTCTCACCGGTGGGGCGACGGCCGCTCTGAGGGTCGATGCCGCCGCGGACGCCGGCGCCCAGGGTTGCCTTCCCCGGCCGGCGCCGGCATTTTCCGCCGGGCATTCCCACCGCCTGCCGGGCATTCCCACCGCCTGCAGGGTTCCTCTTCTTCGCGCCGGCCCGACGTCGCGACGTCTCATTCTGCGCGGTCTCCACGTTCTTCACTGGACCAGAGGTGTCTTCCCCTACGTAGGAGCACCGCATGCGAAGGCTGCGCGTCGGCATCTTGGATCTCGTGACCAAGAGCCCGAAGGTCTCCCTGTACGGACGCCTCATGAACGCCAACCTGGCCAGCATCATGCCCCAGGTGCTGGGCGTCTGGTGCGAGCAGGAGGGTCACGAGGTGACCCTCGTCTGTTATACCGGCCTGGAAGACCTGCTGACCGAGCTGCCGCAGAACCTCGACCTGCTCTTCATCGGCGCGTTCACCCAGTCGGCCCAGCTGGCTTACGCGCTGAGCAACCTGTTCCGCCGGCGCGGCGCCGTCACCGTGCTGGGCGGGCCGCACGCCCGCTGCTACCCGGAGGATGCCCGGAAGTACTTCGATTACGTCCTCGGCTTCACCGACCGGACGGTGATCGGGGAGGTGCTCAAGGACTGCCGCCCCCACCGCCCCTACGGGGCCCACCTGGCCGCCAGGACCCAGCCGGTCGAGCTGCCCAGCCTGCGGCAGCGGTGGAAGTTCGCCGAGGCCACCCTGAGGAAGGCCCCGACCATCAAGATCGTGCCGATGATCGGCAGCCTCGGCTGCCCCTACACCTGCAGCTTCTGCATCGACTCGACGGTGGACTATCAGCCGCTTGGCTTCGACACCCTGCGGGACGACCTGGCATTCCTGCTGACCAAGGTCAAGCACCCGCTGGTGGGCTGGCACGACCCCAACTTCGGGGTCCGGTTCGACGACTACATGGAGGCGGTGGAGGCGGCAGTGCCGCCGGGCCGGATGCGGCACATCGCGGAGAGCAGCCTGTCGCTCCTCTCCGAGCCGCACCTCAAGCGGCTGCAGAGGAACGGCTTCCGCGCCATCCTGCCGGGCATCGAGTCGTGGTACGATCTGGGCAACAAGTCGAAGACCCGCCGCACCGGGATGGACAAGGTCCAGCAGGTGGCGGATCACGTGAACATGATCCTCCGCTACATCCCCTACATCCAGACCAACTTCGTGCTCGGCCTCGACGGCGACATGGGGCCCGAGCCGTTCGAGCTGACCCGGAAGTTCATCGACCTGGCGCCGGGAGCGTTTCCCGCCTACTCGCTGCTGTCCGCCTTCGGCCGGGCGGCGCCGATGAACCTCGACTACCAGCGGGCCGGCCGGGTGCTGCCGTTTCCGTTCCACTTCCTGAACAACAACCACGCCATGAACGTCCGGCCCAAGCACTACGGCTGGCGCGAGTTCTACGACGGCCTGATCGACGTGACCCGGTACTCGTTCTCCTGGCGGGCGATTGCCCGGCGCGTGCCGGCTACCGCCACCGCGATTCCCAAGTGGATGAACGTGGTGCGGGCGATGTCGTCGGAGGGCTGGGGACGGATCGAGTACCACACCACCATCCGGCGGCTGCTCGACCGCGACCGGTCGGTCCAGGCGTATCTCGAGGGCGAGACCGACGTGCTGCCCCGGTTCTACCACGACCGGATCCGGCGCGAGCTGGGGCCGCTGTACCAGTACCTCCCCGAGGGGGCGCTGTATCACGATCCCAACGCCTATCTCGGGGAGTCGGTGGCGGCGCCGGCGGCCGAGCCGGTGCGGCTCCGGAGCCGGCGAGTGGGCTAGGCGGAGGGCGGCGCGCCGCCCCGTCGAGCACCGGAGACCAGCTCTTCCCGGGGCTAGACTCGCTGCCGCAGCAACAGGAACGCCGCCACCGCCACCGCCAGGATCAGCAGCACCAGGTTCAGCACCGTGATCCCGCGGCGGCCCAGGCCGCGGTTCAGTTGGTGACCCATCTCTCACCTCGCTGGTTGAATTCTGGCTACACTGAGGGCGTCTCTCGCCCTGGATCCAGTGTGCTCGATGTCGCGATCATTCTCAACCCGGGCTCCGGCGGGGCCAACGGCGATCAGACGGCCTCGCGCCTGATCGAGCTGTTTGCCGCCCGGGGCCGCGAGGCCACCATCCTGGCCGCCGACGGCCGCCGCTCGGTGGCGGACCAGGCCCGGCGGGCCGTGAAGGAAGGTTGCCGGGTCGCGGTGGCGGCCGGGGGCGACGGCACGGTCAACGCGGTCGCTGCCGCCGTGGCCGGCACCAAGATCCCCCTCGGCGTGCTCCCGGTCGGCACCCTCAACCACTTCGCCAAGGACCTGGGCCTGCCGCTCGAGCTGGAAGAGGCCGTCCGGGTGGCCGCCGAGGGCGCGGTGCGCCAGGTGGACGTGGCCGAGGTCAACGGGCGGGTCTTCGTCAACAACTCGAGCCTGGGCGTGTATCCCCGGATCGTGGCGTTACGGCAGCGGAGCGGCGCCCGAGGCTGGGGGAAGTGGCTGGCCGGGCTCTGGGCGACCGTGGCCGTGCTCCGGCGGCGTCCGTTCATGGCGGTCCGGATCCGGATCGACGACGAAACGGTAGTCCGGCGCACGCCGTTCGTCTTCGTCGGCAACAACGAGTACAAGATGGCCGGACTGGACGCGGGAGTGCGCGAGTCGCTGACCGGTGGGCGCCTGGCGCTCTACGTCATGCATGCCACCAGGCGGCGAAGCCTGCTCCTGCTCGGCTGGAAGGTCGTCTGGCGGGGCGGCGACCAGGTGGACGAGCTGGACTGCTTCCCGGTGCAGGAGGCGGTGGTCGAGACCCGCCGGCGGCTCCCGGTGGCGCTCGACGGGGAGGTCGTCCCGATGGACTCGCCGCTGAGGTACCGGATCCGACCGCTCGACCTCAACGTCCTCGCGCCCTGACTATAGCTCCACCTCAACGTCCTCGCGCCCTGACTATCACTCCACCTGGCGCCGCGCCCGCCGGTCGGCGGCGACAGCGCCCACGGTGGCGAGCCGTCGCGTCGGCCCGCCGCCCGCCAGCTCAGCCGTCCGCCAGCCGGGTCCGCATGTTGATCCACGAGCCGATCCGCCGCTGGCCACCGCGAAAATCGAAATGCTCCTCGGCCATCAGCCGCTCGCCCTGCGGCGCGGCCGGCGCGGTCAGATGCCACAGCAGCAGCTGCTGGCCGATGACCGTGGCCGGCAGCCAGACGCCGGGCTCGACGCCGGGGTAGTACGCCGCGTATTCGGCCTTGAGTCGAGCTTCGCGAATGGGACTGGGCACGCGCTTCCTCCGGCGGTGGGTGAGCGGCTGCACGGGTACCGAAGTGTCAGGGCGGAGTATGGCGCGCCGCGGCTGCGCGCCCGAAAGGAAGATGCCGGCCACCGAGGCGGCGGGGAAGTGGCGGGCAACCGGCCGGCCCGGCTGTACCTGCCTTTTCGACTCCGCCGCCGCTCCCCAAGCGAGCCCCATCCGCATTGCAGATGGCGAGGGGCGGCGGTAGGTTTGCTGTCCCCGGCGCCGTAGCCAAGTGGTAAGGCAGAGGTCTGCAAAACCTCCATTCATCGGTTCGATTCCGATCGGCGCCTCTCGCGGCACATGGACTTACGGCACACCTTCCACGTCGGCCTGTTGCCAGGGAATGGGCGTTCGCTGGCGCTGACAGTCATCGCATACGACTCTCCACCGCGTCCCTCGCAAGGCGCCTCGCGAGACGGTGGAGATGCATGGCCGCGTGCTTGAAGCCGGCGTGGACGAGGGCCGGCCAACAGTGCCGCGCCGCTCGAGCCCGAAAGCTGTCACCGCAAAGCGCTCCTGGGCTCCTACCACTGTGGGGGCAGCTGGTCGAAACGGCCCCTGCACTGGCAAACACTTCCATCGCCAGCCATAGTTGAAACTCGAGATGTACGCGACCGTACCATTTGCCCGTTTGAGCGAGCTAGTCAATTTGGCTTGACGGCGTGCGTACTGGGCTCTAAGTCTCGGGTGATAGCGCCATACCTGCCAACGGCGGTCCGGCGACTGCCGAAGCCGGACGGCTGCGGGTGCAGGTTCTGGTAGGTTCTAAAGAGTCATCCTGAAGAGGTGGCGACGGTCTTCGGAGCTGGCTAGAGGCCAAGTAGCAGCCCGCATGCCACGGCCCAGTCCGAATTTGCCCGGCTTCACGCGCACACCCTACGGGAGGTGTCTGATGACTGCTGCGAACCTGAAAAGCGTCCTCGTTGGTGGAGCCATGACGGTGAGCTCCATTGTCCTACCGGCGACGGTCATGGCGCAGCACGACGTAACGTCTCCGGACACGATCACAAGTAACCCCCTCCTCAACATCACCGAGGTGCTGACCGGACTCGCGGCGGCGTTTGTCGCCTTCGAGGCCGCGGTCGCGTACCGGAAAGGGCGGATTGGACGGGGCATCACCTGGGTCGCCGTCGGGATGGTCATCATGGCCCTCGGCCACTTCATCCTGGTGGCTCGGCGTCTCTTTCACGTGGACCTGCTGGGCTTCCTCGGCTCGACGGGTAGCTTCGTCGTATTCTCCTTGGCAGTATTCGCGAGCTTTACCTCGTCAGCGGCGGGGTTCTACTTGATCCGGAAGGCGGCCGACCGGACGCCGTAGTAAGGCCCCTTGCGGGCCGGTCCCGTGCCAATTCCCCACGATGCAAATCGTCGAATTCGTCTTCGGAGCCATACTCGTCGCCGTAGTGGCCACGAGCGGGTGGATGGTCTGGTCGGCGCACGGGGAGCTCGCCGGGAGGAAAGGCAGGGGTAAGTCCTCCCGGAGCACGATCGATGACCAGGCGCTGGCGGCAAAGCTCGCGGGCTCTATATGGAACAGGCTCGCCGAGCTGAAGGACTCAGGGATCCAGCTCTCGCTGCGGAGCCGGCTCGAAGCGACGGCCGGCGCGCCCGTGGCCGACCGGCTGCTGGTTCTTCAGGAGGTGCTCCTGGACCTGGAGCGGCTCCATCCCGGACGGGCCCTCCTCTCGCACTCCGGCAGCGGGCGAAGCGTCAGCGGCACACCCGCGGGCGAGGTGCTCGAGTTGCTCAAGCTGCCGCCCAACGAGCGAGCAGGATTCATTGGCCGCGCCATTGTCGCCGGGATCGAGCCGCTCCTCGCTTCCTCCATGGGGCCGAGGAGCGCGCAGGCATTCTTCCGGGCGATAGGGCCGCTCCCGGCCTCGGTCGACGAGTGGAGCAGGTGGATGGCGAACGGGTTCCTGGCCGACCTCTTCGCCCGGATGCGCGAGTGGTCCAAGTCCGGCATCGGTCCCGAGGCGTGCCTGAAGATCATCGAGCAGTCGGCGGCAGCAGTCGGTGCGAAGTTCCCACTCGTGTGCTTCCCTGAGATCCTCGCGACCTTTCCGGAGGGCTTCCTCGAGCGGGAGAAGGTCGCCTGTGCAGCGCGGGAGACGCTGTGGCAGGAGCTCTCGGCGCAGGCTGCCGGCCACGCCACCTCGTTCGGCGGCTACGTGCTCCACCACCTGATCGCCGAAGGGGGGATGGGGCAGGTTTTCCTCGCTGAGAAGAAGGGCGCGGAGGAGTTTCGGAAGGTTGTCGTCCTGAAACGCATGTTGCCCCACCTTATGCAGCGCCCCGGCTTCGTAGCCATGTTCCTTGAAGAGGCGCGCATCGTCTCCATGCTGGCCCACCCCAACATCGTGCAGGTCTTCGATTTCGGTGAATTCGACGGGGCCTACTACTTGGCGATGGAATACCTTGCGGGTGAGAGCCTCGCCGTTGTCATCGAGGAGGCTGAACGGACCGGACTCCGCGTCCCGGTCCAGGTCGCCCTGCAGATCCTCGTCTCCGTCTGCGACGGTCTGCACTATGTCCACCAGTTCGGGGAGAGTAAGACCCCGCTCGACCTCATTCACCGTGACGTCTCACCCACCAACGTCGTGATCACTTACCAGGGAGGGGTGAAGATTCTCGATTTCGGTATCGCGCGCGCGGTGGATCGGAAGGACCTCACGGCCCCGGGGGTGGTCAAGGGAAAGCTGGCGTATTCCTCACCGGAGCAATTGGCGGGCACGGAAATGGATCGGCGCAGCGACATCTTCTCGCTCGGCGCCGTCATGTTCGAGCTTCTCACGGGGAAGCAGCTCTTCGCGCGAGCTACGGGGACCGGCCCCTACTGCGCGCTGACCGGCGACGCGCCGGCGCCCAGCTCCCTGAGGCGCGAAGTCCCGCTCGAGGTCGACCGGATCGTCGCCAAGGCGCTGCAGGTGTCGCCGGGCGATCGGTACCAGACTGCTCGCGAGATGCGCAGCGACCTCGAGCGTCTCATGACCTCACCACCCGAGCGCATCGACGACTACATGCTAAGGCTGTTCGGGCAGAGTCGCATGCTCGAACGTACCGACGTCTTCTCGCTCCTACGCCGCCGCACGCTGGTCACCCCATGGAGCGCGATTCCTTCCCCCTCGTCGTCAAGCCCCGCGCCTACCCTGCCGCTTGCGAACGGTTCCACCGCCCCCGACTCGGGGGCCGATTCCTTACGGCGCTCCCCTCCTAGCTGACGACGCTTGGCAGAATCCTGGCCCGGGCCTGGACATCTGGTGTTGGTACCCGTGCCGCGCCCGGAGAAACAACGACAAGGGTAACGACCACCTCCCCGGGTGAGGACGGCGCACGTTCCGCTGCAACGTGCAGGCCGCCCCGACGTGGGCCCCCATTTTTGGTGCCGCAGCCGTCCGACGCGTTCGAAGGCGCTCTGGGCCGCATGATCTGTCAGCGGCCGGAGCAGGAGCGTGCCTTACGGGCGCGGGCGATCGAGGCGAGCGAATTCACCGCATCCCACACTCCCGGCCGGCTCAGGTACTCATCATCCCAGCGCCACATGGAGAAGGCGCAGATGTAGTCCCGCTGTAGGATGGCGGTGCCGTAGCGCCGGATCTCGGCCGGGCTCATAGCTTTGTGGCCGCGGTAGCTCCCGGGCCACCCCGAGCTGCCGTCTCCGCCGTCCAGTACGTTCAGGCTCGCGAACAGGCCCACACCGATCGTCTTGGCCGCCGCGATTTGCTCGTCGAGGTAGGAGCCCGGGTCACCCCTATTAGCCAGGTATTGCGACCAACCGGCATCGAGGTAGCGGTAGGGACCAGCCCACTGGGCCAGCCAGGAGGGGTCCACCCGCGTGAGGGTAGCCAGGGTGGGCCAGAGCGACTTGGAGTACTGCGCCATCTGCTCCACGGTCCGCTGCGGGATCTCCTGCCCGCCCCAGGTCACCTTGCTCTTCGGCTCGTCAATCACCATGTGCGCCATGATCGTGCCGTCCTGGACGTACGGCAGCCAGGGCCCCGAGAGCTTCTCGCGGAACTCGTCCACCCGGCTCTTCCACTTGGTCCAACTGAAGGTACCATCCGCATTCTTCGGGGCAGTCGGCCCCGAGTTGGTCCCTGAGAGCCGGAGCACGACGCGCTGGCCGTGCCGGCGCATCAGCTCAAGCGCCGGCGTGTCTACCTTCCCGCCCGCCACCACCGAGAAGGTGACCCCGTGCCCGGTGTTCAGCGGCACCGACATCACCTGGAATCCGAAGGGCAGCTCCGCGCCACCAGGACCGGGCCGCGGCCGCCGCGACCCGCCGTCGGCGGACGCTCGGGGCCCGGTAACCGCCCAGCTAAAGGCTCGAGAGGTCCGGGTCCGCGTCCCGTCCTGGGTCGCGTTCCAAATCCTCACGGTGGCGGTCGTCGCCACGCGCGGCAGCCAGACTTCGTCGTAGCCGTCCCAGGATCGCTCCTCCTCCCGGTACCCGGCGACGGTGGTGTAGAGGATATAGTAGCGGCAGGTGCATGGCTCCCGCCAACGTACCACGTACTTGTACTTGATCGCGGTCGAGTCCACCGGGCCCGCCACCCGGGGCGACACGAGCGTGGAGATGGACGAACCGCTATCGTCGTCGCCGGCGCACTCGGTGTTACGCGCGCTGCAGTGACTCCCTCCGGCAGGGCCGTCAGTAACCGCATCGACGGCTCGATTTCCGGACTGCTCCGGCTCCTCGGGTTCCTTGGAGTTCTGTGACTGTTCGACATGTCCTCGCTTCTGGAATTCCGCTCGCGGCTGGAGGTTCTGTTGCTCCTCGAGATCTTGTAGCTGTTCGAGATCCTCTTCCTCCTCGAGGTCCTCTCGCTTCTCGACGTCCTCCGGCTCCCTGAATTTCTCTTGACCCACTGCGCCTGCCGGGCGCTTCGGACCGGCGGCGCCAGGGTCCCGCGCGACCCCAGCGGGGCCGGCCGCCGACCGCCTCACGCGGGGGGACGATTCCGCCCGATCGGGAGCGTCGGTCTGCTCTGCCTCCTCGTCAGCCAGGACGACCGGCCTGCCATCGGCCTCCGCCTTGCGGATGCACGCCTCGTCGCCGACAGCGCACCAGATCACATCCTCGGCCTTATCGGCCGCGAGATTGGTGGCCCGCTTGGTCATCTGCTGGAGCCTTGCCTTTAGGTTCTTCTTCATCAAGCCCCCGAGACCCTGCGCCGAGGCAGGCGGGGCGGCGGCGAGAGCGAACACGGTATGCAGTGAGAGGGCTGTCCCCAACAAGGAGAGTGTGAATTTCGACATGATTGACTCCTCGGCGTAACCGGGTAGAGAGGGTCGCTGGGGAGGCGGGCTTGCCCGCCCCGGTAGTGTGGCGGTAAGGTGCCGTGTGCCCCTCACCCCCCGCTCACCAGATCCTCACCGAGGCGGAACGTCTGACTACGTGCTCCCTGTCGGGAGCTGATTGCAGCATACACACTGCGGCGCCCGGCTCCGG
>DATAOR010000206.1:0-8296 GCA_036265635.1 Gemmatimonadales bacterium
GCGCAGCTCGGCGTAGGCGTCACTCAGAATGACCCCGTGGCCCGCCATGATGAGCGGGCGCTCCGCCCGGGCGATCAGCCGGGCGGCTTCGACCAGCGCGGTCGGCGTCGGCCGCCCGACCAGGCCCGGCCGTCGGTCTTCGGCCGCCCGGGCCCGCCCCTGATGCTCGCCCTTCTGGTTCTGGACGTCCTTGGGCACATCGAGCAGGACCGGGCCCGGGCGTCCCTCGCGCGCCGCCTCGAACACCTCGTGGACCGCCTCGGCCAGCTCGCTCACGTCCTCCACCAGGCGGCTGTGCTTGGTGATCGGCTGGGTGATCCCGATGATGTCGGTCTCCTGGAAGGCGTCGCGCCCGATCATGGCCCGCGGCACCTGCCCGGTGATCGCCACCAGGGGCGTGTTGTCCATGTGGGCCGTGGCGATCCCGGTGACCAGGTTGGTCGCGCCCGGCCCTGAGGTGGCGACGCAGACGCCCGGCCGGCCGCTGGCCCGGGCGTAGCCGTCGGCCGCGTGGGCGGCCGCCTGCTCGTGCCGCACCAGGACGTGACGGAGCCCGGGATACTCGGGCAGGGCATGGTAGAACGGCATGATCGCCCCGCCCGGATAGCCGAACAGGAGATCCACCCCTTCGTCCAGCAGGGCGCGACAGAGGATCTGCGCCCCGGTCAGCGGCTCGGCCATCACACGCCCCAGAGATAGATCGAGTTGAGCGAGCTGGCTTCCAGCCGGTCGGCATGGTGCGCCTTGTTGAGGGCGTGAATCAGCGCCCGGGCGCTCGCCTCCACAATGTCGGTCGAGGCGCCGTGGCCCGATAGGGTCTTGCCGTCCACCTTGGCCTGGAGGAAGACTTGGCCCACGCTGTCCCGCCCCGGCGTGAGCGACCGGAGCGACAGGCTGAGCACCTCGATCTGCCGGCCGAGGATCTCGCTGATCGCGGTGAACGCCGCGGAGATGGGGCCGTCGCCGGTACCCCGGGCGGAGCGCTCGCCCGCCCACGGGCCGCTCATCCGCACTTCGGCCGTCGGGGTGATGCTGCCACAGACCACCCGCAGGTGGCTCAACTGGTACTCCTCCGGCGCGTCGTGGAAGCTCTCGTGCACCAGGGCCAGCAGGTCTTCGTCGAGGATCTCCCGCTTTCGATCGGCCAGGCTGGAGAACTGCCGGTAGACCTCGGCCAGCTGGAGCTCGGTCAGGTCGTAGCCCAGCTCGCGGAACCGCCGCTCCAGCGCGTGGCGGCCCGAGTGCTTGCCCAGGACCAGGGTGGAGCGCGGAATGCCGACCATCTCGGGCCGGATGATCTCGTAGGTCAGCCCGTTCTGCAGCATGCCGTGCTGATGGATGCCGGCTTCGTGGGCGAAGGCGTTCCGGCCCACGATGGCCTTGTTGGGCTGGGGAAAGCTGCCGGTGAGGTACGAGAGCAGCTGGCTGGTCCGGTAGATCTCGCGGGTCTCCACGTTGCAGCGGAAGCCCAGGGCCGGCCCGCGCACGTGGCTCGCCATGACCAGCTCTTCCAGGGCGGCGTTGCCGGCCCGCTCGCCGATCCCGTTCACGGTGCACTCCACCTGCCGCACGCCGGCCTCGATGGCCGCCAGCGAGTTGGCCACCGCCAGGCCGAGGTCGTCGTGGCAGTGCGCGCTGAGCACGACCCCGGCGGCGGCGGGGACCCGGGCGAGGACGGTGCGGAACATGGCCCCGTACTCGGTCGGCATGGCGTACCCGACGGTGTCGGGCAGATTGACCGTGCGGGCGCCCTCCTGGATGGCCGCCTCGACCACCTGACAGAGGAAGTCCAGCTCGGTCCGGCTGGCGTCCTCGGCCGAGAACTCCACGTCGTCGGTGTAGCTCCGCGCTTGGCGGATCGCCGCCCGGGTCCGGGCCAGCACCTCCTCCCGGGTGGTCTTGAGCTTGTCACGGATGTGGAGGTCGGAGGTCGAGATGAAGACGTGGAGCCGCCCGCGTGCGGCCGGGCGGAGAGCCTCGCCGGCCAGCTCGATGTCGCGCTCGTGACAGCGGGCAAGGGCCGCGATGATGGGGCGGCGGATCTCGGTCGCAATCTGCTCGACGCTCCGGAAGTCCCCGTCGGAGGCGGCCGGAAAGCCGGCTTCCATGACGTCCACGCCGAGCGCGTCCAGCTGCCGGGCGAGCCGAAGCTTCTCCTCGGGGGAGAGACTGTTGCCGGGCGCCTGCTCGCCGTCGCGCAGGGTAGTGTCGAAGATCAGGACATCATGGATCGGCATACGGTGCGGCTCGTGGTTAAGGAGAACAAAAAAGCCGCGGACCTTTCGGGTCCGCGGCGCCGGTGCATTCGGTGGAGTCTTACGCTCTCACGCTTGCTCGAAGCACGCCGCGAACCCCTGGCTCACCAATAAGGCTGGTAAGCAGGAGGCCAAGAAGGACGACGAGGAGCCCGAGGCTGAGCATCATGAGAATCCGGCTGGCGTCTGGTCCGGCCGACGCGGCCGGGAGTGAGAGAGCCTAACCGTCGGTCCCGGGCGGTGTCAAGGGGAGTGGCGGCTGCCGGGCGGTGCCGCCGGCGCGTCTTGACACATTCATCGTCGTGCATAATAATACGTTCATGAACGTCGCCAAGCTCACCCCGGTCGCCGTGCTCATTAATCTCGCTACCCTGCTGGGAGCGACCGGGTAAGCGAACGTGCTCGCGCCTGACCCCGGCCCGCTCCCACACGAGGGAGCGGGTTTTTTTCTGCCTCGCATCGGCCTCTCCGGCCGCCAGAGGCGCTCACCTGCAGGAGGCACCATGGCCGCCACTGGGCAGCGGATCCACCCGGCCGGTTCCCGTCCCGCCGACCCCCGACACGCCGATCCCCGACACGCCGCCACTGCGGCCGCCGCCGCGCTCGACCCTGCCCGCGAGCACGACGCCTGCGGCGTCGGGTTCGTGGCCCATGCCTCCGGCGTCCGCTCGCATGAAGTGGTCGGCATGGCGCTCGAGGCGGTGGCGCGGGTGGCCCACCGTGGCGCCGCCTCGACCGACCACTCGGGGGACGGGGCAGGCCTGCTGACCCAGATTCCCCACCGCCTGTTCTACCGCGACGCCTACCGCCTGGGCCTGCACCTGCAGCCGGGGCTGCCATTCGGGGTCGGCGCGCTCTTCCTGCCGAGCGAGCCGCAGGCGCTGGGGTCGGCCGTCGCCCTGGTCGAGGCGGTGCTCGCCGAGGACGGTATCCCGTTCCTCGGCTGGCGCGACGTGCCCACCAACGCGGCCGCCCTCGGTCCCACGGCGCGGGCGAGCTGCCCGGTGATCCGGCAGGTGCTGGTGGGCCGGCCCGCGCTGGCGGGGGACGAAACCCAGTGGGAGCAGGCGCTGTACCTGGCGCGACGGGAGATGGAGCGACGGGCGGAGGAGCGACGGCTTCCCGGCTTCTACGTCTGCAGTCTCTCCTGCCGCACCATCGTCTACAAAGCGCTGCTCACTGGAACCCAGCTCCCCGCCTTCTTCACCGACTTCCGCTACCCCGAGTACGAGAGCGCCATGGCGGTCTTCCACCAGCGCTACTCGACCAACACGCTGCCCAGCTGGCCGCTGGCCCAGCCGTTCCGGCTGCTGGCCCACAACGGCGAGATCAACACCCTGTGGGGCAACCGGAACGCGATGACGATGCGCCAGCCGATGCTGGCCTCGCCCGTCTGGGGCAGGAAGGTCGAGCGGCTTCGCCAGGTGATCTGGCAGGAAGGCAGCGACTCGGCCAGCCTCGACAACGCCATGGAGCTGCTGGTCCGCTCCGGCCGGGACGTGGTCCACACCGCCATGATGATGGTGCCCCAGGCCTGGGAGAAGTATTCCGATCTCGACCCGGCGGTGAAGGCGTTCTACGAGTACCACCAGTGCGTGCTCGAGCCATGGGACGGGCCGGCGGCCATCGCCTTCGCCGACGGGGTGGTGTGCGGCGCCTCGGTCGACCGGAACGGGCTCCGGCCGTCGCGCTACAAGGTCCGCCGGGACGGGCTGGTGGTGTCCGGCTCGGAGGTCGGCCTGGTGGATCTCGATCCGCGCGAGGTGGTCGAGTGCGGCAAGGTCGGCCCTGGAGAAGTGCTGGTGGTGGACACCCGTCGGGGCGAGGTGATCCGAAACGTCGAGGCCAAGCGCGAGGTGGCGGGCCGCCGGCCCTACGCCCGTTGGGTGGCACGCTACATGGCCACCCTGGTGCCCGATCCTGCCCGGGTCCCGCCCGGCCATAGCGGAGAGGCGCTGACCCGGGCCCAGCGCACGTTCGGGTACGGCTTCGAGGACATCCGCCTGGTGCTGGAGCCGATGGGGGGCACCGCCGCCGATCCGATCTGGAGCATGGGCGACGACACCCCGATCCCCCCGCTTTCGGCCGTGCCGCCGAGCCTGTACGCCTATTTCCGGCAGCGGTTCGCCCAGGTGACCAACCCCCCGATCGACCCGCTCCGGGAGTCGATGGTGATGTCGCTCCGGATGCACCTCGGCCGGCGAGGCTCGCCCCTGCTGGAGCGGCCCAGCTACGCCCGGATGCTCCGCCTGGAGCACCCCGTGCTGTTGCCGGAGGAGATGGCGGCGCTCCACAACGTGGCCGGCTTTTCCACCGTCACCCTTGACGCGGTGTGGGACGCTACCCGGGGCGTGGAGGGCTTGCGGCCGGCCCTGACCGCCCTCCGCCGGGCGGCCGAGCGGGCGGCCCGCCGAGGCGCCCGCATCCTCGTCGTCAGCGACCGCGCCGCCGACGCGACCCGCGCGCCGATCCCGATGCTGCTGGCGGTCGGGGCGGTCCGCCAGCACCTGGTGCACACCGGGCTCCGGGCCCGGGTGGGCCTGGTGGCCGAGGCTGGCGACGCGTTCGACATCCACCACTTCGCCACCCTGATCGGCTATGGCGCGGAGGCGGTGCATCCCTGGCTGGCCCTGGCGAGCCTCGACGCCCTCTTCGGCGAAGGCCGCGAGCTGTCGCGCCGGGAGCGGGAGGCGGAGGCCGCCCCACGCCCGCGGCCGGCCGAGGCCCGGGCGCAATTTCGCACGGCGGCCGAGAAGGGACTGCTCAAGATCCTGTCGAAGATGGGGATCTCGACCCTAAGCTCATACTGCGGCGCCCAGATCTTCGAGGTCCTCGGCCTGGGTCACGAAGTGATCGCCGGCTGTTTCGCCGGCACCGCCTCGCCGCTCGGCGGGATCGGCTTCGAGGAGGTCGCGGAGGACGTGCTGGCCCGGCACCGGGCCGCCCACGCCCCGGCGGAGGGCGAGGCGTCACTGCCCGACCACGGCCGGGTGCGGTTCCGCAAGGACGGTGAGGACCACGGCTGGGCCCCGCCCGTCGTGGTGGCGCTCCAGCAGGCCGTCAAGGCGGCTGGAGCCGACGCCTACGGCGGATTCCTGACCAAGAACGCGAGCCGGCGCCCGGCCGGTCCGCGCGACCTGCTAGCCGTCCGCCCCGGCGCCGCCGTCCCGCTGGCGGAAGTCGAGCCGGCCGAGGCGATCCGGACCAGGTTCGTCTCCTCGGCCATGTCGCTCGGGGCGCTGTCGCCCGAGGCCCACGCCACCCTGTCCATCGCGATGAACCGGATGGGCGCCCGCTCGAACTCGGGTGAGGGCGGGGAGGATCCCCACAACTATCATGGCTTCGCCAACGGCGATCGGGCCGACAACCGGATCAAGCAGGTGGCCAGCGCCCGCTTCGGGGTGACCACCGAGTACCTGGCCCGGGCCGAAGAGCTGGAGATCAAGATCGTCCAGGGGGCCAAGCCGGGCGAAGGCGGTCAGCTGCCCGCCCACAAGGTGACCGACCTGATCGCGCGGCTCCGCCACTCGGTGCCGGGCGTCTCGCTGATCTCGCCGCCGCCCCATCACGACATCTACTCGATCGAGGACCTGGCGCAGCTGATTCACGACCTCAAGACCGTCAATCCGCGGGCCCGGGTCGGCGTCAAGCTGGTGTCGGAGAGCGGCGTCGGTACCGTGGCGGCCGGCGTGGCCAAGGCCTATGCCGACTACGTCCTGATCGCCGGACACAACGGCGGCACGGGCGCCTCGCCCCTCTCCTCCATCAAGCATGCCGGCTCGCCCTGGGAGCTGGGCCTGGCGGAGGCCCAGGCCACCCTGGTGCGCAACGGGCTTCGCCACCGGATCGAGGTCCGCACCGACGGGGGCCTGAAGACCGGCCGCGACGTGGTGATCGCCGCGCTGCTGGGTGCCGAGTCGTACGGCTTCGGCACGGCGCCGCTGGTGGCGCTGGGCTGCGCCATGGCCCGGCAGTGCCACCTCAACACCTGCCCTACCGGCATCGCCACCCAGCGGGAGGACCTCCGGAGCAAGTTCAAGGGCACCCCCGAGCAGGTCATCAGCTACTTCACCCTGCTGGCCGAGGAAGTGCGGCGGATGCTGGCCGCGATGGGCGCGCGCAGCCTGGACGAGATCATCGGCCGGACCGATCTGCTGCAGCGGGTCGAGCGGCCCGACGTCCCCCGGGCCCAGATGCTCGATCTGTCCCTGTTGCTTGCCCCGCCGCCATCCGGCGTGGCCGGCACGGCTCCGGTGCTGCGCCGGACGGAGCACCGGAACGACCGGCCGGGGGTGGTCTCGCTCGACACCGAGATCCTGACCGAGCTGGAGCCGTTCCTCGAGAGCGGCCTGCCGTTCTCGGGCAACTACCCGATCTTCAACCACCATCTGGCGGTAGGGGCGCGGGTGGCCGGGACCATCGCCGAGCGGCACGGCGACGCCGGGCTGGCCGGCGGGTCGGTCCGGCTGCGCTTCACCGGCAGCGCCGGCCAGAGCTTCGGCGCCTTCACCTGCCGCGGGATGCACCTCGAGCTCGAGGGCGAGGCCAATGACTACGTGGGCAAGGGCCTGAGCGGCGGCGAGCTGATCATCCGGCCGTTCCGCCGGGCAGCGTACGCCGACGTGAGCCACCAGCACCTCATCATCGGCAACACGATTCTCTATGGGGCGACCAGCGGCAAGCTGTTCGCCGCCGGGCAGGCGGGGGACCGGTTCGCGGTCCGGAACTCCGGGGCCATCGCGGTGATCGAGGGCGCGGGCAACCACTGCTGCGAGTACATGACCGGTGGCATCGTCGTGGTGCTGGGCCGGGCGGGCCGGAACTTCGGCGCCGGGATGTCGAACGGAGTGGCCTACGTGATGGACGAGGCCGGCACCCTCGGCACCCGGGTCAATCACGACATGGTCGAGCTCTCGCCGCTGGACGACGCCGACCTGGCCGTGCTGCATCTGCTGGTGCGGGAGCACGAGGAGAAGACGGCCAGCCCGCGGGCGCGCCGGATGCTGGTGCAATGGGACCAGTTCGTCCCGCTGTTTCGGAAGGTGGCGCCGAAGGAGTCGGCCGCCCTGGTAGCGGCCGCGCGGGAGAGCTACCTCCGGTCGGTGCAGACCGAGGTCGAGCCGGTGCTGGCGCGCCGGAGTGCCTGAGCGCCTCAGGTCAGGCGGGCGGGGGCGGTAGGGGGGCGGATCACGCGTGCAAACCCTTACGCTCTTGCCCATTCGCGACCAGCCCCATAACTTGCTGGTCAACAAGCAAGCATGAGGGCCCGTGCCCCACCCCGCCGAAAAGGAACGCAACGCTGCCCGGTCACGGGCCGCCATCCTCGACGCCGCCGAACGGCTGTTCGCCGAACGGGGGTACGACGGGACCAGCCTCACGGATGTCGGGGCCGCCGCCGGGGTCAGCCGAGGGACGCCCGGATACTTCTTCGGCAGCAAGCACGACCTCTATCGGGCCGTCCTCGATCGGGCCTTCGGCGAAGTCCGCGAGGCCGTCCGGTCGGGCCGGGCCCGGGCCCTGGCCAGCCAGCAGAGCCCCGAGACCATCCTGGCCGGCGCCGTCTCCGAGTACTTCGACTTCCTCGCCGCCAGGCCCAACTTCGTCCGGCTGATCGAGCGCGAGGCGCTGAGCGGCGCCGGGCTGCTCGAGGGAGCCGGCGCCCTGTCGGCGGGCCAGGAGGCCCTGGCCGCCATCAGCGCCGAGCTGGGACTCGACGATGGCGCCTCGGGCGACGCCTCGCAGCTCCTGCTCAGCATCATCTCGCTCTGCTGGTTCCCGCTGATCCACGCCCGCACCGTCGCTCCGGCCGTCGGGGTCAGCTTCGACCGGGGCGCCGACTTCGAGCGCCGCAAGCAGCACGTCGTCAACCTGGTCCTCCACGGCCTCGCCGGTCTGGACCGCACTCCCACCATCACCCTGGCTGAGGCCGCGCGCGATGACTGACGTCCTGACACCTCCCGTCAAGCCCGAGCGCTCCCCCCTCGCCACCGAGCAGGAGGCCCGCGAGGTCGCCGAGGCCGCCCGGGAGAAGGAGTGGCAGG
>DATAOR010000207.1:0-1683 GCA_036265635.1 Gemmatimonadales bacterium
GGCGATCTGGCCCCGCTGCTGGGTCCCGCCGACCTCCTGGTCAGCAACATCCTCCGCACCGTCAATACCGCCCTGCTGCCCGCCATCGTGGCCACCCTGCGCCCCGGCGGCCTGGCGATCTTCTCCGGCATGGAGACGTCCGAGGCGCCACGCTTCCGGCCGCTGCTCGGCGCGGCCGGCCTGACGGTGAGCGATGAGGTCGAGGACGCCGGCTGGTGGGCGGTGGCCGCGCGCCGGGGGTGATCACCCTGCTGGTTGGTTCGGGCAGCGTAGCCGGCCAGCGGCAGCCGGTCTCCGAAGCTGAAGCGCACCACCTCCGGGTTCGGCGAGCCTCGGCCGGCGACGAGGTGGGCCTGCGGGACGGGGCGGGGCTGGTGGGGACCGGCCGGCTTGCCTCGGTGGGCCGCGAGTGGGTGGTGGAAGTGGCCCGCCTCGAGCACCGACCCAGGCCGGCTCCCCTCTGGCTGGCGGTCGGGGCAGGGGACCGGGAGCGTTTCGGCTGGCTGGCCGAGAAGGCCGCGGAGCTCGGCGCTACCGATCTGGTGCCGCTCGAGACTGAGCGCACCGCCGGGGTCGCCAGCCGGGTGCGCGCCGGCCAGGTCGAGCGTCTCCAGCGCCAGGCCCTCGAAGCGATCAAGCAGTGCGGCGCCGCCTGGGCGCCCGTGGTGCACCCGCCCGAGTCGCTGGCCCGGTTCCTGGCCCGAGCGGCAGCGGGCCATCGCTGGCTGGCCGACGCGGTCGGCCCGCCGCCGCCCACGGCGCTCGACCACTCGCCCGTCACCGTAATCGTGGGGCCGGAGGGTGGGCTGACCCAGGCCGAGCAGGAGCTGGTGCTCGGCGCCGGCTACCGGACGGTGGGTCTGGCGCCGGCCATCCTCCGCTTCGAGACGGCGGCGCTGGCCGCGGCGGCCGCCGTCACCACCGCCCGACTGCGAGGGCAGCATGGCTGACTGTCTGTTCTGCCGGATCGTCGCCAACGAGATCCCGGCCAAGATCGTCAAGCGCACCCCTGAGGCGGTGGCCTTCCACGACATCGACCCGCGCGCCCCGGTCCACGTGCTGGTGATCCCAGTCCGGCATCTCCCCGCCGTTCGGGCGGCCGCGGGCCCCGCCGACGAGGCCCTGCTCGGCCGCCTGCTGGCCTTCGCGGGCGAGGTCGCGACGGAGCTGGGTCTCGATGCCAGGGGCTACCGCATCGTCACCAATACCGGCCCGGACGCCGGGCAGAGCGTAGACCATCTCCACTTCCACATCCTGGGGGGCCGGCACCTGGCCTGGCCGCCCGGCTGACCGGGGCAGCCGCGGTCCGCCCCGGCCCGGCGAACGGCACTGGGTGAATATGGACCAGTGCCCAGCGAACCCCCGCTTGATCCCCGGGCTCCGCTCGGCTAAATTCCCCTGTCTATACAATTTACGCCGACAGGCGTGAGAGGGGTGAGACCAGGAATGCCAGAAGTCATCATCCACGATGACGAGAGCTTCGAGCGAGCGCTCAAGCGGTTCAAGAAGAAGTGCGAGAAGGCCGGAATCCTCTCCGATCTGCGCAAGCACCGTCACTTCGAGAAGCCGAGCGAGAAGCGGAAGCGGAAGATGAACGCCGCCGTTCGCAAGAATCGTCGTGGCCCTCGTGTCCCCCGATCCTGACGCCCTCGAGCCTCTGCGGGCGGCGTTGACGGCCGCTCG
>DATAOR010000208.1:0-8497 GCA_036265635.1 Gemmatimonadales bacterium
CGAGGAGGGACTCGAACCCCCGACCCGGTGATTAACAGTCACCTGCTCTACCAACTGAGCTACTCGGGAAAGTAGGTCTCGCGCGGGGTGGAATCTCGCCGCAGGGTATTCGAGGGTCAAGGCTGAAGCGAGCGGTGGCGGCGCCGGCACTCCTCCTTCAACAGATCCAAGGCTCCCCGAGACCCGAAGCGCCGTGGGCTACCCGGACACCAGCAGGACGAGGCTGTCGAGAGCAGCCGGGGCATGGGGGCGGCCGTAACCCCGGGGTTGGGCCCCCGGGGATCGAAACGTTGCCGTATTCCTCCTCCATTCGGCCCCGCCGGCCCCTTGCCACAGCCCCAGCAGGCGGCACCCCGCCACCCTCTTCCCCCCCGCCGGTTTATGATGAACCTTGCATCTGCAGAGCCCCGGACGAGAAACTATTTGTTAGTGAGCATCCACTTGACAAGATAGGTGCAACGCGCGACAAGCTTTGCGGAGCAAAGTCGGTTGAAATCTCTAAGTCAAGTCATTGTTGAAAATGATGTTACACGACTCTCCCTGGTCTAAACCCGGACGATTCTTAGCTTGTCTCACATGCCGCTGCACCCCCTGACGGGCCACCAAGCCGTGCGCCGTCGGCTTGCCGCCGCGGTGCAAGGGAGTCGGCTGCCTCAGGTCCTGCTTGTCACGGGACCGGCTGGGGTGGGCAAGCAGCGGCTGGCCCTGTGGCTGGGCCAGCTGGTCCTGTGCGAGCGACCGGGCGCGGAGCCCTGCGGGCAGTGCCGGCCCTGTCGCCTGGTGCTGGGCCTGGGGCACCCGGACCTCCATTGGTTCGTCCCCATCCCCCGCCCCAAGGCGGCGGACCCGGACAAGGCCGTGGAGGAGGCGGCCCTGGCCATAGCGGAGGTCCTGGACGAGCGGCGCGGCCAGCCGCTGTACGGCCCGCCCGACGGGATGGCCAGTCACTCGA
Source organism: Gemmatimonadales bacterium (assembly GCA_036265635.1). Taxonomy (GTDB): domain Bacteria; phylum Gemmatimonadota; class Gemmatimonadetes; order Gemmatimonadales; family GWC2-71-9; genus CAVVWJ01. The sequence continues at coordinate 953 of DATAOR010000208.1, forward strand.
TGGCGTCGGTCCGGCTGCTGCAGCGCCAGGCGGCGCTCACCTCGGTCGAGGGCGGCCGCCGGGTATTCATCGTCGGCGAGGCCGAGCGGCTGATCCCGCAGGAGTCGTCGCAGGAAGCGGCCAACGCGCTGCTCAAGTTGCTCGAGGAGCCGCCGCCCGGCAGCCTGTTTGTGCTCACGACGGTCGAGCCCAGGCGCCTGCTGCCGACGATGCGCTCACGCGCGGTGACGGTCCGGCTCAACCGCCTGGCCGACGCCGAGGTCCGCGGCTTTCTCGAGCAGCAGGCGACTCCGCCGCTCGCCGAAGCCGCGCTGGAGGAGCGTGTCGCGCTGGCCGCGGGCTCCATCGGAGCGGCGCTGGCCGCGTCGGACGATGCGGGGCAGGCCCACCGCGCAGCCGGGCAGCTGCTCGAAGCGGTGCTCGAGGGGAGTGCGGCGAGGCTCGAGCGGGCGCTCAAGCAGCCGCCGTTCAGTGCCCGCGGCGAGTTCACGGCGATGCTGGACGCGCTGGCCGACACGCTGGGCGACGCGGCCCGCGGCGCGCTGGGCCAGCCGACCCGCCGCCCGGTGCCGAGCGCATTGCGAGGCCGGGCCGAGCCGGCCGCGCTGCTGGTGGCGCTGCAGCGGGTGGCCGATGCGCGGGAGGCGGCGGCCGGCAACGTGAACCCCCAGCTCCTGCTGGCGGTCCTGGGCGAAGAGCTGGCGGAGGTCCTGTGACCGGCCTGAGCCATCTCGACGAGGCCGGCCGGGCCCGGATGGTGGATGTCAGCGGCAAGCCGGCCACCGAGCGCACGGCCACGGCCGAGGGTCTGATCCGGATGTCGCCCGAGGCGTACGCGCTGGTGGCGGCCAAGGCGGTCGTCAAAGGGGACGTGCTGGCCGTGGCCGAGGTAGCCGGCGTGATGGCGGCCAAGCGCACGGGAGAACTGATTCCGTTGTGCCATCCGCTGGGGCTGGACGTGGTCACGGTCGAGGCCCGGCTGGTCCCGGAAACGCCGGGCGTGCGGGTTACGGCCACCGCAAAGGTGACGGGCCGCACCGGGGTCGAGATGGAGGCGCTCACAGCCGTGAGTGTGGCCTGCCTGACAGTTTACGACATGGTGAAGGCAGTGGATCGGGAGATGGTCATCGAAGGCGTTCGACTGCTCAGCAAGACCGGGGGAACCCGGGGAGACTGGCTCCGCTCCGATCGGTAGATCCGGAGGACGCGGCCTTCTCGTTCAGGAGGTTGGCCATGACACGACCGACCGATAGATACAACGATCCCGGTCCGCGCACGCTGCGCAACCTGCTCGTGCGGGGTGGCCTGCTGCTGGTCACCGCGGCCGTCGTGGGGTCGCTGGCCGGCTGGACCAAGCGGGTCAAGGCGACCGAGGCGAGCCTCACCACCCCGGACGCCGCCCGCATCGTGGCCCGCCGCATCGGCGGCCTGGCGGACCAGCTGGCGACCGCCACCGGGGAGCGGGATCTGCTCAGGATCCAGCTCGACCGCGCCAACGCCGTCATGGCGGCCTCGGCCAGGTACCAGATCCCGGCGGACCTGGCGGCCTCGATCTACGACATCGCCCTGAGCGAAGGGATCGATCCGGCGCTCGGCTTTCAGCTGGTCAAGATCGAGAGTGACTTCAAGGCGAATGCCCACAGCTCGGCCGACGCCATCGGCTACACCCAGCTGCAGGTGGCCACGGCCCGGTTCTACCAGCCCGGCGTCACCGAGCGGAGCTTGATGACCGACCGGGAGCTGAATCTCCGGATCGGCTTCCGGTTCCTCAACGACCTGATGACCAAGTTCGACCGCGATACCCACCTGGCGCTGCTGGCCTACAATCGCGGCCCGGCCAAGGTGGCCGACATTCTGGCCCGGGGCGGCGATCCGAAGAACGGCTATTCGGACGCGGTCCTGCGAGGGTATCGGGCCCCGACCTCCGAGCCGGGCTGGCAATAGCCGGCGCGGGTGGGCGGACAGGCAAAGGGGCAGGCCAATAGTGGCCTGCCCCTTTGCCTTGTCGTCCTCCTGCCGCCTGCCGCTTTGCCTTGTCGTCCTCCTGCCTGCCCTCGCCCCGTCAGCCGGGGATACGGATGGTGGCGCCGGCCCGGATGTCCTCGCTATCGGACAGGCCATTGACTGCTCTGAGGGCCTGCACCGACACGCCGTAGCGCCGGGCCAGGGCGGTGAGCGTCTCCCCGCGGCGGACCGTGTGGGTCCGGCTCCGCTCCCCGGAGGCCGACGAGGAGGTGGTCGACCCGCCGCGAGGCGCCACCCGAAGCCGCTGTCCCGCCCGGATCCGCCCGCCGCGGCCGAGCCCGTTCCAGCTGCGGAGCTGCTGCTCGGTGACGCCGTACCGGTCGGCCAGGTCGGCCAGCGTCTCGCCCCGGCGGACCACGTGAAGCCCCGTGGACCGGCTCCCAGCCGGCTCCACGGGATCAGCCACGCGTCGAGCCACGGAGGTGGACAACGCGCCACCGGTGGGAACGATGACCCGCATCCCCGGTCGGATGACCCGGCCCCGCAGCCGTGGGTTGGCCTCGGTCAGCAGCCGCTGACTCACCCGGTACCGGTGGGCGATACCGCTCATGGTCTCCCCGCGGGCGACGATGTGCTCGACGAAGGTGATCCGTCGCGACGGCGGCAGCTCGGCGTAGGCGGCCACCGTGGCGGGCCCCCGGCCGGCCGGGATCCGCACCACGGACGCACGTCCCGGGGGCGTGGCCAGCCGGAGATACTGGGGGTTCATCTCCCGGACGGCGGCCACCGTGGTATCCGCCAGGCGGGCAATGACGTCGAGGCCGGTCATGGTCGGGACGATGATCGAGTCGTACGCCGACGGCTCGACCGAGTCGATGGTGAAGCCGTACCGTCCCGGCTCCTTGGCGATCCGGGCGGCGGCAATCAGCTTGGGGACGTAGTCCTTGGTTTCCCGGCGGAGCAGCTTGGTGTCGTACAGCCGGAAGAAGGTGGCGTCCGAGGTCGCCGTGTCGGCCTCGTCGTCGTCAGGCAGCCGGCGGACGCCGCGCGACACCTTGCCCGCGCCGGCATTATAGGCCGCTGCCGCCATGTAGATCGAGCCGAATCGGTGCTCCAGGCTCCTGAGATGGCGGGCGGCGGCGACGGTCGCCTTGTAGGGGTCGCGGCGCTCGTCCACCCAGGAATCGACCCGGAGCCCGTAGCCCCGGGCGGTGCCCTTCATGAACTGCCACATGCCCACCGCCCTGGCCCGGCTGGTGGCGGTGTTGGAGAAGCCGCTCTCGATCAGGGCGAGATACACCAGGTCGCCCGGCAGGCCCTGCTCCTGCAGTCGCGTCCGGATCATGCCTTCGTAGCGCGGCAGGCGGGAGAGCCAGATCCCCATCCGTTCGCGGCCCCGGCCCTGGAAGAAATCGAGATAGTACTGGACCCGGTCGTGTCCCGTGTAGGTGTCCACGTCGATGTCCCATGTGACGGGCGCCGCCGGGACGGCGTCGTCGCCGGGTTCATCCTCGGCGGGCGCCGCGTCCTCGAGCGCCTCGAGCACCGCCTCGTCGGCCGCGCTGTCGGCCGCCAGCCGGAGCTCGGCGGCCAGCTCCTCGGGCGGTACCAGGGTGTCCAGCGCGGGAGCAGGCGGAATCAGCAGGGCATCGTCGAAGGTCGGCAGATCGCCGCCGGGCCGCTCGGCGGGAGCGGCGGGAAGGGCTGCGAGGGCGGGCTCCGGTGCCGGGACCGGGGCGCGATGCGGCCCGCCGCAGGCGGCCAAGCACGCCAGACCCAAGAGGGAAAGGGACCGTCGCAGGGGCGGCTCCGGGCAATGAGAGAACGAGGCCCGCCAGGGCCGAACGGGGGAGTTCGGGGGTCGTTCGGGTGCGCAAACCGCGGGAGCCGAGGCGAACTGAGGCAACCTGGCGCCGGTCAGCGCATGAACAGCCGATTCCCCAGAATGCGATTGGTGGCATTGAGCACCGCCAGGGCAGCCCCGCGCGGCGCATCGCTTTCGGTCAGATACGATCCTACGACCCGGTGCCCCGCGCCCTCGCCCTGCACCGCCATGGACACGATGACCACCGTCGCGTCGAACGCCCGCACCGCCTTGACGCCCAGGAGCTCGAAGCTCATGCCGCCCTGGACGGCCTGGGTCAGCGCCAGCACGCAGGCCTGGGCCGCGCATCGCAGCTCGCCCGCCTGGGAGCCCAGCCCCTCGTCCTCACCGGTGAACTGCTCGGACTCCTTCCAGGTCAGGCCAACCTTGGCCCGACAGCGTCCGTTGGGGAGCCGGTCGAGCACGAACTCGGCGAAGCGGAGCCGCTCGCTGAGGGGGTTGGGAGGCGACATAACGCTCCTCGGGGGGCAAAGGCCATGCCAGTCAACGGTATGCGATACCGGCGCGGGCCGCGGCCCGTCACTGGAGCTGCTCGGCGAGAAACGCGGCGAGGGCGTCGTCCGAGATCTGTTCAGCCTGGGCGAACAGGGCGGCCCTGGAGGAGGAGCTCAGCGGGTAGGTCGCCCAGATCGACCGCTGCCCGACCTCGGCCGGCCGGAAGGCGAACACCAGATTCCATTGCGGGGAGCTGGCCCGACGCTCGGCGGCGACCGACACGTTCCATCGCCGGGCATCGTGCTCTACGACCCTCCAGACCATCCGCTGGCCTCGGCTTGGGCATAAGGTCGGCCAATATGGGCCGGGCCGAAAGATCAGGTCAAGAGTCCTTCGGCCCGCGCGGTGGCCGCGGTGCTCACGTCGCGCAGCCGGGGCAGCTCGCGCCACGCGGCGCCGGCCGCGCGGAGCCGCGTCCTGACGGGCTCCAGCGCCGCGCCGGTGCGCCACGGCACGCCGTCGAAGACCGGAGGCAGCGGCGTGGTGCCGCCGATCAGGTAAAGGCCGCCGTCCTCGGTCGGTCCAACGGCGACCTCGCCGCGCCCGACGACCGCCGCCGCCACCCGCAGCAGCTCGGCATCGAGCCGGGGACACTCGGGGCCGATGGCGAGCCAGCCTCGGCCGCGGGGCACCGCCTGCTCCGCCGCGGCGAGCCGGGCTCCAAGATCTCCCGACGCCTGGGCCCGGAGATCCCAGCTCTCCCCGAGCCATTGCCGCATCTCGCCGCCGGCACTGGCCGGGGCAAACCAGACGGTGACCTCGAACCCGGTCTGCCGCGCCGCCTCGAGGGTGCGCCCGGCCATCACACGATAGAGCCGGAGCGCCTGCCGCTCGCCGATCTCGGCGGCCAGCCGCGGCCTGACCGCCCCCGGCCGGGGCGCCGTGAGCAAGACTGCGACGACCGGAGTCACCGGGCGTCGCTGTCCGCCGGCAGCGATGGTTGGGGAGAAACCGACAACGGGATCGAGTCCCGCGAGTCCCGCGAGTGCGGCGCGGTCGAAGCCTGGTCGAGCGTCGGGACGACGATCGACTGCCGCGTGGTCAGCTCCGGACGAGCGCCTGGAAGCGTGCGCGGAGGTCGCGAGTGACCGGGCCCGACTTGCCCGCCCCGATGAGCCGGCCGTCCACCTGGCGGATGGCCACCACCTCGGCGGCGGTGCCGGTAAAGAAGGCCTCGTCGGCGGTGTAGACGTCGTACCGGTTGAGCATGGTCTCGCGGACCTCGTACCCGGCCCCGCGGGCGAGCTCGATCACCACGTCCCGGGTCACGCCCTTGAGGATGCCGGCATAGACTGCGGGCGTCGAGACGATGCCGTGCTTGACGATGAACAGGTTCTGGCCCGAGCCCTCGGCCACGCTGCCGGCGCTGTCGAGCATCAGCACTTCGTCGGCACCGGCCTGCGCGCCCTCGATCTTGGCCAGGATGTGCGCCAGATAGTTGAGCGACTTGACCCTGGGGGAGAGCGCTTCGCGGTGGGGGATCGGGGTGCCCGCCGTGACCACCTTGAGGCCGGTCTGGTAGACCTCCTCGGGCCACAGCTTGATGGTGTCCACGATGATGATGATCGTAGGCCGGGGACACTTCCGAGGGTCGAGCCCCAGGTCGCCCACGCCGCGGGTGATGATGTGCCGAATGTACCCCTCGGTGATGCCGGAGCGCCGGACGGCCTCCTCGGTCACCGCCGCCATCTCGTCGCGGGGCATCGGCACCGTCATCCAGATGGCCTGGGCCGAGTCGTACAGTCGCTCGAGGTGTTCCGCCAGCCGGAACACCTTGCCGCCGTAGATCCGGATGCCCTCGAAGACGCCGTCCCCGTAGAGCAGCCCGTGGTCGTAGACCGACACCGTGGCGGTGTCGCGATCGTACCACTTGCCATCGAGCCAGATGGTAGCCACACCGGCTCCCGTCGCTGAGGCCTGCTTGTCAGGCTGGAGTGTAGTGGTCATCGCCAGAATGTAATCAGGCAGCGGCACCCTCGCAGGCTGCCACCGCCGGCGGTATCGCCTGGGGCCATGACCGGCTGCGCAGGAGCGGTGAGCGCCGGGCGACGTGAGCGCACCATGCGGCGTTCGAGGGGAGCGGCGCTGTGGCGGAGCAAGATCGAGAACGGTGAGCGGCGCTGTGGTTGAGTCGAGATCGAGAACCTCGAGCGGCGCTGTGGTGGAGCCGAGATCGAGAGCGTGGCAGGCACCGTGCACGTCACCCAAGGCGGACGCGCGACGTGGGAGGGCCGATCCCGGCCCTGCTCCGGTGTCGTTCGGCGCACAGCAAGCATGACCGAGCAGATGATCAGGGCATCGGCGGGTCGGCAACCTCTTACGTGATCCGCGATACGGCGCCACGTGACCGGACCGGTCATGCTGGAGCGCGGGGCGCAGGCGCCGGGCCGCTCCGCCCACCTTTAGCACCGAGGTCACCTATGGCCACCAGGAAGAAGTCGAGCAAGCGAAGCGCACGGAAGCGGGCCACCGCGCGGGCCACCGGCCGTTCCTCCGGGGCGCGGCGGTCTTCGAGGACTCGGAAGGCAGCGGGTCGCAAGACGGCCAGTCGCGGGGCAGCAGGCCGCAAGACAACGTCTCGGTCGAGGACCAGCCAGGTGGGAGGTCGCAAGGCCACGACTCGCAAGGCCACGACTCGCAAGGCCGCGACTCGCAAGGCCGCGACTCGCAGAGCCGCGACTCGCAAGGCCGCGACTCGCAGGGCGGCAGCCCGCAAAGCAGCTACCCGGAAGGCGGCCACCCGGAAGGCGGCCACCCGGAAGGCGGCCACCCGGAAGGCGGCCACCCGGAAGGCGGCCACCCGGAAGGCAGCAACCCGGAAGGCGGCAACCCGGAAGGCGGCAATCAGCGAAGCCGCGACCCGCAGGGCATCAACTTCGAAAGCGGCTGGCCGAAGGTCCACGGGCCTGAAGACCATCGGTCGCGCTGCGGCCGGCCGGTCCTCGAGTCAACGGACCACCCAGTCGGGCCGCATCGCCGGACGCACCGTCAAGGAGTCGAGGGCCCGGTCCGCGCGGACCCGCTCGCGGCCGAGCGTCGCTCGCGAGTCGGTGAGGCGCACGGCGACCGCGGCCAAGGCTGCCGGCGCCAGAAGCGCCCGGCGGATCAAGGCGGTGCTGCAGACGGCCGCCCAGGACGGCCTGGAGCGGCTCAAGGAGACCACGACCCAGCTCAAGGAGACGACCACGGGGTTGGTCGAG
>DATAOR010000209.1:0-2682 GCA_036265635.1 Gemmatimonadales bacterium
GTAGGCCGCGAGCCCGCGCTGAAAGGCGCCGCCGGATGTCCATAGCAGCGCGAGACCAGCCACCACCGCCGCCGCCAGCCCGACAAAGGCCGCCGCGATGTGCCCCAGGGCCGGGTCGATCGGTCGGGTGCGGGTCCGAAAGTACACCGTTACCAGACCCAGGTACCCGGCCATGGCCAGGGCCAGCAGGGCCGCGCCGGCCACCGTCGCCGGCCGGACGTGCCCGATCTGACCACCGGCGAACAGCAGCAGCCCCGCGCCGGCCACGGGCCCGATCCAGCGCAGCGGCCACACCGGCGCACGCTCGCAGGCGAGGAACATCGGGACGATCCGACTGCTCACGCCGACGGCCGTCAGCGTGGCGAAGCCCAGCGCCGCGAGGTGAAAGTGGGCCGCCAGCATCCCCAGCCGGTCGAGCTGCCACCATCCCAGGCCCTCGCCGATCCGGGCTCCCGCGATCAGGAACGCCAATCCCAGCGCGCTGTGGCCGGCGGAGATGTAGAGCCCGGTGAGCCGGCCCTGGGTGGCCTTCCGGCGCTGCGGCAGGAGGGTCCAGGAGGCGCATCCGATGGCACCGGCCACCAGGGTCCAGGCCACCCCCTGCCAGGCGGGATGGGCCAGCCACAGGGCGGCGACCAGCGTGACCACGCCGGCGTTCAGCAGGACGAAGCCGATCGCGGCCGCCCGGACGCTCCGCACCGTCACGCCCAGGAGCGGCGGCAGCATCTGGTAGAGGCTGCCGAAGATGGAGGTGGTGACGACGCCAAGGCTGAAAGCGTGGACGGTGGCGAGGACCCGGGGATCGAGGAACTGGCCCCGGGCCAGGGCGGGCGCCACGGCCACCAGTCCGATCGCGCCCATACCCAGCCAGAGCAGGGCGGCGACGAAGTGGGCGGCGGGCAGGGCGAACGGTGGCGGATGGGCGGCAGCCGGGCGGACCGGCAAGCCCCGCAGGGGAATCGTGGTCATGAAGGCGGAAGATCGCCGGTGCTCCGAAATACCCCGTGAAGGCGCCGTGAATCCCTCTTCACACTCCCGCCACTGGGGATATACCTTCGCCCGACCGAGCACCGGACTCGCCGGAGCAGCGCTCTCCGCCGAGTCCGTTTTCCGAACAGCCGATTATCTTGGTTCCTTTCCCGTCCACCCTATACCGCTGAGGTCCACGCCCCCGTGACCACGCCCGCCCGCACCCTCGACGGGGCCCCCACCACCGCCGACCGGATCGACTCGATCTTCGGGGCCGACATCTTCTCCCGCTCGATCATGCGCCAGCGCCTTCCCAAGGAGGTCTACCGGAGCCTGCTCCGGACCATCGACCAGGGCGAGCCGCTCGACCCGGCCGTCGCCGACGTGGTCGCGGCTACCATGAAGGACTGGGCGATCGAGAATGGGGCGACCCACTACACCCACTGGTTCCAGCCGCTCACGGGACTGACCGCCGAGAAGCACGACTCGCTCGCCGCGCCGGACGGCAACGGCGGGGTGGTGTTCAACTTCTCGGGGAGTGACCTGGTGCAGGGGGAACCGGACGCGTCCAGCTTCCCGTCGGGCGGGATTCGGGCCACCTTCGAGGCCCGGGGCTATACCGCGTGGGACGCCACCAGCCCGGCGTTCCTCATGCGGGGCGACAACAACGTCACCCTGTGCATCCCTACCGCATTCGTCTCCTGGACCGGCGAGGCGCTCGACACCAAGATCCCGCTGCTGCGCTCGGTCGAGGCGCTGTCGCAGCGGGCCCTCCGGGTGCTCCGGATCTTCGGGACCGACACCGGCGTGAAGCGGGTCTACACCACCGTCGGACCGGAGCAGGAGTACTTCCTGGTGGACCGCGAGCTGTACTTCAAGCGGCCGGACCTGGTCACCTCGGAGCGGACTTTGTTCGGCGCCAAGCCGCCCAAGGGCCAGCAGCTCGAGGACCACTACTTCGGCACCATCCCGCCGCGGGTGCTGGCCTTCATGTCCGAGTCCGAGCGCGAGCTCTACCGGTTGGGCGTCCCGGTCAAGACCCGGCACAACGAGGTCGCCCCGGGGCAGTACGAGATCGCCCCGCTGTTCGAGCCCAGCCAGCTGGCGGGCGACCACCAGATGCTGATCATGGAGACCCTCAAGCGGGTGGCCCCGCGCTACGGCCTCCAGGCGTTGCTGCACGAGAAGCCGTTCGCCGGCGTCAACGGCTCGGGCAAGCACAACAACTGGTCGATGAGCACGGACACCGGCGTCAACCTGCTCGACCCGCAGGACGACACCCACACCAACATGCAGTTCCTGGTGTTCCTGGTGGCCACGATCCGGGCGGTCGATCTCCACGCCGATCTGCTCCGGGCCTCGATCGCCTCCGCGGCCAACGACCACCGGCTGGGGGCCAACGAGGCCCCGCCGGCCATCATCTCCATCTTCCTGGGCAAGATGCTGAGCGACATCCTGGAGCAGGTCGAGAAGGGGCTGCCCAAGCGGACCATTCGGGGCGGCACCCTCGACCTCGGTGCCAAGACGCTGCCCCAGCTGCCGCGCCACTCGGGCGACCGCAACCGGACCAGTCCGTTCGCCTTCACCGGCAACAAGTTCGAGTTCCGGGCCGTGGGCTCGAGCGCCAGCATCGCCTGGCCCAACACGGTGCTCAACACCATCGTGGCCGAGTCGCTCGACTACGTCGCCACCGCGCTCGAGCGGGCGGTGGGG
>DATAOR010000210.1:0-22999 GCA_036265635.1 Gemmatimonadales bacterium
AGCGAGAAGGACGCCGTCGGCGCTGTGCCCGCCCTCAAGGCGCTCGAGCTGCGCTGGCGCCGGGCGCTGCTCGCCGCCGGCCACCGTCCGTTTGCCGGACAGGCCACCGCCGTGCCGGAGGACCTGGTCCAGCTGCCGCGCGGCGCCCCGATCCTGCTGATCCGGTTCGAGCGAATCGGGGATGTGCTGGTCAGCGTCCCGGTTCTCCGGGCCATCCGCCGGCGCTATCCCGACTCGCCGATCGACCTGCTGGTGAGCCGGGCCAACCGGGCGGTGCGCGAGGCGGCGGCCCCGTTCGTGGACCGCATCTGGTGCTATCAGAAGACGATCGGATCGGCTCTCGGGCTGCTCCACGCCCTACGCCGCGCCCGCTATCACGCGGTGGTGGACCTGATCGATCATCCCTCCACCACCGCGCAGCTGGTGATCGCCTGGTGCCACCCGCCGGTGGCCGTGGGGCTGCTTCACGCCGAGAGCGGTCGCTACACCCACGCCGCTCCGGCTCTCGATGCCGCGGTCGCCCACCCGGTGGACCGGTTCGCCCAGCTGCTGCTCCCGTTCGGCATCGACCCGGCCCGCGAGCCGCTCGACCTGGAATACCGCCTGGGCCTCGATGATGTCGCCGGCGCCCGCGCGGTGCTCGGTCCCCGGCTACGGCCGATGCGGTTCGGCGTCAACATCTCCTCCCGCCAGCCGGATCGCTTCTGGGGTCGCGCCAACTACGTCGAGCTAGTGCGCCGCGTGATGGCCCGGCACGGCGACGTGGCGGTGACCGTGTGCGGCAGCCCGGACGACGCCGCCGAGGTCGGCCATATCGCCCGGGCGACCGGCGCACAGGCCGTCCCGCCCTGCGCCTCGTTCCACGCCTTCGCCGCCATCATCCACGAGTTCGACCTGCTGCTCACGCCCGACACGGCGGCGGTCCATCTCGCCGCCGCCTGGAAGCTGCCCACGGTCGCGCTGTATCAGGCCGAGACGGGGGTAGCGCCGTGGCTGCCCTATCGGACGCCCCACCGCGCGGTGGTAGACCCACGGTCGATTCCCGACATCCCGGTCGAGCTGGTCACGGCCGCGGTGGACGACCTGCTGGCCAGCGGGGTGGTGGGCGCAACCCGGCCGCGCCGAGACTGACCGCGACCAGCCGCCCCGGCAGTCCCCATCCGCCCCATCGCGGCACCCCCGTGGCCGACATGGCCGCCAGCACGAACTGGCGAACGGCAGCGGGCCGGTCTCGGCCATCGTCATGCGGGTGCGCAAGCAGTCTGCGACCTGGGGGCGTATGCGTATGAGTGAGGGAGGGGCGCCCGGCCGGCGCATCCGCGGCGGAGCGCGGCGGCTGGAACCTTCCCTGCCCTGTTTCGTACGAGTAACTGCTCCGAGCACCACGCCTCACCCGGCACGTCGCTGGATCCGGCACATCATATACATCATATATATGGAAGGAGGCATGCATGCCTTGGTCTCGTCTCGGGCCCACTCCCGTCCTCGTCCTGGTGGCCGGGTTGGCCGGACTTCCGGCTGCGTCGGTCAGCGCCCAGGCGGCCGTCAGTGACTTGGCCGAATTCTCCGCCTGGCGGCAGGTACAGCAGACAGACATCGAAGGACTGCGCCGGAAGTTCATGGCGCTCGCCAAGGCGGTGCCGGCCGACAAGCTCGGCTGGCGCCCGATGAAGGGGACCCGCACGTTCCACGAGGTGTTCGCCCATGTCGCGGCGGAGGGGAATACCGAGACCGCGATGTTCGGCCGCCCCTTGCCGGCCGGATCACTGGCGGATTTCGACGCCGAGGAGGCGCGGCTCAGCCAGCTGGCGGACGACGAGCTGATCTCGGTGATGGACCGGGCGATGCAGAGCCTGAGCGCCACCTTGGGCGGGCTGTCCCAGGCGAAGATCAACACCCCGATCCGGTACTACGGACAGCGCACGCTGCCGCGCGTCGCGACCACCTATACGCTCATTGACCTGCACGAGCATCTGGGCCAGCTGGTGGCGTATGCCCGGATGAACATGATCGTGCCGCCGTGGACCAGGAAGAGCTGAAGCGCGGCGGCCCTGACTCGCCGGGCTCGGCCGAACCCCGCCGGCGGCGCGGTAGGATCGCGGCTAGGTCGCCCCTTTCGCGCGGTGGTGCCACACTCCCATCTTTGCTCCGTCCTGCCGTCCCGTCGCCCGACCACTCCCCCGCGCAGGTGGACTGCCATGACCCCACTCGGCCTCGGCTCACGCCTGAGCGCTGTGTCCCTCGCACTCCTCCTGGTCGGCTGCCTCGACGCCGATCGCAGCACCGGCCCATCCCCGGCGCCCTCGCCCGCCGTCGTTGCGGCGGTCACGACCGGCTTCGCCTGGGGCTCGGCGACCCCCGAGAGTCAGGGGCTCTGCGGCAGCGCGCTGCAGCTCGGCTGCACCCGGACCCTGGCGAGCATCTGGAGCACCATCAGCGATCCCAAGTTCAACACGATGCGGCTCGTCGTGATCCGGAACGACAAGGTGGTCTACGATCGGGGTGGCACCCTCGCCTATCCGGCCTACTCCTCCAACAAGGGCCTGTTGGGCGCGCCTACCCTGGTGCACGCGATGAGCTCGTGCGGCGTCGGTCTCACCGATCCGGCCGCCAACTGGCTATCGGGCGGCGACGGGGCGCGCTGGGCCACGACTTGGCCGTGGACCGAGATCACGGTCGAGCAGCTGGCGACCCACACCAGCGGTGTCTGCGACTACTCCAACACCAGTCCCATCTGCCGCGACGAGAACGGCCGCTGGCAGCGCAACTTCGAGCGGGCCAAGGCCGGCGGCACCAAGTGGCCCTACCCGAACGACATCTTCACCATCGCGCGGGCCAAAGCGGAGCAGAACCGGTCGCCGGCCGCGCCGGGCACCGTCTTCGAGTACAGCAACGTGGGCCACGCCCTGCTCAACTACGTGGTGCAACAGGCCTGCGGGCAGTCGCTCGCCACCATCTACAGCCAGTATATCCGCCAGGCGGGCATGGGTCTGCCGGTCGCGCCGGCCCAGATCTATACCGATGGCGGCCGGATCTGGAACCAGAGCGCCGGCATCGCCCGCTGGAAGGGACGGGACGGCGCCGCCGTGCTGCGCCTGGCCGCCAGGCTCGGCATCTGGGACAACCGGAACGTCGAGCCGGTGCGGTACTGGGACGCGGTCACCCGGGTCGCGGGCGATATCCCGGCGGCGGTCGCGGCCGGCCGGGGCGTGGTCTACACCAACAACGGGACCGACCGGTGGACCGCGACCGCCGGGCACCGCCGGTTCTCCAACCAGCTGTTCGGCCACAACGGCAACTACAGCACGATCTTCCTGACCGACCCGCTGACCGGGACGACCGTGGTGCGGCAGGGCAAGAACAACGCGACCGGTGCCTCGTACCTGACGCTGAACGGCTGCCAGCCCGGCTGGACCGGCACGGCGCCGAGCTGCACCGCCGGGACCGACTGGAGCAACAACTGGGGCGTGGCGGAGAAGGACGCGGAGTCGGCCACCATCGGGCCGCGCACGATGGTGATGGACCCGGTGCAGGAGGCGTTCTTCTTTCCGCCGCCGTTCTGCCGGATGACCGGGGCCGGAGAGAACGAAGTTGACCAGGTCACCGACGTATACCAGACGCCCCCCGACGCAGCGGCCATCGCCCTCACGGCCGAGATCCGGGTCAACCCGCGTGAGGGCGACGGCGCGTCGGTGGCGGACCGGGTCGAGTTCTATCAGGAAACCGGCGCGGGCGCACCGACGCTGATGGGGATCGGGACGCCGATCGAGGGCAGCGAGCCGGCCGCGTATCAGCTCCTGCTCGCGGCTGATCGCCACGGCACGGCCGGCAGCGTGGCCACGTACTTCGCCAATTGCGTCGCCCGCTCGACGGTGGACTCGAGCAAGCAGGTGCCGTCGTACTCGCGGCCGGTGCGGATCCGGCGCGGCTCGTAGTCGAAGGCCGCCGCGCAGCACTTCGCTCCAGGGCCGCTCCAAGGACGCTCCAAGGACGCTCGACGCGGGTTGTGCGGGTGGTGCCGCGCGACCAGAGACTGCCAGTGCTTGCAGCCTTCGGCCTGCTTTCATGTGCGCGCTGCCGTACATCCGCCAGGCTTGCCACTCCGCAATTCGCGACCTACACTGGGAACGTTGTCGGTTTGGCACGCCAGCCGCCAGCTCACCTTTGGTCGCTTCGCTCGTCCCAACCTCGGACTACCTGCCACACCCCACAGGAGAGTCTTGCATGAGAAGGAATGTTCTGTTCATGGCCGGCCTTGCCGCGGCGCTGGTCACGACTGCGTGTCAGGACCAGGACCAGAAGAATGACGTCGCCGGCCCGGCGCTGCAGACCGCCCAGAGCCAACAGGGTGGCTTCACTCGCGGGGCCGAGCTGCGCCAGCTCCCGCCCGGACTCCGGGTCAGCGACCTGGCCGATCCGGGCCGCGCAGTGGTCCCCACGACCTGTGATGACAATACTGCGATCAACGACTACTTCCTCACCCGCGCCTTCGAGATTCCCCTTCCCTCGCTCATCCTGCTGATCAACCGCTGGGCCGATCTCGTTCCGACCTACGAAGCGCTGCTGTTCCAGACCCGGGACGCCAATACCTACTTCGGCTACAACGGCGAGTACACCCAGCGGATGCACAAGACGGAGCGGGACGTGAAGCAGTTCTGGGACATCAAGTCCGACGACATCCAGGTGCTGGCGATGCACGGCACGGTGCTGGCCGACCCGAGTCGGACGGTGCCGACCTACCGGTCGCCGATCTTCCTCGGGCTCCCCGCGGGGACGGCGCAGCAGTGGGCCACCGAGGTGCAGACCGTGATCCAGACGGAGCCGACCGTCAACGGGGGCAATCATCCGCTGTTCACCTTCAACGCCTTCGCCATCTCGGCGCCCGAGCTCGGGATCCCGGACAAGATCGTGATGGGCGACGGCATCCTGGACGCGTATAAGGTGATCGGCTACGACGACGTGGCCCTCCAGGCCATCTTCGCCCACGAGTTCGGCCACCACATCCAGTACGAGCGCAACTACTTCGACGAGCT
Organism: Gemmatimonadales bacterium; assembly: GCA_036265635.1. Classification (GTDB taxonomy): domain Bacteria; phylum Gemmatimonadota; class Gemmatimonadetes; order Gemmatimonadales; family GWC2-71-9; genus CAVVWJ01. Next base: position 5,034 of record DATAOR010000210.1, read on the forward strand.
GCCTCCCGGCTCCGACCCGAGCACGCTCGACCAGGCCGAGCTGACCCGCTACACCGAGCTGATGGCCGACGCGTTCTCGGCCTACTACCTGACGCACAAGCGGGGCGCGGCCCTGAACGCGAAGCGGGTGGCCGAGTTTCTCCAGGTGTTCTTCCAGATCGGCGACTGCGCCTTCACCAACCCGGGCCACCACGGCACCCCGGCCCAGCGGATGCGGGCGGCGGAGTTCGGCTTCACGGTGGCGGATGAGGCCCAGAAGCAGGGGCATATCCTCACGGCCGATCAGTTCCACAGCCTGTTCCTGGCGGCCTACCCCTCGTTCGTGGCGCCGTGAACTGAGCTTCCGATACCCCGCAGTGACCGCCGCCGAGGGCTCCGACCTTCGGCGGCGGTGGTTCTTTGGGCATCAGACCACGCGCCGCTCCCTGAGGGTGGGTCACGATGCCGACGCTGTGCATCGTCGGCAGGCGCCAAGCGTTCTCCGGGACTGCTCGCGGCCGGCTGTGCGTCAGGCCGACCGCACCGCTGCTGTTCGGGGGGCGGCACTCTCTTGGGATGAAGCCGGCCGCCTGATCCACCCACCACACCACCGGAGATCCAATGAGTCGGCAGATCGTGGCTACGTCGAAGGCAGCCAAGCCACCCGCGACCTACAGCCAGGCGGTCAAGGCCGCGGGCCTGGTCTTCGTGTCGGGCACCGGCCCGGCGGACCCGGCGACGGGCAATCTGGTCGGCGCCACCATTCAGGAGCAGACCCGGCAGTGCCTGACCAACATTGCCGCCATCCTGCAGGAGGCCGGCAGCTCGCTCGAGCAGATCGCGAGCGCCACGGTGATCCTGGCGGAGGAAGACGATTTCGACGGCATGAACGAGGAATGGCTCCGGTGGTTTCCCGCCAACCCTCCGGCCCGTCAGGGGGCCAAGCTACCCGTCCGGGTCCCCGGTCTGAAGGTTTCCATTGCCGTCATCGCCGAGGCCTAGGACCGGTGGCACGACTCTGAGGGCCCGTGGAGGCAGACCGCCCCGGTGGGCCGGTACCAGGCAGACGACAGCGCTTGGCGGCTGCAACCATGCTAGGTGGCTGCAAGACAGTAGCGGTCGGGGCGGCCACATTGGTGGGGAGTCCGACCAGCCCGGAGGCCCCGTGTCCATCCACAAGTTCGGCTCGGTGACGATGGCGGCCGCCTGCGCGGCCGCCGTCCTGGCAGCCTATGGCTGCGGGGGCGGGGGAGACGGCGGCGGGGGCCCCGGTCCCAACCCGACCGTCGCGATCGCCAAGGCCGATCCCAGCGGGGATGCCCAGACCGCGACGGTGGCCCAGCCGCTGGGGCAGCCGCTCCGCGTCCTGGTCACCGAGGACGGGAGCCCCAAGCCCGATGTCGCGGTCACTTGGAGCGCCACGGCTGGCGGCGGGACGGTCGCGCCAGCGTCGCCCACCACCGGTGCGGACGGGATCGCGAGCGCGGTGTGGACCTTGGGGTCCACGGCGGGCGCCCAGACGGCGCAGGCCGCCGCCAGCGGGGCCAGCGGATCGCCGGTCGCGTTCTCGGCCACCGCCGGCGCCGCCGCGGCGGCGGCGATCGCGGCCCTGGGGGGCAGCGGAGGGTCGGGCGAGGCCGGCCAGCCACTGGCCCAGCCGTTCCAGGTCCGGGTGACCGACCAGTTCGGCAACGGCGTGCCGCAGGTGAGCGTGTCGTGGACGGTGACCGGCGGCGGTGGGAGCATCGCCCCGGCCACCAGCACCACGGGAGCCGACGGGACCACCAGTGCCACGCTCACCTTGGGCGCCGCCCCGGGCACCAATACCGCTCAGGCGGAGAGCGCCGGGCTGAGCGGCTCGCCGGTCGGCTTCACCGCCGAGGGGACGGCCGCCCCCGCCGCCACGGTGCCGGTGGTGAACAATCAGTTTCAGCAGCCCAGCGTGACCATCGCCGCGGGCGAGGTGGTGCGCTGGAGCTGGGCCGTCGGTGCGAACGGCCACAACATCGTGCCGGTGACGCCCCATACCATCCCGACCCAGCCAACATTCCGGAACGGGCCGTTCACCTACCAGGTGGCGTTCCCGACTCCCGGCACCTACAAGTACTACTGCGCCAACCATGGAGCGGTCGATGCCGGCGGCAACACGTCGGGGATGTCGGGCGTGGTAATCGTGCAGTAGGCCGCACCGGCCGCACCCGCCAGGTCGTGTCAGGGCGGTCCTCGCCCTGGCACAAAGCCGTGCCCCGCCCCATCTTGCCTTGAACGCCCAGCCTGACCTCCAGCCTTCTCATCCACGCCAGGAGCACCATCGCCGGTGCCCCCATTGCCCGACGCCCTCGGCCCGTTGGCCGCCGCCCTGGCCGACCGTTATCGACTCGAGCGCGAGATCGGCCGGGGGGGCATGGCCACCGTCTACCTCGCCCACGATCTCCGGCACGACCGCCCCGTCGCCCTCAAGGTTCTCCGCCCCGAGCTCGGGGCCGTGCTCGGCCCCGACCGGTTCAACCAGGAGATCCGGATCGCCGCCCGGCTCCGGCATCCGCACATCCTCCCCGTCCACGACTCCGGCGAGGCGGCGGGCCGGCTGTGGTACACGATGCCGTTCGTCGAGGGCGAGTCGCTCCGGCAGCGGCTCACGCGGGAGCACGCGCTGCCGCTCGACCAGGCCGTGCGGATCGCCGGCCAGGTCCTGAGCGCGCTCGGCCACGCCCACGCCCATGGCATCATCCACCGCGACATCAAGCCCGAGAACATCCTGCTGGAGGACGGCGAGGCGGTGGTGGCGGACTTCGGGGTGGCCTGCGCCGTCACGGAGGCCGGCCAGGAGCGCCTGACCGAGACGGGGCTCGCGCTCGGCACGCCCGCCTACATGAGTCCGGAACAGGCCTCGGCCAGCCGGGAGTTCGACGGGCGGAGCGATCTGTATGCGGTCGGCTGCGTGCTGTACGAGATGCTGGCGGGCCAGCCGCCGTTCAGCGGCGTCACCGCCCAGCAGATCCTGGCTCGTCACGCGCTCGACCCGGTGCCGCCGCTCCGGTCCGTGCGCGACACGGTCTCCGAGTCGCTGGAGCGCAGCGTGACGCGCGCGCTCGCCAAGCTCCCCGCCGATCGCTTCGCCACCGCGCAGGCGTTCACCGAGGCGCTCACCGCGCCGGGCGCCGCCGCGGCGACGCCGGTGGCAACGCCCGCCGGGCAGTTGCCGTCGCCGGCCCCGGCGGCCCGCGGTCCGGCCCGGCGCAGAGCGATCGCGCTGGCGGCCGGAGCGCTGGCCCTCGGGCTCGCCGCGTACCTGGCGTACCGCTGGTGGCCGCGGCCCCCGACCGCCCTCGACCCGAACCTGGTCGCCGTCGTCCCGTTCCGCGTGGCCGGTGCGGCGCCCGATCTGGGCTACCTGCGCGAGGGCATGATGGACCTGGTCGCGGCGAGGCTCACCGGTGAGGGCGGCGCTCGGGCAACCGACCCCCGCTCGGTGATGGCCGCCTGGCGGCAGGCCGGGCGCTCCGGGTCGGACGACCTGCCAGAGGCGGCCGCGCTCGGCCTGGCCAGACGGCTCGGCGCCGGCCAGCTCCTCCTCGGGGGCATCGTCGGCACCTCCCGGCACCTCGCGCTCAACGCGTCGCTGCTCGCGGTAGAGGGTGGAGGCAGGCGCGCCGAGGCGCGGGTCGAGGGCCCGACCGACAGTCTGCCGCAGCTGGTGGACCGGCTTGCCGCCCAGCTCATCACCGAAGGCCCGGCGGGCTCGCACGGGCTCGACGCGCTGGTCAACACGCCGCTTCCCGCGCTCCGCCTCTATCTGGAGGGGCTGGCGGCGCAGCGCCGGGGCGACTATCCCGACGCGGTGGCGCGCTTCAGCCAGGCACTCGACCGGGACTCGACTTTCGCACAGGCAGGCCTGGTGCTGGCGAGCGCCGCCGGCTGGACCGTGACCCCGGGGTCGGCCCGGCGCGGGCTCGAGCTCGCCTGGGCGAGCCGCAACCGGCTCCGGCCCAGTGACCAGGCGCTGGTGTTCGCCGAGGTGGGGCCCGACTATCCGGCCACCTCGACGCTCACGCGTTTCCTCGCCGCGTGGGAGCGAGCAGTGGACCTCGGTCCGGACCAGGCCGACCGGTGGTACGAGCTGGGCGACCTCTACTACCACGAGGGTACCTACCTCCAGCTCGACGCGTCGCGGCGGCGCGCGGCGGAGGCGTTCCGCCGGTCGGTAGCGCTGGACTCGGGCACCGGACCGCTGGGGCACCTGGTCGAGATCGCGCTGATGGAAGGCGACAGCGCCTCGGTGCGGCGGCTGGGGGCGCTCTATCTGGCCCACGACACCAGCGGCGAGCTGCTCGACTTCCTCCGCTGGCGTATCGCCGACGGCCTGCACGACGAGCGGGCCCTGATGGCGCTCCGCGCCCGCTACGGCCAGCTGAAGCTGCCGAGCCTGTGGCGGATCATGAACTACGCCGTGCTCGACGGCCGCCGGCTCGAGGACGCCGAGTCCGCCGCCGTCGCGATCCGGGCGGTGGCCGGTCGCGGCTCCGACTGGCAGCGCAGCAAGACCTATCTCCACGCCTTCGAAGTGAACCGCGGCCATCCGTCGGTGGCGCTGGGGGACACCGCCGGCACGGACGAGACCGAGTACGGCCCGCACGCGGCGCTGTACCAGCGGGTGCTCGACGCCCTGTACGGCGATGGCGACCGCGCGAGCGGTGCGGCGGCGGCACGGGAGCTGGACCGGGGGAGCGGCGGGCCGCTGCCGGCGAGCGGTGACGCGCGGGCGGTGGCGCAGACCGACCTCTGCGTGGCCACTCTCTGGCGGCTGAGCCAGGGCGATGCGGCCGGGGCGGTCGAGGCCGTCGCCCGGCTCCGTCAGCCTGCGCCCGACGAGGCGCCGGCGACGCGCACCGGCAATACCGTGTGCGCCGCCCTGCTCGAGGCGAAGCTCGCGGCCAGGGCGGCCCCGCCGGACACCGCCGGCACCGGCGGGGCGGTGGACCGGCTGGACGCGCTGATCCGGAGCGGACCGGGCGGCCAGCGCAACGGGCCCAGCGTGGCGTTCACGCTGAGCCCGGCTTACATCCGGTCCACGATCGGCATCAGTCCCGTCGGGTTCGAGGACTTCGTCAATCTGGAAGTGGCCCGGATCCGCGAGCGCCAGGGGGATCTCCGGGCGGCGCTCAGGGCGGTCCGGCGGCGCAGCTATTCCTACCATCTCACCGACTACCTGGCCACCCACCTGCGCGAGGAGGGACGCCTGGCCGCGCTCACCGGCGATCGCGCGGGCGCGATCCGGGCCTGGCGACATTACCTCGCCCTGCGGTCGGATGCGGAGCCGGCGCTCCGTCCGGGCATCGACTCGGTCCGGGCGGAGCTGGCGAAGTTAGGCGGCCCGAGGAACTAGAGCGATGCCCGCCTCGGCGACCGCCACGGGTCGAACACGCTGGATGACGGCTGACGCTACCGGTAAGCCCGGCCGGACCGGATCCAGCTGAGACCGGACTCCCTTCCGGTCCGACCCAAGGCGGGCCAAGGGATCGAACCCAAAGGAGCATGCGTGCGAGAGCTGATCGTCGCTGAGTTCATGACCCTGGACGGCGTGATTCAGGCCCCGGGCGGGGCCGACGAAGATACCGAAGGCGGGTTCACCCACGGCGGCTGGAGCTGGCCCTACTGGCACGACGACATCGGCGCCCACTTCTTCGCGGCGATGGACCAGGCGGACGCCCTGCTGCTGGGCCGCCGGACCTGGGAGATCCATGGCGGCGCGTTCGATCCGATGCCCGAGGGTGACTCTTTCGGCGACGTGATGAAGGCGGTGCGCAAGTACGTGGTCTCCACCACGCTCACGTCTACCTCGCTGTGGCGGAACTCCACCCTGATCCGGGACGACGTCGTCGGCTCGGTGCGGCGGCTCAAGCAGGAGCCGGGCAGGAACATCCTGCTCGACGGCAGCAGCCGCCTGGTTCATACGCTGCAGCAGCACGACCTGGTGGACGAGTATCTGCTGCACGTATACCCGATCGCGCTGGGGAGCGGCAAGCGGCTGTTCGCCGAAGGGACCCGACAGAACCTCACGCTGGTGGAAGCGGCGCCGCTGCCGACCGGAGTGGTGTACCTGCGGTATCGCCGGAGCTGAGCCGCCGGGCAGCGTGGAGAACGCTTCAGCGCCTCCGGCGTGCTCCACGTGGCGGACATGAGATATGCCATCAAGCGGCCTCCCCTGGCGTGCTTCACGTAGCGGACACCAGGACCTGCCATCAAGCGGCTTCCCACGGGTCCGGGGTGCAATTCAGGCTCGTAACAGCGGCAGCAACACCCCGATCAGCACGCTCGCCCCATCCATGAGGCTGTGCGCCAGCGCCAACGGCACCAGCCGGCGAAGTCGCAGGTACACCAGCGCCATGAAGACAGAGTTCGGGATCGACGACAGCAGCCGAAACGCCATGAACGTCCAATCGAAGGTCAACGGCATGAAGGCGTGCTGGAACGACCAGGCGAAGGCCACGACAACGATCGCCAGGCCGGTGCTTCGGGAAAGCACCTCGAAGCGGGACAGCAGATAGCCGTTATAGGTCATCTGCTCGGTCAGCCCCAGGGTCAATGGCCACACCAGCACGCCGTAGAGGGCGGCGGGCAGCGGCAGCGGCGCAAAGAGATACGGCGGCGTCAGGGTGCCGTACACCAGCCAGCCGGTGGCGTAGAGGCCGCCGAAAATGAAGACCAGGCTCGCCGGGATGATGGCCAAGCCGAGCAGGACATCGCGGCTGAGGCGGGCGCGCCGGAAGCCGACGAGATCGAGGAGGCGAATGCCTTCGCGGCGCGTGAGCCGCCACAGCAGCAGCAGGCACCCGAGGTCGATCAAGGTCCCGTACACCGGCAGCCACGGCTCAGCGTCATGCCATGGGGTCGCCGACGACCGCACGGCCATGATGGCCGCGACCAGGGCTTGTGCTCCAATCGCGCAGGCTGAGCGGGCAAACAGCATCAGGGCCGGACCGCGCCAGGTCAGCGTCCCCGCATCGCGCCGCCGAAGGAGAGCTTGCCGGGAATTCAGGTCCATCGGGCTATGCTAGTATCTTCGGGAAATCCCACGCAAGTGACCCGGTGCGCCGCCGAGCCGGTTGGCCGTCTCGCGGCGTAGGCCGGGTTGGCACTTCGTCAGTCCCACCATGACCCGCCGCCGTACCGCGGCTGCCGGAGGAGCGCATGCCGAAACGCGCAGCCATTCGCGCGGGCGGGATCGCCCTGATCGGGGCGCGGCGGCGTTTCTCGGGGTTTTCTCCTTCCTGGCGGCCCGATTCGACTACCCGGCCATCCTCGACGGCAGTGCGGCGGAGGTGCTCCCGAGGCTTCTCGCGACCGGGCCCACCGGCCGTGCGGTCTGGGCTTTCTACGGCTTCCTGCCCCTGGTCTGGATTCCCGCCGGGGTCGCGGCCTTCCATGCCCTCCGACCCCGGCGTGAGGGGAGCATGCGCGCCGCGATGTTGTTCGCCCTGGTTGCCGCGGTGGCGATGATGCTGGGCCTGCTGCGCTGGCCCAGCATTCACTGGGCGCTGGCGGAGGCCTACGTCCGAGCGGACGCGCCCGGGCGGACGGCGATCGCCACCCTGTTTACGGGGCTCAACAGCTATCTCGGCAACTACCTGGGGGAATTCCTCGGGGAGCTGAGCGTCAATTTGTTCTTCCTCCTGTCGGCGCTGGCCATGCTGGCGCGGAACGTCGGCTTTCCCCGCTGGACCGGCTACGTCGGCGTCGGGACCGCGGTGGCAGGCCTGGTCGGCATGTTCCGCAACGCCACGGACCTGGTCGCTCCGGTCGCGGCCGTGAACAACTATCTGCTGCCGCTATGGATGATCATCTTCGGAGGTGCGCTGCTGCGGGCCGGGAGAACGGCGCCCGGCGCGGCGAGCGGCCAAGGGCCCCGCTGAGACATCGCCCCGGCTTCCCGACGGTCGCCTCTCGCTACCGGCGAAACGCGCGCCCCACCAGCTTGCCGAGCTCGCCGAACCAGAGCACCAGGCTGGCCATCGCCACGCAGACCAGCCACTGGTCGGGGGTCAGGGACACGGTACCGAAGGCGACGTTCAGGAAGCCGACATGGACCACGGCCACCTGCAGGCCGACCGACAGCGCGATCGCGCCCCACAGCCACGGATTGACGAACAGGTGCCGGAACGCGCTGACCGATCCGGAGCGGGCGTTGAAGCAGTTGAACAATTGAGCCAGGACCAGGGTCGTGAAGCCGGCGGTGCGCGCGTTGGCCAAGTCGTGCCGGCCTTCGACCAATCCGCCCGGCAGGTAGAGGTCGAGCGTCAGCAGGGTGACGACCGCCATGACCGCGCCGATCAGCAGCACCCCGGCCCACATCCGACCGTCGATGACCCGTTCGCCGGGGCGGCGCGGCTTGCGCGCCATGACATCGTCGGTCTCCGGGTCGACGCCCATGGCCAGCGCCGGGCCGGAGTCGGTGATCAGGTTGATCCACAGGATCTGGGTGGCCAGCAGCGGCAGCACCACGGCGCCCCCCGTCTCCGGTCCGCTCAGGCCGATCACGCCGGCCAGCACGACGCCGAGGAACACGGTCAGCACCTCGCCCATGTTCGACGACAGGAGGTAGCGCAGGAACTTCCTGATGTTGTCGAAGATGACGCGCCCCTCACGCACGGCCCGGACGATGGTCGCGAAATTGTCGTCGGCGAGGATCATGCGGGCGGCCTGCTTGGTGACCTCGGTGCCGGCCAGGCCCATGGCCACGCCGATGTCGGCCGACTTCAGGGCCGGCGCGTCGTTGACGCCGTCGCCGGTCATCGCGACCACGTTGCCATCGGCCTGCAGCGCATCGACGATGCGCAGCTTGTGCGCCGGCGCCACCCGGGCGAACACCGAGGTCCGGCGAACGGCCTCGGCGAGGCCCGCATCGTCGAGCCGGTCCAGCTCGTTCCCGCTCAAGGCTTCGGCCCCGGCCTCGACGATGCCAAGGTCCGCCGCGATCCGCACCGCCGTCCGTGGGTGGTCGCCGGTGATCATGATCACCCGGATGCCCGCGCGGTGCGCTTCGGCGATCGCCTGGGCCGCTTCCTCGCGGGGCGGGTCGATGATGCCGACGGTCCCCGCGAAGACGAGATCTCGTTCGATCTCGGCGGCGCGCGCCGGATCGGCGTCCTCGTCGTCACGCAGCGGGCGATAGGCTACCGCCAGCGTGCGCAGGGCCGCGTCGGTCAGCGAGTCGACGTCGGCCAGGATCCGCTGGCGCAGCTGGTCGTCGAGCGGCACCAGGGCGAGTCCGACGCGGGTGCGGGTGCAGCGGGCGAGCAGAACGTCGGGGGCGCCCTTGGAGATCAGGACCCGCTCGTCGCCGTGCGCGTGGTCCACTTCGATCGTGGACATCATCTTGCGCTCGGAGGTAAAGGGAATCTCGCCCACCCGCTCGAAGCGCCGCATCCGCCGCTCATGCACGCCGAGCTTGCGTTCGGCGACCAGGAAGGCGGCCTCGGTCGGATCGCCCTGGATCTCCCAGTCGCCGTCGGCCGTCCGCCGCAACTGCGCGTTGCCGGCCAGGCTGCCGCCGCTCAGCACGAGGATCGCCTCGGCGCGGTGGGCCTCGTCGTCCAGCGCCACGCCATCGACCTCGACGGCGCCCTCGGGGACGTAGCCGACGCCGGTGAGCCGGGCGGCGCCGGACGCGGTCATCAGCCGCTCGATGGTCATCTCCGAACGGGTGAGGGTGCCGGTCTTGTCGGAACAGATGACGGAGGCCGAGCCCAGCGTTTCCACCGACGACAGGTGCTTGACGATCGCGTTGCGCCTGGACATCCGCTGCACGCCGAGCGCGAGGACGACCGACAGGATCGCCGGCAGCCCCTCGGGCACGGCGGCCACCGCCAGTGAGACACCGAGCAGCAGGGCGTTGATGACCTCGACGACGGTGCGCACCTCGAAGACCAGCAGCACCGTAGCGACCACGATCAGGGCGATGGCGATGACGGCACCGCCGAGCATGCGCCCCAGCCGGGCGACCTCCCGCTGCAGCGGCGTCGGCTCCTCCTCCGTCGCATCGAGCATCTCGGCGATCGCGCCCACCTGACTGGCCATGCCGGTTGCGGTGACCACGGCTCGGCCGGTGCCCTGCGCCACGGAGGTGCCCTTGAAGACCATGCCTCGCCGGTCTCCCAGCGCGGCGGGGCCGGGCAAGGTAGCCGGGTCCTTCAGCACGGCTTCGCTCTCGCCGGTCAGGGAGGCTTCCTGCACCCGCAACGCAGCCGCCTGAATCACCCGGGCATCGGCGCCGACGGCGTCGCCTTCGCTCAGCACCAGCAGGTCGCCGCGCACCAGGTTCGCGCTCGGGATCCGCTGCAGCCGGTCGTCGCGCAGCACGGTCGACGCGACGGCGGTCATGCGCGACAGCGCCGTCACGGCGCTGCGCGCCTTGGACTCCTGGGCATAGCCGAGCAGCCCGTTCAGCAGCACGATGAGCCCGATCACGATCGCGTCCACCGGCCAGCCGGGGCGGCCTTCGATCAACCACGCGATCAGGGCGATGACGATTGCCCCCAGCAGCAGGTAGATCAGCGGGTCCTGGAACTGGGCCAGCATGCGCCGCCACCGGGCCGTCGGCGGTGCGGCCCGCAACTCGTTGGGGCCATCCCGGGCCAGGCGGCGGGCCGCCTCCGTGGTGGTCAAGCCGTGGTCGAGGTCGGCCCGCCAGATCCGGGCAACCTCGTCGGCGTCCAGCGTGGACGGATCGTCGGGTACGGCCTGGGAGCCGGCACTTCGGGGCGGCGGGACGGACTCGGCCGGTCGCGGTGTCATGGTGCCCTCTTGGTGGGCTGGCGCTCGAGACCGCCATGCGTCTCGAGTATACGGCCCAGGTCTTACTTTCTGCAGAGATGCCCTCGAGCGGCCCCGGCGCATTGGTGGGCTCATCGCGGCGCTTCCGGGGCGTTACCTTAAGAAATAGCAGGCGACAGCTTCTTCGGTCTCCGCTCGCCCTGACGTTCGATCGACGCACGACCAGCGTTCACGGTTCCTGCGCAGGGTTGGCGCATGCTGCAAAGGCTCTGCGGGCTCGGTCCGATTGGCGATGGGGGTCACCATGGCGAATACGGCCCTGGCATCGCGGGCGTGAGCGGCACCGACGTGCTCTCCGACCTGGTGCGGGTCATCCGACTGGATGGCGCGCATTTCTTCTCGGTGGAGGCGGTGGCGCCCTGGGGGATCGGCACCCCGCCAGTGCGTACCCTCGCGCCGCGCATTCTGCCGGACGCGGAGCACCTGATCCCGTACCATATCGTCACGGATGGCCGGTGTTTCGCCGCGCCGCTCGGCGCGGCGCCGGTGGAGCTTGCCGCCGGCGACGTCATCGTGTTCCCCCACGGCGACGCGCACGTCATGTCGAGCGCGCGCAAGACCGGCAGGCTGCTTCTCTTTCAGGTTACCTCGTCCACCCCGCACCGTGGCGTCGTTCGCCTGGGCGGCGATGGACCACGGTCCGCGGGCCTGGTTTGCGGCTACCTCGGGTGCGATCGCCGGCCGTTCAATCCACTGCTGGCATCCCTGCCCCGGGTCATGCACATGCGCGGCATGGCGGATGCCTGGGTGGGCGGGCTCACCCGCCAGGTCACGGCGGAGCGCCGCCTGGGGCGCCCCGGCGCCGACGCGGTCATTACCCGGCTGGCCGAGCTGATGTTCATCGAAGTGCTGCGCCGCTATCTGGAAGAGCTCCCACCCGGGCAAACCGGCTGGCTGGCGGGCCTGCGCGACGAGGTGGTTGGTCGGGCGCTGACGTTGCTCCATGCCCGACCGAGTCATCCATGGACGCTGGAGGAGCTGGCGCGCGAGGCCGCCGCGTCGCGCTCCAACCTCGCCAAGCGCTTCACCGAGCTGATCGGCCAGCCACCGATCCAGTATCTGGCCCAGTGGCGGATGCAGATCGCAGCGACGCTCCTCTCGCAGGGCCCGGCCAAGCTCGGGGCGGTCAGCGCCAGGGTGGGCTACGCATCCGAGGCGGCCTTCAGCCGGGCGTTCAAGAAATCCACCGGCTTCTCCCCCGGCGCCTGGCGGGACGCGCGAGCAGGAAGTCAGGACGGCCTGTCATAGGCCGTGTCTCCGGGCCGGTATAACGTGCGTCCGGCGAGCAAGCACGCTCGTCCCCATCAACCGGAGGAGCCTATGAGCAAGCGCAGCGCCGCCCTCGCCGAGCGTCTCGAGCGAGGGGTCCAGTCCCTGATCGCCTTTGCCGGCGGGCTGACCGACGCGGAGTGGCAGACGCGGGTCCCCCACGACGGACGCAAGATCGGCGTGATGGTGCACCACGTCGGCAACATGTACCCGCTCGAGATGCAGGTCGCGCGGCTGCTGGCCGCAGGGAACCCCGTCGAGGGTGTGACGGTCGAGCTCGTCGCCGAGATCAATGCCAGGCACGCGGAGGAATTCGACGGGGTCACCCGGGAGGCGGCGATCGAGTTCGTCCGGAAGAACAGCGCCGCCGCCGCGGCCGAGATCCGCGAGCTCACCGACGCGGAACTGGATCAGGCCGCGACGTTGTCCTACAACGCGGATGCCCCGCTCACCTGCCAGTTCTGGCTGGAAGATCACCCGGTCCGGCACGCCTATCATCATCTGGCACGGATGAAGGCGGCGTTGCAGCCGCAGGGGCGGGCGTCGGGGAAGGCGGCCTGACCGCGGGCGCGCCCGCCACTCGCGATTGGCGAATGGCGAAGCTCGCAGGCCCCACTGCGCCTCACGCGGTGGGGCTCGCCGCCACATCCGGCGCGGGCCGAGCCCTGATGGCATGAAAGCTCGTATGGTCTGGGCGAGAGGCACCAACGTGCTCTTTTCTGGGGACCCAGTCCGCGCACATTCCCGCGCCCAGGTGGCCGGACCTGCCATAGCCCGTCCGCGATCGGATACCCATCTTCTCGAGAGCCTGAGGTTTCGTCGGACGTTCCCGCCTCCTGCCAGTCGGCGGAGCGGGCGCTGCGCCAGCCAGGGAGCTGCGGATGCAGAACCATACGATTCTGGGCGGTGAGGGCGTGCACCTGCATCTGGTCGAGACGGGCAATCCGCGAGGCCGGCCGATTCTCTTTCTGCACGGCCTGTCCCAATGCTGGCTCACCTGGCAGCGGCAGCTGGAGTCGGACCTGGCCGATGACTACCGGCTGGTGGCGATGGATCTGCGCGGCCACGGCCTGTCCGAGGCGCCGGTCGGGGGCTACGCCGATTCGGCCGTGTGGGCGGCGGACGTCAGGGCGGCCATCGAGGGACTGCAGCTCGACCATCCGGTGCTGTGCGGCTGGTCGTATGGGCCCCTGGTGACCCTGGACTATGTCCGCCACTGTGGCGATGGCGGCCTTGGCGGCGTCGTCTTCGTGGGGGGCGTGACGAAGCTCGGCAGCCCGGCCGCGCTGTCGGTGCTGACTCCCGAGTTTCTGGGCCTGGTCCCCGGGTTCTTCTCGACCGACGTGTCGGAGAGCGTGCGGAGCCTCGACGGTCTGTTGGGACTGTGCTTCCTTCGCCCGCTCTCACCGGAGGAGCGTTTCCTGATGCTGGGGTATGCGGTGTCGGTACCCCCGAGGGTCCGGCAGGCGCTGCTGTCCCGGCCGCTCGATAACGACGACCTCCTCCCCACCATCCGGACGCCGACACTCATCGTCCACGGCGCCGAGGACCGGGTGGTCCAGCCGACTGTGGTGGAACAGCACAAGGCCGGCATCCCCCAGGCCCAGATCCACCTGATGGGCAATGCCGGTCATGCCGCCTTCTGGGACGACGCCCCGGCCTTCAATCACCGCCTGCGGACCTTCTGCCAGCGCCTCTGAGGAATCATTCGCCTGCCGGCCACCCGGCAGTGCGCCGCCGTGCCCCCCCCCCAACCTCTGGCCGCCGGCCGCCCCCCCAACGTTGTCGGGCGCCGCTCTCACTACCGTGTCGTGTCGGCCGCCCCGGTATTGCTGGTCGACTTCTGAGGTGTTTCACGCTGGCGCCCAGAGCGTTGGTCGTTTGAGACCACCCCGTCATGGACCCGTGCCCACGGGGACGATATACTGCCAATCGCCGCTCGCCTTCGCTTCACCCAGATGCAGCTTGCACCGTCGCGACCGAAGCACGGCCGCTAACCCCAACCAGGAGGAGTGATAATGAAGAGCTCCCGCAAGCGGACGATCGTTCTGGTGACGGCACTCGTGGGCACTCTGAGCGGCCAGGCCCTATCCGCCCAGGATAAATACAGCCTGAAGGTGCCGGGCGGGCTCGCGTTCTCCGAGTTCAGGGGATATGAGGGCTGGCACGTCGTGTCTATCAGCCAGGACGGGCCCTTGATGGCGGCGATCCTCGCCAACCCGGTGATGATCGGGGCCTACCGCGCCGGGATCCCGGCGAACGGGAAGCCGTTCCCCGACGGCTCCAAGATGGCGAAGGTCCATTGGACCCCGACGAAAATGTCGACGTTCCCGGCGGCGACGGTGCCCGGTGAGCAGCACGACGTCGACTTCATGGTGAAGGACAGCAAGCGGTTCGCTGACAGCGGCGGGTGGGGATGGGCCGTGTTCGAGTACGAGGCCTCCTCGGGCAAGTTCCGGCCCGGGACGGTGGCGGACAAGCCACCTCAACAGAACGACGCCAAGTGTGGCTTCGCGTGCCACACCATCGTGAAATCCAGGGATTTCGTGTTCACGGATTACGCCCGGCGCTGAGCGATCGCGGCCGAGCACGCTCGGTGGGCTGCCAAACATTGGCCGCATCGTTGGCATAGTCGAAGGTGTGAGACCCCGCCGCTCCCCCGCAGGCCGGACCGGAGCGGCGGAGGCTCGCTCTCCCGCAGGCCGGACCGGAGCGGCGGACGCCCGCTCCCCCGCAGCCTCCTCTTGTGAGCCGCTGTTCCGGGGCGTAAGATCGAGCAGCCGGCCGCGCCGCTGACCCGGTCCCCCGTCACCCCGCCTCCGGCCTTCACCGCCATCCGGCGACTGCAACGTTACCACAATGGTTTCCTCCGGAGGAACTATGGGCGAGCTTCTCGATCCGCGGCGGCTGCGGAAGGCCGCCAGTAGAATCCGGGGCAAGATCGAAGGCCGCGTCGGGACGTCCATCAGGCGGTGGCGCTACGTCCTCGATTCCAAGTACCTGCGAAACCCGGTGAGCACTCGGCGGCTCACCTCGGAGGGGTCTCACCTGACCCCGGTGCAGCAGGAGGCGCTGGCGGACCTCCGGGCGCGCGGCATCGCCTTCGTGTCGCAAGAGCGACTCGGCATCGATCCGGCCGACTGGCGGGACCTGCGTGAGCTGATCGACCAGTTCGCCGCCAGCGAGCGCGTGCGGGACCGGATCCACGAGTTTCCCGCCCTCGCCGCGCAGAAGCAGCTCCGGGGTGACGACTACATGGTCAAGCTGTACCCGGAAGGACCCACCCTCCCGCCCACCAATCCCCTGCTTCGCATCGGCCTCTGCCCCGCCCTGCTCGATGTCATCAATCACTACCTGGGGCTGTGGTCCAAGCTGGTCTACACCGATGCCTGGCACACCATCCCCGTCGATATCGGCCGACGGGTGGGCAGCCAGAGCTGGCACCGTGACCCCGAAGACCGCAGGATGGTCAAGGCCTATCTCTATTGCCGGGACGTGGACGAAGGTGCCGGTCCGATGGAGTACGTGCCGGGCAGTGCCTCGGGAGGCCCCTACGCGGACCTGTGGCCCTGGCGGCCCCGCGGAACGCACGCCGAGCGGTATCCCAGCGACGAGGAGGTGGCGGCGAAGATCCCTCGGGCCGACCGCATCACCTGCACCGGCCGGGCGGGCACGTTCGTGTTGTGCGACACCGACGGCCTCCATCGCGGCGGCATCTCGACCACGTCTCCTCGCGTGCTGGCCACGTGGACCTTCGTCACGCCGGCCGCGCTGGGGACCACGGTGCAGCGTCGCTTCACCCTGGCTTCCGCGAGGGCGCTGCACGTCCTGTCGGCAGCCGCGATGTTCGCGCTAGGGTAGAGCCGGTGCGAGGGGCAGCCTCGTTGTGGCCTGGGCGCACGTCGCCACGGTGAAGGCCCGAAGATCTCGACCGATCTGCTATGAGGACATCCGTGGATTCATCAGACGAGCGGCTGCGACCGCATCCGAGCGATCGCTTGGGCGGGCCGGTCGTGCCGCTCGACCTGCCGGAGCTTGCGCGCGCGTTGCAGGGCGAGCCCCACCCGGCGAAGGACGGGCATCGGCAGGTTGGCTTGATCCACCGTGGCCCCCTCCGGCTCCTGCTCTTCAGCTTTGAGGCCGGCGGCCGTCTGCCGGAGCATCGTGCGCCCGGCCACATCGTGATTCATTGTCTCCGTGGGGAGCTCCATGTCGACGCGGGCGCCTCCCGGCATCGGCTCGGGCCCGGCGAGGCCCTTGCCCTGGACCCCGCCGTGTCACACGCCGTGGAGGCCGTAGTCGGGAGTGACATGCTGCTCACCGTCTGCATGAGCTGACATCGAGACGGCTGCCGCCGGGACCTGATCCGGGGAGGCCGTTACTTGGAGGCGGCATGAGCGCGACGGAACAGCACGGCCGTACCGAGGACCACGCTGAAGTCGCGGTGACTTCGGTCGAGCTCGCCCGGATCCACCGTACCAGCCTGGTGCGTGGCCTCATCATCGGCGTGATCTGGGTCGCCACCATGCCCCTCCGGCACTCGGGGCCGTTCGTCCGCCTCGGCCTCGACCTGGTGCTGGCCATGGGCGGGGTGTGGGCGGCCGCGCCTGGCCGCCGAGCAGGTGGCCCCCTGTTCGGGGAGCACGGTCACTGGACGAGCCTGATCATCGCCCTTCCGATCGGGTTCGGCATTGCGGCGGCCGCCGAGCTGTGGCACCTCATTCGCGGCACCGGCGGGTGAAGCCGAGGCCGATGCTAGCCTCGCTGCGAGCGCGGTGGTGCGCGCCCTTGCCGGCGGGTCACGCCCCGGCGCTGGCGCTCACCGCCGCCACGGGCCCGGTGTTCCTGCCACTGCCAAAGCGCAGGAGCCGCATATGAGTGCCAACCCCGTCAACCTGTATGACAATGTCTATGGGGATTTCGCCGGCAGCGCTGAAGTAGCGGTCCGCCAGGAAACTTACGGCGAGGACCTGGGCCAGAGCAGCTGGCTGACCGCCCGGGAATGGCTCGAGTTCGCCGAGCAGCTCGGCATCGGTCCCGGCTCGGAGGTGCTCGAGGTGGGCTGCGGCTCGGGCGGACCGGCCGCATACCTGGCCGCCGCCCGGAACTGCCGGGTCACCGGTGTGGATATCAACGAGCACGGGGTACGCAACGCCAGATCCCTCGCGAGCTCCCGGGGTCTGTCGGAGCGGGCGCGTTTCGACGTGATCGATGCCAGCGGACCGCTCCCCTTCGACGGCGAGCGGTTCGACGCCGTGGTGTCGAACGACGCCATGTGCCATATCTCCAATCGGGTCGCGGCTCTGCGCGAGTGGCACCGGGTTCTGCGGCCTCAGGGCCGCGTGCTCTTCACGGATGCGATGGTCCTGACCGGGATCGTGTCCCATGAGGAGCTCGCGACCAGGAGCTCCATCGGCTTCTACCTGTTCGTACCGCCCGGCGCGAACGAAGCCATGCTGCGTGACGCCGGTTTTACGGTCCTGGCCGTGAGGGATGTGACCGCAAACGCGGCGGAGGTTGCGGTCCGGTGGCACGACGCGAGGGTGCGGCACCGCGGGCCGCTGGTGGCAAGAGAGGGGGAGACCAACTTCGAGGGTCTCCAGAGATTCCTGCGATGCGTCCACCAGCTTTCCGTCGAGAAGCGGCTGTCGCGGTATGCCTACCTGGCGGAAAAGCCGATGATCAGGCGTTAATCCTCCTCGGGGATGCGCCGGGATGCCTGCCCCTGCGGATGCCACAGGCCGCCTCGCGTTTCGCCCCGGGCGAGGTCCGATACGCTGGCCTGGATCCCGACCCTCATGGGGCGGCCTCCGCGCGGCAATCGCCCGGGCGGAGGCCATTCGCTGATTCTCCTCGGATCACGGATACCAGTTCGCCCCGAACCT